>JAGGSH010000011.1 GCA_021159185.1 bacterium
AAATCCACCCAGTTTTAAAAATAATGAACAGGGAATAAAAAAAGCGGCGCCGCTCACCCAATCCGCTTCTTTTTTTATTTTACTTTCCCAAATTTTTCGGCTCTTCTTGAAACCCAAATTGTTTTTTATTAAATCCCAAAGATTAACTTTTGTTCCCGCGCTCCATTCTTGAGATTTATTAAATTTATTTAAGATTTTAGGTCCTATCGCGCCGATTTCAGAATCTTTTTCAAATTCTTTTACAATTTCTTTTATATTTTCAGAAATTAATAATGTATCCGGATTTAAAAAACATAAAAATTCTCCTACGGCTTTTTGCGCGCCGATATTATTAGCTTTTCCAAATCCCACATTCTTTTTTGGGTTTATTATTTTCGCGTTTTCTAATTCTATTAAATTATTCTCGTCATTATTAACGATAATAATTTCAAAATTTACATCTTTTATTTTATCAAAAAGCGAAGCGACGCATTTTTTCAAATACCGCTCGCTTCGGTAATTTACGATTATGAAAGATAGATTAGTTTTGTCTAGCATTTTTGAATTCTCTTGAAATTATAGAACTCCATACTGTCATTCCTATCCCGTAATAAATACGGGATAAACTCCGGCGGGAATCTAGCCTGCCTGCCGGCAGGCAGGGATACAACCACTAGCCTCAGAATATTCTCTGGATTCCCGCTTGCGCGGGAATGACATAAAAAAATAAAGGCGATAAAATAATACATTCCTTAATTTAAGCAGGCTTCGTATCCTTATAAGCCCTAGCTACTTCTTTAGCTAACTCACCGCCTTTTCCTAAAGCAACATCTCTTTTATTTTTTAATTTTCTCATTATTAAATAAACCGCTATCCATGGCCTTAAAAACCATGGAGAATTTTTCTGGAAAAAATAAATTCCCGAAACTACCAGCCAATAAGTTTTAGCTTTTTTATTTTCCTCGCTTTTTTCATAATGTTTTACTTTGGCGCTGGCAACTGCCGCGCTTTTAAATCCTTCTTTTTTGGCTCTTACGCAAAAATCGGCATCTTCGTAATAAAGAAAAAAGTTTTCATCAAGAAGCCCTGTTTTTTTAAAGACTTCTTTTTTAACCAGCATAGCGCAACCAGTAGCATAACTTGTAACTTGCAACTTGCAACTTGCAACTTGCAGTTTATTTTTATGAATGGCTCTCATTTTGAGCCAGTTTATCTTCCCTCCCGCGAACCAAATTTTTTTCGTGTTTCCTTTAAAAATTACGGGGCTGAATATGCCCGCTGATTTTAATTTTTCGCTTTGAGCGACTTTAATCAATTCAGAAAGGGTGTTTTTGGAAACTACGGCGTCATTGTTTAGAAGAAAAACATAATCCGCCATTTTTTCCAAAGCAAACCTAATGCCGATATTACTTCCCGCCGCAAATCCCAAATTTTTTTTATTTTTAATAAAATGCGCTTTAGGAAAAGAATTTTTAGCCAATTCAAAAGACCCGTCCCGGGAATCATTATCCACTATTACTACTTCAAAATTTGGATAATTCATCCGAAAAACGCTGGCCAAACATTCTTTTATCGTATTCCTGCCATTATAATTTAAAATAATGACAAAAACTTTAGGAAAATTATTGCTCATATTACGACGCGCGCCCGACAATACTTAAAATTTCTTCTTTGCTTATGGCCTTGGTCAGCCAGAGAAAAATAAAATATACGGCGGAGCTTCCGATGGCCGATAAAAATAAATTCAATTCTTGAAAAGTAAAAAGGAAAGCGGCCATCGCCAGTCCGGAAAAAAGAAAGCCTTTCCATTTTTCAATCTTTGGCCTGTAATCAAGATATTTAACTGTCAAGCAGAAGGTCAGCGCCACTACCAACATTTCGGTAAAAACGGAGGCAATCGCCGCTCCCCTATAGGAATAGCAAGGAATTGCGATTAAATTGGTTCCGACATTAAAGATAGCGCAAAAAGCCAGAACTTCCATTAGCTTTTTCTGTAAGCTCCCGGCTAATAAAATGCTATTAAAAAAGTGTCCGAAGAAAATGAAAGCCAAAGCAAAAATTAAAACGCGCAGAATATTGGCTGATTCCATAAAGCCGGCTCCGCCAATCAATCCGATAATTTTTTCCGCCAAAAAAAGCGCGCCCACGATCAGTGGCACCGTTAAAATACAGAAGATTTTAAAAGTTTTATTGGATATGTTTTCAAATTTTTCCCGATCAGTAAAAATATAACGCGACATTAGAGGCAGAATAAGCCCTATTATCATTGCCGGGAAAAAAGTAATATTTTCAATTATTTTGTAAGCAGCGTTGTAAATTCCTACATCGGCGCTGCCTTTTATTATAGACAGCATTATGGTGTCCATTTTAAAATACATAAAAGTGATTATAACCGAAATGCCCATTGGAAAAGACATTTTGAGAAATTTTTTCCAGTAAGAAAAATTTATTCTAGGCTTGAATTTAAGATATCGCCGACTTAAAAGAAAAACTAAGATGAAATTAATCAGCATGCAAAGCGCGAGAGAAAAAATAATCGCCATAAACCCCCAGTCACTTTTTATAGCTAAAATAATAAATCCCACCTGAATAACTTTTCCAAAAAGCTCCGCTGCCATCACCTTATCCATCGCCAGATTTTTCTGAAAAATTCCGTTGAGCACCATATAACTGGAGGAAAACAAAAAAGCCGCCGCTGACAGCAATATTCCCAGCTTAACTTCCTGCGAATAGGGCAGGAATATTATAATTATGGGAGCCAGTGAAAAAACAAACAGTGAAGAAATTACCCTAAGCACAAACACATTTCCCATTATTTTTTTTTCGTCAGCCCCCTTTCTGGATATTTCCCTGACAGATACGGAACAAAGTCCCATATCGGCTATCGCTCCAAAAAAAGAAAAAAACGCAAGCACCGTTGCGTAATCTCCAAAACCTTCTTTTCCTAAATAGCGAGTAATAAAACCTATGGCCACCAACGCCAAAACAGTAGATAAAACCTTAGCGACAGCGTTAAAAACGACATTGTAAGCTATTTTTTTGGCAATCATTTTGGGGAAATGTTATATAATAAGTAGCATGTATTATGGGAGATGATATGTCACCGCAAAAAACACTTTGCTTTATGCGTGATACATACTACATACTGCTTGCTACATATTAAGCCGGTCTCACAATCACTTTTCTGCTTTCACCTTCTCCGATACTGTCCGTTGTAACATAATCCTTATTTGCCAGCTCCATATGTACAAGCCTTCTCTCGTAAGGCGTCATCGGACTCATTATGACCGCCTTTTTTTCTTTTATGACTTTTTGGGCGACAGAAACGGCCTGTTCTATAATAAGCTCATTTTTCTGCCGGCGATAAGAATTGACATCCAGCGTAAATTTAATCATATTGTCTGTCTTTTTTCTAACAATCAGCCTGGCTATATGCTGAAGAGCTTGAAGATTAGCGCCATATTGCCCGATAAGAAAATCAGAATGATCTTCAGTTTTAATATTATAAGTTAAATTTTCTTGATCGTCTTTATCTTCGGTAATTAGTTCTGTTCTCGCCTTAAAGCCCATCTTTTTCACTAAATCTTCTATGGATTTTTTAACGATTTTTAAATCTTTTTCTTCCATAATAATTTTAATTTTTTCATTGTTATTCCCGGCCTAATCGGGAATCCTTCTTTTTTTACGCGCAGATTCCGGATATTTTTTCTTCCACTGCGTTGCAGAAAAAATTCCGGAATGACATAAAATCTTACTTTTTAAAAATATATAATTGCTGGAAAACCATAAATAATGTGGAAATCAGCCAATAAAGCGCCAATCCCGCGGCGAACTTAATGCCAATAAAAAGAGTTAACAGGGGGCCTAGATACATCATTTGCTTGCTCATAATCTGCGCGAAGTCAGGCTTGCCATCTGAATCCTTTTTAATATTCTCTTTTTTCTCTTTGTTTTTAGCCATCATTAATTTAGTCTGCCAATATTGCGAGGCAGCAGCCAAAACCGCCAAAACAGGACTGGGCTTAGCCATATCAATAATTCCTAAAAATAAATGATTTATCTTGCCCGGATTAGACACAAAGGAATATAAGTTTCCTGCTTCAACATTTAAACCCGCCGCGGAAATGTTCAATAAAATTCTGTAAATAGCAATTAAAAAAATTAATTGGATAATTAAAGGAACACACCCGGAAAAAGGATTGGTTTTATTTTTCTTATAAAACTCCATCAGCGCCTTAGTCTGCTCTTCTTTATTATCTTTGTGCTTTTTTTGAAGCTCTTTTATTTTAGGCTGCAACTCTTGAAGCTTTTTTTGAGACTGAATCTGCTTTTTGGAAAGCGGAATCATCACAACTTTTAAAAATATCGTGGTGATGACAATAGCAACTCCAAAATCCTGGCCAATAAAGTTATAAGAAAAAATTAGGATATTGTATAATGGCTGATAAACTAATGTATGAAAAATAGCAATCATTTATTTTTTATTTTAAATACTTAAACTTCCTCGGCCTAAACAGACATTTTTTTCCTTCCCTTTCTTCTTCTTCTTTTAAGCACTTCCCGGCCATCTTTAGTTTGGGATCTTTTTCTAAAACCATGCGCTTTTTTTCTTTTCCTTTTTTTTGGTTGATATGTTCGCTTTGTTTTCATATAATAAATTAAAGTGAATTACTTTTTTACAACTATTTAACAGTTTAGCAATAAAATTAAAAAAGTCAATTATAGACTTGAAAAAATAAAAAAATTATTAACATCTTATGCACAAAATTATTAACATTTTTCGTAGTAAGTTTTTTTTGATTGTGCTATAATTTTTTATGAAGATAAATTCAATCTTATGACCAATGAAGAAATTTGGCAAGCTGTTTTAGGAGAGGTGGAATTATCTATTTCTAAAGTTCAGTTTACCACATGGTTTAAAGATACCTTTATTCTTTCCAATGAGAATGGGCGCGTAGTTATCAGTGTTCCCAACGGCTTCGCTAAAGAATGGTTGGAAAATAAATTTAAGGCGCACATCTTGCAAGCTCTGCGTAATTTTCAAGAAAATATTAAAGAAATAAGTTGCGTTATTTGCAATCCTCAAGATAAGCGGCAATGCCAAATTAAAAATATTGACGCCATAAAAGCGCCTAAGCAAAACCAAATTATTGATTTGCATCCCAATGGGATTGTTTCTAACACGCAAATAAATTACAGTGTCGGATTAAATCCCCGCTACACTTTTGATAATTTTATTATAGGAGAAAATAATGAATTGGCGCGAGCAGCTTGTTACGCCGTATCTCAAAGCTTGGGAACTAATTACAATCCTTTATTTATTTACGGCGGTGTCGGCTTGGGAAAAACTCACCTCTTGCAATCTATCGGCAATGAGATATCTAAAGATGGCCATCAAAAAAAAGTAATTTACATTTCATCTGAAAGATTTACCAGTGAATTGATAGACTGCATAAAAAATCGGAAAGTTGACCAGTTTAAGGATAAATATCAGCAAGCCGATCTTCTAATTATTGACGATATCCAATTTATTTCCGGAAAAGAAAAAACCCAAGACATTTTTTTTCATATTTTTAATTTTCTTTATCAGTTAAATAAGCAAATTGTTATTAGCAGCGACCGACCGCCCGGAGATATTCAAATACTAGAGGAGCGGTTGCGCTCCCGCTTTGAAGGAGGAATGATTGCCGATATCGGAAATCCCGATTTAGAAACTAGAATAGCTATTTTGCGCTCAAAATCAGCCGAAAAAGATTTCTTTATAGAGGAAGATTTAATTAAATTTATCGCTGAAAATATTAAAAATAATGTCCGCGAACTGGAAGGAGCGTTAAATAAAGTAATTGCCAACTGCCAATTCGGCAGAAAACCGCTCTCTATGGAGTCTATTGAGGATACTTTGTCAGATACGATATCCAGTAGTAAGAGAAAGTGTGTAAATTATAAAAACATTATTAAAATAGTGGCTGACTTTTACGAAATTACCAGTGAGGAAATAATAAAAAAGGGCAGAAGAAAAAAAATAGCCCTTCCTCGCCAAATTGCTATGTTTTTGGTTCGCAGCGAGTTGGAAGCATCTTACCCTGAAATAGGAGAATATTTTGGAGGAAGAGATCATACTACCGCGCTATACGCTTTTATAAAGATAAGTAAGGAATTGGAAAAAAACAATAAGATTAAAAAAGATATCAGTCTTTTACAAGATAAGCTTTATAGAACTAACTAAAGATAATGTGAAATTTGTGGATAACCTGTGTAAAACCTTGAGAATTACGGTAACTACCTTGTGGATAATCTTATAAAATTTATTAGTAATATGTGGATTAGTTTTTAAAAAATTATACTCTTAATACTTATCCCTGCTTTATTAAATTTTTTTTCACCTATTTATATATAACTTATACCCTTATTATTTATTCAAAAATAACTAAATAAACGCATTTTCCCAACTTATTCACATTTTTTAACTTCTTAATAATAGTAATAAATAATTTAATTTAAATAATATGAAATTAATATGCACTCAAAATAATTTCAAGAAAGCTATATTTAATACTGAAAGAGTAATTGGGAAACAAAACACACTTCCTATTTTAAAAAATATTATGCTAAAAACGGAAAAGGGACAATTGAAATTTTCCGCCACTAATCTAGAAATAGGAATTATTACTAAAATAGGAGCGAAGATAGAAAGAAAAGGTAAAATAACCATACCGGCTAGATTATTAAGTGATTTTGTTAATAATCTGCCTAATGAAGAAAAGATATTATTGGAAACTAAAAATCAAACCTTAACTATAACCAGTGGAAATTATAACGCGCGTATTAATGGTTTGGATGCTGCTGATTTTCCTATTATTCCAAAATTAAAGAGTAGTTATTTAGTTTCTTTAATGGCTCAAAAATTCAAAGAGGCTATTTCTAAAATTTTATTTTGCGTGGCTATTAATGAAAATAGGCCGGAATTTTCAGGAGTAAATGTGGATTTTTTGGAAGATAAAATAATTCTGGCGGCCACGGACAGTTTTCGTTTAGCTGAAATTAACTTAAAATTTAGTGATAATGAAATCAGCGACAATTACAGGGATTTCATAACCAAAAAAAATACCGCCATTGTGCCGTATAATACTTTTTCTGAAATAGCGCGCGCTATTAATACTGAAACTAAAAAGGTAAATATTGCCGTAGAAGAAAATCAAATATTTTTTGAAATTGATGGCGTTCAAGTGGTTTCAAGGCTTATTAATGGGAAGTATCCGGATTACAAACAAATTATCCCGCAGAAATTTAGCACCCGAGTAGTGCTAGCCAGGGAAGATTTTTTGCGCGCGGTTAAAATATCTAATGTTTTTGCTGACAGTAAATCAGGAGAAATTAATCTTAAAATAGATTCTAAGAAAAGCGGTTTAATTATTCAGGCGCAATCCCATGAATCAGGGGAAAACAAAGTAAAACTAAAAGCTGATATTGTCGGTCCTTCTCAAGAGATTATTTTAAATTCTCGCTATATCATAGATGGCGCGAATGTTATTTCTTCCTTTAATATCGCTATTTTAGTTAATAACGAATCTTCTCCGGTTGGAATTAAGTCCATTAATGATAAAAGCGGAGAAATACTGGAAGATTATGTTTACATTGTGATGCCGATTAAGAAATAATTCTTAATGCCATTCCTATAGTTTGATTTTCTGGCTATTAACATATTTATAAATCTTACTGTATTGCCTTAAGCCTTCTAAGTCTAAGAATAAATATTTGGTTTTACTCTCGCTTTTATCGCTTTGCTTTTTTCTTTAAAAACCAAAGTTTAAATTTTTCTAAGAATAGAAGTTCCAGCAGGCTTATCGCGATAATCATTCCCCAATCAGTTAATTCCAGCGGGACGGCGTTGAGCAGTTTCCGGAAAGGCGGGAAATATAGGCCCGACACTAAAATTAAAAAGGAAGCCAAGACCGCGTAATTAAGAATTTTATTGGAAAAAATATGGCGGTTGAATACTGATTGGCGGAAAGAGCGGACTATAAAAGAGAAGGTTAAAGAATCAAAAGCTATCAAAGCGAAAGTTATAGTGCGGGCTTTTTCCAAGTCACCGAAAAATTTCCAGGAAAAATAAAAAAGCGAAAAAGCCGCCAGCCCGGAAACCAGAAACACTGACAGCATAAATTTTTTATAATCGCGGTTAAGTATCGGTCCGCCGACTTCCGGAGGCCTTCCATCCATAAGCCCCTTGGCATCTTTCTCTGTCGTTAGCGCGATATCAGGGAAACTGTCCTCCACCAGATTTATCCAAAGAATCTGGATGGGATAAAGCGGAAAAGGAAGCCTTAAAATTATGGCGAAAAAAAATAAAAACAGTTCGGAAAAATCATCCGCCAGCAAATAAACCACCACTCTCCGCACATTTTCTTTTATGAGCCGTCCCTGTTCAATAGCTTTTATAATAATCGAAAAGCTGTTATCTAATAGCACAATGTCAGCCACTTCTTTGGCAATGTCCGTTCCGGTTCCCACGGCGATTCCGATGTCCGCCGCCTTGAGCGCCGGAGCGTCGTTAACGCCGTCTCCCACCATCGCCACCACTTCTCCGCGGGACTGCAGGGCGCGGACAATGCGGATTTTATGCTCGGGAACAACCCGCGCGAAAATATCTACGCTTTTTACTTTTTCTTTAAGCTGTTTATCATCCAGTTTTTCCAAATCCCCGCCTTCCAGAATATTTTTGTCTTTAACATCCGCCCCAAGCTCTTCCATAATTGATCGGGTGGTATTTTTATGGTCTCCGCTAATAATGACCGGGCGAATCCCGGCTCTCTTGGCAACTTCAACCGAGCCGGACACATCAGCGCGGAGAAAATCTTTCAGTGTTATAAAACCCGCTAAATTCAAATCTTGCAAAAGAAAATCGCTGTGTCCGTTTTTCACTTTAGAAGAAAGAGAATTATATTCATTCAAAGCAATTTCTTTATACCCGCAAGCTAGCGCTCTTAATCCCTGTCCGGTTAATTCGTCCACTTTTTTAAATAGTTTTTTTTCTTCCCGCGAAGAAATTAGCAATCCGGTTCCATTATCGGAAATTTGTTTTGACGCTTCTATAATTTTTTCCGGAGCTCCCAGAACATAAATAGCCACCTTGTTTTTTTTGATTTTATAAATATTGGCGGCGTATTTTCGGCTGGAATCAAAATTAATCTCTTCTAGCAGCGAAAAATTTTGCTCAAGTTCTTTTTTATTAACGCCCGCGTTCACTCCCGCCAGCAGCAGCGCCTTAGTAGTGGGATTGCCTCTCACAATCCAGCGCGATAGTTCATCATCCGGATTTTCAATATAAGCGTCATTCACTAAGACGGCGATTTCCAAGGCTTTCAAGCGATCGCCAAGAATTTCAGTGCCGGGAACGCAAGCGCTTTTGGATTTAGCTTCTTTGCCTAAAAGATCTTCAGCTCCAGCCAAGATATGGCTCACCTGCATTTCCCCGCGGGTCAAAGTGCCTGTTTTATCCATACAAATTACCGACACCGCTCCCATTCCCTCGGTAGCGTTTAGTTTTCTCACTAGCGCTTTTTTGCGCGCCAGCCTTCTCATTCCCAGCACCAGCACTACTGTCACCGCTGGCAACAGCCCTTCTGGAATAGCGCTTACTATCAAGGCGATGGAAGTTATGAAAACTGTGTATAAATCTTCTCCGCTTAAAATATATATCGCGGCAAAAACCATAATGGCCGCCAAAATTGCCGCGCCTATTTGCCGGGAAAGCCGGGCGAATTTCTTTTGTAAAGGAGTTTTTGTTTCTTTTTCTCTTTTAACCAATTGGGAAATTTTTCCCAATTCCGTTCTTATCCCCGTAGCCGTTACTACAAAAGTTCCCCGGCCTTCCTCCACAATCGTTCCCATAAAAACCATATTGGCTTGATCCGAAATCCCGATATTTTTTGAAAGAATTTTATTTTCCTTCTTAATGCCTAGCCATTCTCCTGTAAGCGCCGCTTCGTTGATTTTAAGCCACTTGGACTGAATGACTCGTCCGTCAGCCGGAATTTTGTCTCCCTCCTGAAGTTCAACTATATCCCCCGGCGTCAGATTCTCGCTTAAAATTTCCTTCTTGGCTTTTTGGCGGATTACTTTGCAATAAAATTTAACTGACCGGCTCAATTTTTCCAGCGCTTTTTCTGCCTTGCTTTCCTGAAAAAATCCGACTGTGGTATTAATAAAAACCACAAATACAATAAAGAGGGCATCTACAGTATGTCCCACTAAGGAAGATAAAAAAGCCGCGACCAGTATTATAAGCACCAGCGGGCTATTGAATTGCGACAAAAAAAGTTTTAAATAAGAAAATCTTTTTTCTCTTGGTAACTTATTCTTGCCTATCGCGTCCAGTCTTCCCCGCGCTTCAAAATCACTCAATCCTTCGGGAGAAGTTTTTAAAATTTTCAGCGCCTCGTTCGCGGAAATAGAATGATACGAATGAGGCTTAATTAAATTTTCCATAAATTATTTTTACAACCTGCGGTTTTCAACTTTTAATTTCTAACCCGTACCCGTAATACACAATGCGCGCTACATAATTAACTTATTTTAGCTAAACCACAGATTAGTGCTAAAATTAGGCAAAAGGTCGATAAGTATTTTGTCATAACCTTTAACACTAATATTATACCATAAAAAAGCTTTAAAAAAATTCAGAAGCCACGGTCAAAATACCCTGCTTTTTATTGACTAGTTTTCATCAATCGTCTATCCTACAAACCAGCCCTTTGAAAATATTCCAACGGCAAGCGAAAAACATAAGGAGGCAGTGACAATATGAAAACGGAAAGTGATTTTTACCCTGATAACGATTTACTTGATAAATATCTTGAGGATATCGGAAAAACTGACCTTCTGACACGCGAGGAGGAGATAGAACTAGCTAAAAAGATTGAGGAAGGAGACCAAGTAGCGCGGCATAAGCTAATATCAAGTAATCTTGGGCTGGTAATCCATTTCGCCAAGAAGTATAGAAAATATCTGTTCGGCTCTGACCTTTCATTTTTCAATTTAATTCTGGAAGGAAATTCCGGGCTTATAGACGCGGTGGAAAAATTTGATTGGCGCCGAGGGTATAGGTTCTCCACTTATGCTAAGGAGCGAATTCTAAATCCAATTAGAAAAGCCCTGTACAGTAAATCCAGGACAATCAAAATACCAAAGGAACAGCTGCGGGAATTTCATAATCTGCGAAAGTTATTTGAAGAATTAAGTCGTAAGTTGGAAAATTCTTCCGATCATAATCGCAGGAAGAAAATTGCCGCTGAAATGAACTTACTTGACAAAAAACTGGAAGAGTTTCACAAAAAACTTCCTCTGAATGTTTTATATTTGCAGCATCCCGTAGGTGATGACGACTCATTATTAGAGGATTTTATTGAGGATTTCAGTCTGATTTCTGCTGAAGAGAAATTGGATAAAGATAACCTAGCAGAAAAAGTCCGACGCATTTTAGGTGAAAACGGACTAACTCCTCGCGAAGAAAAAGTGATTCGACTTATTTTCGGTATCGGGGAACGCAGTAAACTCAACAGACAAGAGATTGGAAACAGGTTTGGCATAAGTCGCGAGCGCGTTCGCCAAATAGAAAAGAAAGCTCTTTTGAAGTTAAAAAAAGAGCTTAAAACTCTTGAATCTGGATATCGCTAAGCCCTTTCTCAAAATTGAGAAAGGGTATTTTTATTTGCGCGCTTTGCCGCGATGATTTATTATAAGAATATAATAAATTAAATGCGTAATTTATAACTTGTCTGGCTTTGCCAGATCTAGCGTGGCTAGGCAATCTTCTTCTCAAGTTGTAGGTTGTAAGTTGTAGGTTATGAGAGTTAGCATCATGGAAACTCCAAAACCGCTAGTTCATTTAGTAGCCGACGAAGAAACTAAAGGAAAAGCCAAAGAATTGTTTGAACAAATTAAATCATCCACCGGGAAAGTCCCCAAATGGATGCGGGTAATGGCCAATTGCGACGATGTGCTGGTCGGATTTTTTACCCTTTTCAAATCCATTATGGATGACGCGCCCGTTGATAAGATGCTCAAGTGGAAAGTGGCCTACCGCGTTTCAGAAATTAACAAATGCGAATTCTGCGTAAGCGTTTCCAAGATGCAGCTTAAAAATTTCGGGATGAGCGACGAAGAAATTTCCCAGCTGGACAATATTTCCGACGAAAAAGAAAAAATAGCCATAAAATACGCGGAAGCCTCTACCGAGCACGCTTACAACATTAATCCGGAAATTTTCTCCGAAATGAAAAAACATTTTACAGACGACCAGATTGTGGAAATCACCAGCGTAGTCGGCCTGTTTAATTTTATCAATCGCTTTAATGATTCCCTGGGTATTCTGCCGGAAGTGGAGTAGGAAGTTTTATAAAAATTATTTAAAAATCCCCAAGCTTAAATGCTGGGGATTTTATTATGTCATTCCCGCGAAGGCGGGAATCTAGGATGAGAAAACGCGAATACAATGAAATAACTAGCTAACTTAGATACGCTTACAATTCCATCCTAGATTCCGGATATTTTTCTTCGCTACTGCTACAAAAAATTCCGGAATGACACAAAGAAAGTAAATGAAAAAATATAAATAGTATTTTAAATTCAATCCAATATGTTTAATCCTCAACAACGCTATTTAACATAAAATTAACTAAAGATAAAATCAAACCGAATAACAGCGCCCACCAGAAGCTGGTTACTTCAAACCCCGGAACAATAATGCCGGTGAGCATTATCAACAGCGCGTTGATAATAAAAGTGAATAATCCCAGAGTTAAAACATTCAGCGGCAAAGTTAAAATTATCAGCACCGGTTTTATGAAAGCGTTTATTATTCCCAGCACAACCGCTGTCACGAACGCTGCGAAAAAGCTTAAAACGGTTACTCCGGGAAGAAGATAAGCGGAAACGATAATGGCCAAAGTGGCCGCCAGCCAGCTTATAATTTTGTTTTTCATAATGATATAAATCACTAATCAACGCTAATTTTATCCCGAATAATCTCTAATAAGCAATGATTAATTTAGATAAATTCTTATGAATAAATTATACCATAAAAATCCCCAATATCTAAGAGCGTATCATATAAACAAACCACTACTACAATATAATGTTATATTGTAGTGAGAATAATTTTTCTTATCCTACTCTCAAAGGAATTTTTAATTCACCAACTTCCGAAAATACCAATCCACATCGCTAATCCATTTATTGACGCTTTTTGGATTTTGCCCGGCGCAAGATGATCCGCATTTCCAAACAACCATTTTCCTGGGAGTGTCCAGCTTATTTTCATAAACGAGCTTGTCTATTCTGCCAGCCACCGTATTAACCGCGTCTCTGGGATTATTAAAGCAAGTGTGTCCGTCTGTTCCCATTCGTTCTCTTTTTTCTCTGTATCCCCAATAATTATAGCAGTCTTGCCCGTTAAGCACCGGCACGCGTTTTCCCCAATCGCTTTCCTTTTTGGCAATGCTCACCATAAAGGCCGCCACTTTTTCATCCTTCCGCGCGATATAACGAGCCATATTTTCCATCGGATAGCCTGCTACCATTTCATTTATTTTATTTTCTAAATCCTTATTTACTTCAGCTTTAACCACAATAACCTTGTTTTCTTTTTGAATATCTCGATTGAATGAATAAACAAACAGCATTAAAGAGTCTAGCAGTATAATAAGCAAAATAGCCAGAAAAGTTTTAAGGCGCGCTTCGCTTAAAAGCTTTTTAAACTTAAAATGTTTCATATTCTAAAATAAAAACACAAAAACGGGCTTTCACCCGTTTTTAATTTAGCTTACCTCTATTATACACTATTTTGCGTAAAAAGCAAGTTGCGCGTTTTAAAAAGTATTGTATAATAAAAGAGTTTAAAAAACTAAAAAATAAAAACAAAAAAATGAAAACAAAAAAAAGAAATGTGAAAAAAATTCTTCTGGGAAATTTTATCGGGTTGCTTATTTTATCGGGCGCCTTTTTTATTTTTTGGAAAGTTAAATTATCTCAAGCCGGAACCATTGCTAATATAGCAGCTTCCGTTTCGGGAACGACTTACACCATAACGCTAACTCCTGAAACAACCATTCCAGTAAATGGAAAAATTCACATACAATTCCAGCAAAATGGCGCGGAAGGCACCCAAGTTCCCGCTTCTCTCGCTAAAGGCGCCGCTACTACGGCTAATATAAGTTCCTTAACCCAAGGATCAACCAGTGAGGTTCGCGCCGAAGCGGGAAGTGAAATATCCGGAGGAACAGCCATAACCATTGAAGCGGAGGGACTGACTAATCCCGGAACGGGAAAGTATTATCTAACCGTTTGGACATCAAACGCGAACGGAGAAATACTGGACGGAACCAGCAGTCCGACATCCAGCTACCGCGCTTATTACACGATTGGCACCCCTCTGGCTACCGGACAAGTTTTAGATCCGGACGGAAATCCTGTTCAAGGCGCTTGGGTAAACATCCATGAGTATAATAGCGCGGAAGGGCAGCCTTTCTTTGGTTATGATGACACTGACGATTTGGGATATTACGCGATTGGATCGGCCGAATACGGCGCTGTTGTTGCTAACGGAACGCAAGTAAAGATTGTTGCCAACGCCCCGCCGGAAAATTTTCAATGGGGAATGACCGAAGAATTTATTCACACTTACAACGGATCTACCATAAGCCAGAATCTCCAATTTACTCTCCCCGTCAAAACCATTTTAGGAACGCTTACTTATTCGGACGGAGCGCCTGTAGTCGGCGCTACTATTAATTTTTGGTCTAGCGACGGAAACGGGTTCACTAATGACACCACCGATTCTACCGGAAGTTATTCCGCTTTAGTTAAGGGAGGAAAATGGGATGTGATGCCCCAGTCGGAATCAAGCAGTGATTGGTCGTATGGAATGCCCCCTATGAGCGTGTCTTTTGAAAAAAATACTACGGCTGAATCCCAAACAGTCAATTTTACGGTTTTAAGAGCTAATGCTACTGTGGCAGGATCAGTTCGCTTTCCTGATGGATCAATACCTTCCAATCCTGACAAATTTGGTGTTGATATCTGTTCAATGATAGGAATGGGCGCGCACGGACAACTGGACAGTAACGGAAATTTCAGCCTTAATGTTCCGGCTGGCTCTTATCAAGTGGATGTTATGGATATGGACCAGGATTATGCCGCTCCCGAAATGACACCTTTTAGTATTAGTGAAAATGAAACCGTCAATGTGGGAATGATTACTTTAATTGCCCGAGACGCCTATATCACGGGAACAATTTCGGACGAAAATGGAAATGGAATCGTTGGTATGAGTGTTGACGCATTCAGGATAAAAGGAATGGGCTGGGGGCAAGGAACTGTCAATAATTCCGGCACGGCTTTTACTATAAAAGTTTTTCCCGGAAAATGGATGGTAAATGTGCCTCCTTTCACGGGTGGCGGGGATAGTTATGTGTTGGATGGCAATCCCCAGCAAGTGGAAATAGCTTCGGGGGAAACAGTTACGGTTAATATAAAACTGGTAGCGGCTACTGCCACTATTCGGGGAAGCATACTTGATACCAACGGAAATATGGTCGCTGACAGTTACGGTTTTGTTTTCGCCGACCGCGCCGGAACAGCTCCTTTTATGGGACCCGGACTGGGTGGTACGGTTAGTCGAGGTAGCTATACTGTCAGTGTCCCTCCCGGAACTTACAATGTGGGAATGGGAATGATGCCGGGATCTGATTATTCAGCCGGAGAGCCAACCGAAATAACCGTTACTGACAATCAAACTGTCACTAATAATATTACCGTCTATGAAAATGATATGACTGTTTCCGGGGAAATTAGAGATGAGAATGGAAATAAGGTTACTAACGCTTTTATGGAAATATTCGCTACCAATAACACCGGCGCTTGGCAAAACGCTTTCGTAAATCAGGCGGATGGAACTTATTTATTGAATTTATCGTCAGCGGTTGATCCTTGGAGTTTGGGATACTTCATTGACCCGTCCACCGGATATTTTTCAGAAAAATTAACCGATAATTCTATTTCGGGAAACTCCGGCGACACCCTGACTAAAAATATAACTATCCGCCGGGCTGACGCTACAATTTCCGGGCGGGTATTGGACGGGAACGGTAACCCGATGGAAGGAGTTAAAGTATTCGCGGACAACAGAAGCAGTTCCCATGAAAGAGACGAGGCTATGTTTATGGGACCGATGTTTATGAACGACAATGTTTCAAATTCCAACGGAGAATTTACTATCCAAGTGCCCTGCGGAACTTATTTCGTGAACGCTTCTCTCCCCCGTTCCAGCCGTCCGGATCTTATCAATCCTGATAGAATCGAGGTGGTCTTGGAAGAAAACCAAACCATAAGCGGAATTGAGCTGGCATTTAAGCAATCTGATTCAACTATAAGCGGAACAGTTGCTTTAGACGGCGCATCCAATGGAAACGCTTATGTCTGGGCTTGGTCCGAAAGCGGAGGCTATAACGAAGCCGAAGCGGAAGATGATGGAAGCTTTATTCTTAATGTTACTCAAAACGACACTTGGCATATAGGAGTTAACAACGATGTTGAAGGTTCAACTGATTATGTAAAATCCGGCGAAGAAGTTATTGAAACGGAAGACCAAGCGGCTATTACCCAAAACATTAATCTGGAAACAGTCAGTGATGGATTGGCCGATCCTCTTTCCACGACATTTTCTTCAACTAATTCAAAGGTGGCTAACTTAAGCGACGGTTCAAGAATATCTATTCCCGCCAATGCTATGGGAACTAGCGGGAATGTTACTTTAAACGCTTCCACCACTTCTGAAGTTCCCCGCACCACCAGCGCCAAACCGATAGGGACGGGCATGGAATTAACGGCGTTTGACAGCTCGGGCTCCTCGGTTACTTCATTTAATTCCAATGTAACTATTTCCATCCCTTATGATGAAGATGAACTGGATGATATGCTTGTTACCGAGGATGATCTAGTGGCGGCCTATTGGGATGAAAATAACGGAATATGGGAACCTTTGGATAATTATTCTATTGATAAAGAAAACAATAAAGTAGTTTTTTCCACGAGCCACTTTACCACCTTTGCTCTGGTGTCTGATACGGCCACAAGTTCGGATTCTTCCGAAGACAGCGAAAGCAGTAGTGATAGAAGCCGACCCAAAATTTATCGCTGGAAAGCGGAGCGATATTATCCTCAAACGGAAGAACTTAAGGAAAAACTTAAAATGGCTATCTGGGGCTTGCACTTTAGAAAGAACGCTACCGTGACTATCGGAAACGAGGAAGCTGATTCTGATGATGTAAAAGTGAGCCCGGGCGGTAAAAAACTAATTGCCAAGTTTGAAATGAAAGATTTGCTGAAAAAATATCATCCCAAAAGGCTTGTTTGCGTAATCAATCCCGACGGCAAAAACCGCAAGTCCGCCAAGAGAATAGACCTGCGCGATATTCCTTTAAGAATTGAATCTGATGAAATAAACGCTGGCACGCCGGAAGGAATTACCGTTATCCAGAATATTCTCAAAAATCTGGGTTTTTTCAATCACCCCAACGCGACCGGTTATTACGGTCCGATTACTCGGCAAGCGGTCATTGAATTTCAAAAAGCAAATGGGATTGATCCGGTGGGAGTAGTGGGACCAATCACCAGCGCCAAACTCCTTGAGCTTAAAAGTAATCTATAATTCTGCAAGTTGACTTGATATAAAACCGTCCTGCCAATTCAGCGGGCGGTTTTTGTTTTACAGAAATTTATCCCACTGTATATTTTATATTTTTCTAGATACCATTAGATTGCGACCGCAACCTAATGGTATCTATTATTTGAGTAGGTTTTGCGGACAATAAAGTTAAAATGTTGTATAATGAGATTTATGAAATTATCACTCCTGCAACTTCCCATAGGAAAGCAAGGCGTTATTGAAAAAATAAGCGCTGAGCAGGCTATTAGAGAAAGACTGCACAGCTTCGGTTTGATTGAAGGCGTAAAAATAGTTCCCGTAAAAAATACTCCGCTGGGCTGTCCCAGAATTTATCAGTGCCTAAATACTTTTATAGCCATACGAAACAGCACCGCCAAGCAAATATATTTAAAATAAAAATGATGGGGAATAAAAACACAATCACCATCGGTTTAATTGGAAATCCTAACACAGGAAAAACTTCCCTTTTAAATTCTTTAACCGGTTCCAGTTTGCATGTGGGAAACTGGCCGGGAAAAACCGTGGAAAAAAAAGAAGGGGAAATTAACTTTCGGGACAAAAAAATAAAAGTGGTGGATCTGCCCGGAACTTATGACATCTCGCCTTACAGCGATGAAGAAAAGGTATCCAAAAATTTTATTACCCGCCCAAATTGCGATATTATTATTCAGATCGTTGATGTGAACGCATTAGAAAGAAATTTACTTTTAACTTTAGAGCTTCTAACTCTTAAAAAACCTATTATCTTGACTTTTAATTTCAACAAAGAAGCGGCTAAACGGGGCGTAAAAATCAATATCGCGAAAATAGAAAAAGTCTTAAATATTCCTATCGTTCAGATAGAGGCTAATACTGGAGAAAACAAAGAAGAACTACTGGAAGAAATTATTCGGGTTTCCAAAAGCGAATTTAAAGAGCCAAGTTATATTGAGGCGCTTTTAAAAAACAAAGAAGAAATAAGCCATCGCGAATCTATCCGGTTTATTAAAAACGAAATCGGACACTTCTACTCAACCGAAAAACAAAATCGTAAAACAGAAAAAATTGATTCTATTATCTTGAATAAATATACCGCCTTTCCTATTTTTCTGGCGGTTATGTTTTTGATGTTTAAAATATCATTTTCCATCTCAATTCCCATAGTTGATTTTATTGGGATTTCATTGGGACACCTCGGAGAATTAATCAGAGATTTAAATCTGCCGGACTTTCTCATTTCTTTCTTAACAGAAGGAATAGTGGGTGGCATGGGATCCGTAATCGCTTTCATACCCCTTATTTTCTTTCTTTTCATAGCTATTGCCGTGCTTGAAGATAGCGGATATTTATCCCGGACAGTAGTTTTAATTGACAGACTGTTTCAAACCTTTGGTGTTTCCGGGCGGACTTTTATTCCAATGATTTTGGGATTTGGATGCAATGTTCCCGCCATTATGGCTACCAGAATAATACGCTACAAAAAAGAAAGGATGATTGCCATATTTACTAATTCTTTTATTTCATGCAGCGCTAAATTACCTGCCTATGTTTTATTCGCTACCATTTTTTTCCCCGAAAATGCGGTAAATGTTATTATGTCCCTTTATCTTTTGGGAATTATCGTTGCTCTCGCGGCAAGTTTAATTCTTTCAAAACTTATTAAAAATAATCGGGAGAAAGCCCTGATTATTGAATTGCCGCCATACAGAATGCCCACAGTGGTTAATGTTGTGAAGCACGCGTGGCATCAAACAAGCTTATTTATTAAAAAGGCCGGCACTATAATTTTTGCCGCCGTTGTTATTATCTGGGTTTTAGCCAATCTGCCGGCAGGAACTGAATATGGTTCTCAAGAAACTATTATAGGGATCGTGGGAGAAAAACTTTCTTGTATTTTTGAACCACTCGGTTTCGGGCATTGGACATTCGCGGTAACTCTATTGTTCGGGGTGGCGGCCAAGGAAATTATTATCGGAACACTGGGAACGCTTCATGGTGTTTCCGGCGAGGGGCTTCTCTCCGTTATTCCTAATTGTATTACGCCACTGGGCGCTCTCTCCTTTTTGATTTTTGTTCTCTTGTATAGTCCTTGTGTCGCTACGATAGCCGTTATTAAAAAAGAAACCGATAGCTGGAAATTTACAATAGCGCAAGTCGCGGCTACACTGATAATTGCTTGGATTGTCTCATTTCTATTTTATAATACCGGATTGCTGTTGGGATTTAAATAGGTATTTTCCGCCAAAGGCGGATCAGCCTCAGGCTGAAAATAAATGTTTTATGAAATCATTTGATGTAATAATTATCGGCGCCGGGCCGGCCGGATTGCAATGCGCTAAAATTTTGGCGGGAAGCCAAAAGAGTGTTTTGCTGATTGAAAAAAATAAAATAATCGGTCCCAAGGTGTGCGCGGGAGGCTTAACCAGAAAATGTTTTAATTACCTTCAGCTTCCTGATTATTTAGTTGAGCGAACTTATCAAAAAATTATTTTCCAAACTCCTTTTAATAAGACGATTCTCCGATTCGGAGAAAATTTTTTATACACGGTGGATAGAAAAAAGCTCGGGCAATGGCAATTGGAAAAATTGCGTTCCGCTGAAAATATTGAAATAAAAAACGGATCAGCGGTTACGGAATTTAAAAAAAATTATATCATCGTTAACGGTTCGGAAAAAATAGGCTATAAATATTTGGTGGGCGCCGACGGGTCAAATTCAGCCGTTAGAAGATTCTTGGGCGTTAAAACGAAATTAACAGGCATTGCTTTTCAATATATTGTTCCAGGAAGAAAATTTAAAGATATTCAAATATTTTTAAATTCGCGACTGTTTGGCGCTTGGTACGCTTGGATTTTTCCTTATAAAAATTCTGCGTCCATTGGCTATGGCTGTTTTCCAATGGTTATTTCTCCCAAAAAAGCCAAAGAAAACTTTTTAAAATGGGCAAAATCCCAAAAAATAGATCTTTCGCAAGGTGAATATCAAGCAGCGGCTATAAATTGCGATTATCGCGGACATAAATTCGGCAATGTTTTTTTGGTCGGCGACGCGGCCGGACTAGTGTCCGGACTCACCGGAGAAGGAATATATCAAGCGCTTATTTCCGGAGAAGAAATCGCCAAGTTAATATTAAATTCATCTTACAAATGCGAGGAAATTAAAAAAGCGCGGGCGGAAATCAGGATACATAAAATATTGCTTGTAACAATTTATATCTTCGGTCCCCTGCGCTGGATGCTTTACGAAATAGTTGTCCTGGCAGTAAAAAATAAATTCCTGGCCAGAATATTGTTAAGAGTTTTAACTTGATTTTTGTAAATCTTATTTTCTTATTATTCTTATCGCTTTTCCATTAATTAAAGCGTAGCTGATTTTTTTATAAGTTTTTGATAATATGCGCTGAAAAGTACTTTGGGATATATTCATTTTTTTCGCGCATTCATTTTGATCCAAGTCTTTAATGTTTTTCAATCTTAGCGTCTCTAACTCTTCAACGGAAATTTCTTCCACTTCCAAATCACGCAGAGGCATTCCCCGCGGTTTATAGTAATTTATTCTATGGCTAAATCTTATCCGCCTGCGTTTTCGCGGGCGGCCCAGTTCTATATTTTTTCCATTCATAACTTTATTTATTTAAAAAAGAAAAACGAGATGACTTATTTTAAAAACAAGCCATCCCGATTTTTTTATCTATTTCTTCCCATTCCTCTTCCATTACCTCTTTGCCCTAATCCTCTGCCACTGCCATCCCTTTTTCCAATTGGTCGCCTTTCACTTTTATCTCCGCAATCTCCCATTCCTCTGCCTGTTTTCGGTCCCTCGCCTTGAGGTCCGGTTTTGTCTCTATTAGGCATACATTTTTTCGCAAAGCATAAAATAAAATTTCGCGTTATTCTATGTTTCGCGCAGTTAATTGATTACATTATGAGTATATACCCATAAGTATTTCTTGTCAAGAGCCATTTTTTTATCCCTTATTTCTTGTCTGTCCCGCAAGTTTCTCAACCAATACCCCGTTTAGTATTGAAAACGCGATAATATAAAAAGATATAATCAGGGTAAATGCCAAACCGAAATAGTAAATCATAACCGGAATGAAAGGGATTTTTACATTCCGGTTATATAAAAACACGGCCAATAAAGAATTTTTCATACCGTGCTTTTTTAATTCTCCTAAAAAAGGATATAAAACATAAGGAGGTCCTGAGATGAGGATGCCTGAAATTATAGCGTAAATCCAGCCTTTGATTCCCGATTGTTGGCCAAAGTATTTTTTTATTCTTTTTTCCGTGAAGTAAAAGTTGATTAAAATCATCGCCAAAAAGACGACCATTAGAATAGGAATAATTTTCCAAATCATTCGCAGAAAGTTTATTAAGGCAATCTCTGCCGCTTCAGCGTTAAATAAGGCGATAATAAAATACGCAATCAAAACAATTAAAAAAAACTTCATCCCGCCGGAAAATTTTTGTTTTGGCTTGTTTTTAATTTTATTAAATTCCATTAAATATATTTAAAGTATAAATCGTCAAAATAGCTATTATAATTGAAAAAATAAAATTTATTCCATTTCGCGCGAAGGCGAAATGTTTTCCAAGATACATAGCTTCCAGTGGAAGCATAGCCACTCCTACTGTCGCCCACGCCATTATAAATGCCGCGACTGCTAATAAACTTACTCCTTGCAGCAATAATTCCCCGCCGATTATATAACTGGTAAGAGGGATGCCAAATGAGACACTGCCCGCCAGCGCGCCAATAAGCGGATCAATCAGCGCGTTTCCGGTGAATATTTTCCCGTACCAATCTTGCAGAAAAACATTAAGCAGATTTATAATCAATAAAATACCCACTGTTATGGGAATAGAAATTCTAAAAACCCGCCAGGATTTTTTTATCGCTTGCTTAATCATTTCGTGTTTATTTTAGCATAAAAAAGCAACTCTAAAAAATAACAAATTAATTTTACTAAACAGTTGCTTCGTGCCAATTACTCATCTAAAATGTTTATATAAGCTGATCGCTATGCTTTATAAAATACTTTTATTTTTTTGCCTGTATCTTCCTTTTCAGCTGGCTCTAAATCCGGCGGAAGGAATTGATTTGGCGTCGGGAAGGGCGGTAATTTTGTTTTTGTTTTTCTTCTGGATAGTTCGGGGGCTTAAAAATAAAAAAATAATAATTGCTCCAAGAATTCAAACGCTTTTAATTATTTCCTTTTTGTTTTTAAGCGCTTTTTCTCTGATGGTTTCCCAGAATTTAGAATGGTCGCTTCGTAAATTATTCTTTTTACTTTCCATATTCCCGCTTTATTTTATAATTTCGGGAATTGAATTTAGCAGTGGGAAAATAAAGAAAATAACTCAATGTTTAGTATGGGGAGCGGGATTAGCCGGGCTTTTGGGAATCTTCCAGTTTTTAATCCAGTTCTTTTTTGGAATAAAGAAAACTTTTGAATTCTGGGCGGCGGTTATTACTCCTTTCTTAGGCGATGCTTTCGCGCAAGCGGTTTTAGAAAATCCCAGTTGGCTGGTTAATATCGGCGGGCAGAATTTTCTTCGCGCTACGGCTTTTTTCCCCGATCCGCATATGTTTTCCTTTTATTTAAATATGGCTTTTTTTCTAGCTCTAGGATTATGTTTTACAAAATTTAAAAATAAAAAAACTTACTTATTTTTAGCCGGAATTATTTTACTGGCGGACTTGCTCACTTTTTCCCGAGGCGGCTATATCGGTTTGTTGGCGGGAATAATTTTCAGCATATTGTTATTTTGGAAAAAAGCAGGCGTAAGTTATAAAAAAATATTAGCGGGCGGAATAATTTTTTTAGGACTAATTATAATTATTCCCAATCCTATCGGGAAAAGGCTGATTTCCAGTTTTGACTTAAATGAAGGATCCAACCAAGGGCGAATAGAAACCTGGAAAAATTCCATAGAGGTGGTAAAAAATAATCCTGTTCTGGGCGTGGGTTTAGGCGGATATTCTCTGGAAATAAAGCCCAGCGCTGATTATCGGGAGCCGATTTATTCTCATAATATTTATCTGGACATCGCGGCAGAAACGGGAATTTTAAATAGTTTAATTTGGGCAGGGATAATATTGGCGGCTATTTCTTCTTTTTTAAAGAAGAGGAAAAACGCGGATGGTTTAAAATATATTTATATCGCCATGGCAGCCGGACTAACCGCTTTTTCCGTTCATTCTTTTTTTGAAACCGCCTTATTTTCCGCGCGGGTTCTGCCGTTAGTGGTTATTTTAATTGCCTTAAGCGCTTTAAATCGCAAGTTTTTTTTATGCCATTCCCGTCCGTCGCAGCGGACGAGGATTTAGGAAAGTGTCATTCCTATGAAGCTTATCCTCAACTTGATCGGGGAACGGGAATCCAGAATGTCATTCCCGCGAAAGCGGGAATCCAGAACATTAATAAAAAAAATTAGTAATTCTATTCTAGATTCCCGCCTACGCGGGAATGACATAAAAAAGTCGGGAATGACATAAAAAAGTCGGGAATGACAGAAAAAAGTCGGGAATGGCAAAAAGAAGAGATAAGAATGGCATTAAAGAATATCACAGATGTTTATGAGCATCATTAACGCTAAAAATTTAATCTGGCTTTCAGCGCTTTCAACCCCATTGTATTTGGTGAAATTTTCTTTTTTTGGACTGCCGTTTAATATCCCGGAAGTTTTAATTATAACCGCTTTTGTATTTTGGCTCGCGGAAAATAGAAATTTTTCTTGGAAGATTTTTTATCGCCGGCATAAAAAATTTTTAGCGGGAATTTTTCTTATGCTTTTAGGTTTGGTGATTTCCGCTTTAATCAATCCGAATCGTCTGGCGGAATGGGGAATTATAAAAAGCTGGCTTATAATTCCTTTAATTTTATCTTTTGTTATCGTGAATGAGATTAAAAATAAAAGGGATATAGAAAATATTTTTAAAGCCCTTTATTTTTCCGCGGCAGCAGTCAGTTTTATCGGATTGATTTATTTTTTTAAGGGCGATTTAACTTATGATTTCAGATTAAAAGCTTTTTTTCTGTCTCCTAATTATTTGGCTATGTTTTTGTCTCCTGCGGTTTTTATGGGAAATTATTTTATAGTTTCGCGGATTAAAAACGGCCTTCGGCATTTAATTGAGAAGCGCGTGGCAATTATTTTATTTATTTTATTTCTTTTAAGCCAAGCGGCTGTGTTAGCAGCGCTTTATCTCACTTATTCTTACGCCGCCTGGATAGCTGTAATTTTAAGTTTCATTATCGTTAATTTAATAATCAAAAATGGTGAAATATTTAAGAAAATTAAAATCGCTGCCGTTTTGTTAATTATCTTATCAATTATTTTAATAACTCAAGCGGGCAATTCTAAGTTCAATGAATTGTTTAATTGGCAAGCCGAATCGCGATCTTCTTTAGCTTCGCGAATTATGATTTGGCAATCGGCGGAAAAAATACTGGAAGATAATTTTTTATGGGGCATCGGGCCGGGAAATTTCCAGTCCGAATATTTGGAATACCAAAAATACTTCCCGCCTTATTTGGAATGGGCGGTTCCCCAGCCGCACAATCTGTGTCTGGCTTTTTGGCTGCAGGGCGGGATATTGGGATTAGCCGGCTTTCTCTATTTGGTTTTTTATTGGATTAGAGAGATAGTAAAAATTGCTAAAAGCAAAATTTCTCCTGAGAATGATTTTAAAAAAACAGCGCCGGTGTTGCTGGGAATTATGATTTACATTTTACTCCACGGGATAGCCGACACGCCTTATTGGAAAAACGATCTGGCGATTGTGTTCTGGACTGTTTTTTCTCTGGGAGCGGTAAGCATAAATTTTAACAAAAAAATTGGGTTTAAAACTCCCCCTTTGGAAAAGAGGGAAAGCGAGCGAAGCGAAGCAGGGGGATTTGAAAAGCGTTAAATAATTGAGTGTGCAGATTTTCAGCTCCAGCATAAATTAAGAAACCCCCTCTGTCCTTCGGACATCTCCCCCTTAGTAAAGGAGGAGAGGAAAGTAAATTATGAATTATTAGCGGGCAAATTCGTGTTGATTGGCGATTTAAATCCTTATGCCGGAAAAACTGGGACAAAATTTTTTAAAAGACAAAACAATCGCTGAGAGGATTGTTAAAGCGGCCGATTTAAAGCCGTCCGATTTTGTGATTGAAATCGGTCCGGGAAAAGGAATTCTTACAAAAAAACTGGCTGAACGCGCTGAAAAAGTAATCGCCGTTGAAATTGACAGGAAGCTGGTTGATTATTTGCAGAGGAAATTCATAAATAAAAAAAATATTGAAATCATAAATAACAATATTTTAAAAATAAATCTACTGGAATTACAAAACCTTTTTTCTGTCATTCCCGCGCAGGCGGGAATCCAGAATGTTAACACAAAGCCTAATAATTCTATCCTAGGTTCCCGCTCCCCGATCGGAGCCGAGGACAAGCTTCGCGGGAATGACATGGAACGCAAGAGTGACATAGAAGATAAATACTTACGCTATAAAGTTGTCGCCAATCTTCCCTACTACATTACTTCTCCCGTTATCAGGATGTTTTTAGAATCTGAATATTCTCCGCGGGAAATGATTTTAATGGTCCAAAAAGAAGTGGCGGAAAGAATTACCGCCGCTCCGGGTAAAATGAGCCTTTTGTCCGTTTCCGTTCAGTATTACGCCCGTCCGGAAATTTTATTTTATGTTGATAAAAAATCTTTTAATCCGGTTCCTAAAGTGGACAGCGCCGTAATAAAAGCAGTAAGTAGAAAGTATCAAGTATTAAACGGGGGAGATAAAAAACTCCCCCTTTGGAAAAGAGGGAAAGCGAGCGAAGCGAAGCAGGGGGATTTGAAAATAAGCAAGAAAGGCAAGCTATCTGAAAATAGCAAAGCCAAGGAAAAGAGCAAAAAATTTTTCAAAATAGTTCGGGCGGGGTTTTGCGCCAGAAGAAAAACCTTAGTTAATAATTTGTCTAATAGTTTGCAATTGGACAAAAAAGAAGTTCAAGAAAAATTAAAAGCGGTTGGTCTTCCACTAACCGCGAGAGCGCAGGAGTTGAGTATTGAGGACTGGAAGAAATTAACAAAATTGTTTTAAAATTATTTTTTGGGTTGAGTTTTTTACGAAATGAGGAAAGTTTAAATCCTTAAAAGTGTTGCCTTGAGATTTTGCGATTCTATTGTCATAAAAATAAAATAAAAATTATTGATTGATTCACTTTTTAGTTTGTTATACTGAAACCTAAAACTTTAAAAGGCACTTCTTCATACGACCGTTTTAAGAAGTGCCTTTTAAAAATTCCAAAAAGCCAAAGAAACTTTAATAAGACTTTAAAAGCTTCTGTAAATTTCTTGCTATAGCAAGAAATTTACCAATCTATTTTAATTTTTAAGTTTCGCAATTAAATGAATAAAAAACGCCAGACCTTAAATCTGGCGTATGCGCTGATATGGAAACTTGTCTTACGCTTTTATATGCCTGAGTATGCAAGATCCGAATACCGTTTTTCCTCTCAAAGTTTTCACATTAAATGAAACTTTTTCTCCATTAGCTTCAACAAGGATATCTGAAGAACCAAATGGATAAGCTGAGCAAACGATCCCTTGGACTTCTCTGCCACTTCCCATGTCCATAATCAGCACCATTTGTCCTGGGGAAAATCCTTTTTCTTTTCTTGCCATGATAATAAATCCTCCTTTAGTTTTTTTATTTTAAAGAACCAATACTACACTTTACCTTCTAAAATAATTTTTGTCAAAATAAGCAAGTAAATAATTATCCACGATAAAATCCACCAAATGACATTGCGGGAGTTAATTCTGGCGGAAGAATCGGATCTCATATTAACAACTGTCCAGAATGACGCCCCGCCGAGCAGGATCGCCCACCAGAAAAGGCGGAATTCGTTTAGCAAAATGACGCTGGAAATAAAAGAAATAAAAATTCCGCTTCCCACGATAACTTTTCCCCAATATTCCCCGAAAATTACCGGAATGGTCCAAACACCTTCTTGCCTATCCCCTCTTACATCTTTAAAATCTTTAGCCGGAAGCGACAGAGTAAGTCCGACAACTAACAGCGCCGCGATAGAAAAAGGCAACCGAGAAATATTTTGGTCCGAGGAAACTAAAATAAAACCGGAAATTAAAATCAGGAGTGTGGCTACGGCGCTCACGAAAGACGCCAGATAAGCAAATCTTTTGAACCGCAAAGGCCAAGCGGAATAAATCCAAGCCAACGCTTGGTAAGCTATCAGCAATAAAGCAACTTTAAAATTTACAATAGCGGAAAATAAAACAGAAAAGGCGAATAGAATTATTCCGATCGTTTTGTATTCGCTAGCCGTAAAAATGTTTTTAATCAGCGGGCGTTTCTTGTTCGTTTCTTTGTCAATTTTCCGGTCGGCGATATCGTTCACTGTCACTGAAGCCATCCAAGCCAGACATACCGCTAGCAAGACAACTAAAAAAGCGACTATATTAAAAAAATTCACTTCCCAAATCGGATGGGTGAAAATTATTCCCAGTCCGGCTCCCGCGCACAACATCCCTCCGTGGTAAACAAGCTGGGGAAGCCGCGAGTTTTTCAAAAAAGCCAGAAACTTTTCTTTGTAATTTGAAAACAATCCCGCCGAAATAATGGCTGTAAAAACCAAAGAATAAATCAGACTCATTTTAATGCTAAGCGCGTTCAAAAAACTTCCTTTTTTCTGCGAAAATAATTTAACCGGAGTCAAGAACATTTTCGCTATGTCCATTTCATTCACTGTCAAAAAACCCTTGGAAAATCCATCTATCACGATGGTTATCCATGAAGGAAAAGTGCTTAGCATAAAAAGAGTAAAATACACAAAAAGAGATAAAAACAAAGAGCGAACAATGCTTCTATTTTTAATATAAGCGTATATCAAAACAAAAAGCATGGTTATTGCTACCTCAACTCTAACCCCGTAAGTTATTCCAAATTCCGGACTATCTCCAAAAAAAGTAAAAAATCTTTGTGTCAATTCTCTTAGCCCGTACAGTCCGTAAAAACTCAAAAAACCTCTTCCGTGAGAAATAAAATAATCAATCAAGGGAGGAAATAAAATTATTAGATAGCCCCAAAGCAAAACATTGGCGGTTTTCTTAAGGCTTATTTTTAGGAACCTTTTAATTATTTCTATAAATAAAAGATAGGTAGTGAAGAAAAATAACAAATTATAAGTCAGATGATAAAAAAAACTCATGCCGTTTTTCCCTGAAAAAGCCCCCAGCCAATTTTCAATTAGCACTCTCGCAATAATTAAGCATAAAAGGGAAAGCACGCATGAATAAAAATTTATAGGAGTATTTTCTATTTTTTGGATTAGTTTAAGCATAAGCCGGTAATTGGCAACTAGTAACTGGTAATCAGGGCGGGAAATGTCAAGATTAAAATTCCCCCAGTTACAAGTTACTGATTACTAGTTACTAATAATAATCTATCATTAAAACAATTGGCTAGGCAAGCGAACTTGTGGTATAATTTTGTTTAAGGTAACATAGAAACAATGAAAGCTAAAAACATAAAAATATCATTGGCAATTTTTTCAGCGCTGGTTATCGCCAGCTTCGCGCTTTTCACCGCGGCGCAAGAAAACTCTTCCAGCAATAAAAGCATTTTTTTGGACTCCGATCAAGATGGATTAAGCGATAAAGAGGAAAAAATGCGTGGAACTGATCCCGAAAACAAAGACACTGACGGGGACGGCTATTCCGACGGAACCGAAGTAAGCAGTGGCTATGACCCGCTCAAGCCGGCGCCGGGAGATAAAATAATCAGCCAAGAACAGTCGGATTCAGAACTGGAAGCGCTGGGAGCGGTTAAGGGCGTTACGGATGAAAATGGAGAAACTGAAGAGAATCAAGCGGAAAACAAGAATCTAACAGAAGAAGTCTCTTACAAAGTAGCTGAATTAGTTTCCGGTACCGATGCGGAAAATCAAAAGATAACTCTGGAAAACATTGAAAGTTTAATACAAGAATCAATGGAAGGCGAAATAACTTTTGAGGATTTGCCCGAAATTAACGAAGACGAAATAAAAATCAAGGAACAGGACTATTCATCATTAAGTAAAGAAAAAAGGGAAGATAAGGAAAAAGAAGATGCGGTTGAATATTTAACCAGTGTTTCATACCTTATTTTAAATAGTTTGCCTCATCAAGTTAATTCTATAGACGACTTGGAAAAATTTTCAGAAGAAATATTAGAACAAGTTTCGCTTTTTTCGTCTTCTCTTTCCGACATTTCTTATTTCAAGGATTTGGCTGACAGAGGAGAGGATGCTTTGGAACAATTGAAAGATATAGAAGTTCCTGAAAATCTTTTGGAGCTGCATACAAGAGGATTGCAAATAACAAAGTATGCTATATCTTTATGTGATGAAAGTGATTTTGACTCTCAAGATCCTATCGCCACCATAACCAACCTTTCTAAAGTTAACGGCTTGGTGATCTTGGGAACGGATTTCTTGGAAGAAATAGACACTGAATTAAAAGAAATGGGAATTTCTGAAATTCCTATTGATTTATAAACAAAATGAAAACTAAATTCAAGATTACTATATTTAGCTTGATGCTGGGCATATCTGTTTTTTCTTTTGCCGGCAATGCCTCTGCCTATGTGACATGGCCGGACATAACGGCGATGTCATACAAAGAAGTTTTGGAAAAAATAACCGGTATGATCCATGGAATAATTATGGGCGCTCTAAAGCAGGCGGCGGTGCAAACCATTAACGACAGTGTTAATAATTTAATTTCGGGGACTACGATGGCTGGGTCTATGTTTATCAGCGATTGGGACAATTATCTTCGTATGGGACCTCAAAGAGAGAACGCTCTTTATATGAATGATTTTTTTACTATGACTACCCGTGGCCGGGCGTCGGGATTGAATTACCGATCTAATTGCGGACGAGATTTCGCGCGAAGCGACTATTCCAGCTATCTTACTGACCGCGCTCAAAAATATACTATCGCGATAGAAATGCCTACGGTGGATCTTCAGGAATATGTTTGCGATGCCGCCAATATGTTTGAAGATGAAACATGGGGAGCTTTTGACGCTTTTACAGGTAAGGCAATTAATAATCCCCTCGGATACACCTTAACCGCTCAGGGAGTTCAGCAAGCGGATGAAGCTAGAAGAAAAAAAGAAGCAGAAATTAGAGCTATCGCTTATCAAGGATTTAAGCCGCAAACCAAAGGAGATATGGTGGTAACTCCGGGATCAACCATAAAAGATGTGGTATCTAATGTGAAAGATCTTCCCAATAAAGCGTTAGCTGCCGCTAAAGATATGCCTGAAGTAATTACAAGCATCGTGACAAGCATCCTCACCAAAACAATTCAGCAAGGCATAGGAAACGCGCGCGGAAATATCCAAAGGGAAATAGACGGTAAAATCTGTAATTTTTCCAAAGGAATTAATGGCAAGCTGAATGGATTCAGTCCCGAAGGAAGATTTGATATGCCGTCATTTTCAAGGGGCAGTTCCAGTTCTAGCCAATACAGAGGAATGAATTGCAATATAAGATAACGCCAGATTTTTAATTTCCGTTTCAATATAAAAAATAAAAAAACCGCCTTGATTTGATGGCGGTTTTTTTATTTTCTATGTCATTCCGGAATTTTTTCTGAAACGCAGCGGAAGAAAAAATATCCGGAATCTAGAATTAATTTACAAAACTTTCTTTATGTCATTCCCGACTTGATTGGGAATCTTTCTTTTGTTTTACGCGTAGATTCCGGATAAATTTCTCTGTTGCTACTCCGAAATTTTCCGGAATGACAACGACATTGTACTACGCTTTTTCCATCCCGGGAACTTTTTCTTCAGCAATTTTATTTTCCAATTCACTGCCAACCTCTTCAGATTTAAGAGCGGCGATTTCTTGAAAAAACAAAAGCCATGCTGTTTGGCGAAAAGCCGTTACGGCTGAGCTTAATAAGAAAGCGATTAAAATAAAAATTAGTATTCCCAAAACCGCCGTAATAAAAATTCCCACCTTAGCTAGGATGAAATATAAAACTAATCCTATCAAAATAAACACAAGCGCCAATGGCAGAATTAGCATAATTATGGCAATGCCCGCTATTATTCCGATAGCCAATAAAAGCAATGCCATAATCAGGCTGGGTAATGTATTTTTGCGGAAAACTTGATAAGCGTTTTCTATGGATGATTTAATCCCGGATTTAGCCAGCACCAGGTAAAAATAAGCGTACTTTTTCAGAAATGAAACTAGGATTATTAAAGGAATGAAAATCAGAATTGCCAGAATTAATAACAGTGAAGCGGCAATGTAAGACTTTACATGAAATAGAAACACAACCGGAAGGAAAAGAACAATTAATATTCCAAACGTAAAAAATCCTAAAATCAGATCAATCGCCAAAAGTTTCCAAAAATATTTCCGTCCTTTCTTAAATCCAATGGAAAAATTTGACTTTCCGCCCTTTTTTATACTACTTACCGATTTGATTATAGCCGCCTGGCTGATTATTCTCAATACCAAAAGAGCGATTGCAATGGCAGTTAAAATAATCAATCCCGCCGCTATCCATTCAAAATGACCGTTTATAAAACTCAAAATCTCTTCTTTGCCCGCTTTCGTTTTTTCTTCCCATTTCCCATTATTGTTCATTGGCAACTGGAAATTAGAGCTCCCTCCTCCGCCTAAAGCGATAAAAAAACCAAACCACCAAAGATATTTATTGTTCCAAATAATTTGCCAAGCGTCTTTGATAATTGCCAAATATTTTATTTCTTTTTTCTTATTCATTTTTTCGCATTCTTCTAGTTTGTCATTCCCGACTTGATCGGGAATCCAGAATGAAATCACTGACTTCAAAAATTACTCTAGATTCCCGCCTGCGCGGGAATGACATAAAAGCGTAATTTTCTTATCAAGTGTGTAATTTCTAATTATGAATTATGGCTTATAGCTTCACCCACCAACTTATCAAACTCTTCTTTTTCAATAGTTTCTTTTTTCAGCAAAGTCTCGGCGATTTTATTTAAAATCCCCCTTTTTTCATTAATAATTTTTTCCGCAGTTTGCCTGGCCTCTTCAAGAAAGCGGGAAACTTCCATGTCAATTTCCAAAGCGGTTTGCTCTGAGTAATCTTTTTCTTCGCTAATTTCCTTTCCTAGAAAAACTAACTCTTCTTTCTTGCCGAAAGTTCTGGGACCGAGCCGGCTCATTCCATAACGAGTAATAAGATTTCTGGCCATGTGAGTGGCTCTTTCCAGATCGTTAGACGCGCCCGTAGTTATATCACTGAACACGATTTTTTCGCTCACATATCCTCCCAGCAAGATAGCCAGCTCATCAATAAAATAAGCTCTGGACTGGAGATACTTGTCTTCAGTGGGAACAGCCATAGTATATCCTCCCGCCTTGCCGCGGGAAATAATGGAAACTTTTTGAATCGGGTCGGCGTGAGAAAGGCTGGCGGTTACCAAAGCGTGTCCGGCTTCGTGATAAGCCACTATTTTCTTCTCTTCTTTACTCATTATTTTACTTTTGCGTTCCGGCCCCATAATAACTTTTTCAATAGATTCTTTTAACTCTTTTATTCCTATAGTTTTTTTCTCCCGGCGCGCGCTAAGTATAGCCGCTTCATTAACAAGATTGGCCAAATCCGCTCCGGAAAAACCGGGAGTGCGTTGAGCAATAACTTTTAGCTCCACTCCTTTTCTTAAGGGTTTGTTCTTGGCGTGAATTCTAAGAATGGCTTCTCTCTCCTTAATATCGGGAAGATCTATAACCACTCTTCTGTCAAACCTTCCCGGACGCAAAAGCGCTGGATCTAAAACATCGGGGCGGTTAGTGGCTGCCATTACAATTACATTAGTGTCAGTTTCAAATCCATCCATTTCCACCAAAATTTGATTTAAGGTTTGTTCTCGTTCGTCATGTCCGCCGCCCAGACCGGCTCCGCGATGCCGCCCCACCGCGTCAATTTCATCAATAAATACGATAGACGGAGCGTTTTTTTTGGCCTTCTTGAAAAGATCGCGCACGCGGGAAGCTCCCACGCCCACAAACATTTCCACAAACTCGGATCCGCTGATATTAAAGAATGGAACTTCAGCCTCTCCCGCTACTGCTTTCGCCATTAAAGTTTTTCCCGTTCCCGGCGGTCCCAATAAAAGCACGCCCTTGGGAATTTTAGCGCCGACAGCCAGAAATTTTTTGGGATGTTTTAAAAATTCAACGACTTCCAATAATTCTTCCTTAGCTTCTTTAGCTCCAGCAACATCTTTAAAGGTAGTTTTCTTCTTTTTGTCTTTGGGGTCGGTCATTCTAGCGCGGCTCATCCCGAAAGAGAGCGCTTGAGTATTCCCTCTTTGAGCTTGGCGCATCATAAACCAGATAAATCCGGCAATTAAAATGAATGGCAGTAAAAATGGCAAAATAAGCCCCGCCCAAACGGCGGCGGAAGATTCTTTCTTTACCTCAACTTTTACGCCTTTGAGTTTTTCTTTATCCACGCCGTAATTATCCAACGATTCGCCTAGAGAACTTTCCATTTCTTTGCTTGTTTTTTCTTTTTCTCCATTATTAAGTTCAATTTTCAGCTCATTTCCCTCAATAATAATTTCTTTTACTGCTCCCTCATTTATCTGGCTAACCAACTGGCTTAATGAGGTATCTTCATATTTCTGGGCGGGCGCGTTATAAAGCACCAGTATTCCCGAAACAAACAAAAAAAACAAAATAATTAATCCTATATTTTTTAATAATTTATCCATTATATTATCTTAATTTTCTCTATATCCTCTCCTCCTTTACTAAGGGGGAGATGTCCGTAGGACAGAGGGGGTTTCTTAAATTTAAAAAATCTACATTTTCACTACGCTCACTTTATCACCTTTCTTTTCTATTTTCAACCCTTTGAATTCTATTCTTTGAATTTTACTTTTTTTACTTTCAATTATTTTAATAATTTCTTCAATGTGGCAGGTCTCAATGTCGGTTAAATCTGCTCTGATCTGAAAAATCATCTGGCGCAAAACTTGCCTTTGCATTGCCGGATGTAATTTTTGAAATTTTCCCGCGCTAAAAATAATTTTATCCGTCTTAGTCGCATTTATTTGTTTAATCATTCGCTTCCCATTCGCGGACAAGCAATCATAATCGTCAGCGACAATCAGCGACATATTAGCTAAAGTTTTTTTAATATTAGGATTGTAATTTTTTTCCAGATAAGGAATTAACCGATGGCGGATTTTATTGCGGGAGATCTTAATATCTTTATTGGTAATGTCAGTTTGATATTTTAATTTATTTTCTTTAAGATATTCTAAAATTTCTTTTCGGCTTGTATTTAACAACGGACGAATAATAATATTCTCCCCCTCCCCTTTGGGGAGAGGGCTGGGGTGAGGGGTTTTCGGTCTCATAACTGCCAACCCTTGCAATCCTGCTCCTCGCAAAACCCGCATCAAAACCGTTTCGGCTTGGTCGTCCCGATTATGCGCCACCGCGATTAAATTATATTTTTTTCTTTTCCTAATTTTCTCAAAAAAATCATACCGAATCTCCCGCAACCAATTCTCCAAATTCTCCCCCTTTGGAAAAGGGGGGTTAGGGGGGATTTGAAAAACCTTCGCATTCTCGTAAATTTTATTTTTCGCAATACTTAAAACGCTAACCCCCAACTCGTACTTTCCTGCCAACTCTCTCACAAACTCCTCATCCCTATCCGAATCCTTTCCCCGCAAACCGTAATTCACATGGGCAATGTATAATTTAAAATTATATTTAGGCGCCAGCTTTACCAAAATATCCAAAAGACAGGCGCTGTCCGGCCCGCCCGAAACACCGACAATAATCCTTGAGCCTTCCTCCCAAAGCCCATACCGCCCGGAAAAACTTTGAATTTTTTTAACCAAACTTTTCATTTTGTGTTTTTTCTATCTACCGCTACTGCGCGATCGCGCAGTAGCGGTAGATAGAATTAAGCCGGATAAGTTAATTTTAGAGGCATCTATAGATGCCTCTATTCTCTATTTTAAATCTCTGATTTTATTTCAGATCGTTTTTGATAATCTTTGCCACTTTTAAAACTGTTTCATCTAACTTTCCCTCTTCATTCTCCACGCTATAATCAAAAGCGTTTTTGTTTTTCGTCCAGCCTTGGGCGTACTTTATTCTTTTTTGTATAAATTTTTCCGAAACTCTGCCTCTGTTTCTGATCCTTTTTTCAATAATATCCAAAGGAGCGTTAATCAATATGGCTGGTATTTCCGGCATCATTTTTTTCAGGTTCAGCACTCCCTTATAATCAACTTTCCAGATGACAATCTTTTCACTATTTCTGGCGCGCTTAATTTCTTTATGAGTCACGCCGTAAAAATTATTATTGTCTTCTTCCGCCCATTCAAAAAAATCCCCGTTCTTTACGCCTTTTTTAAATTCTTCTTTGGGAATGAAATAATAAGGCCGGCCTTGGGATTCTCCCGGGCGCATTTCCCGCGTGGTAGTGGTGATAACCCTTTCAATGTCAAGATATTTTTTCAATCCTTTAATGACGGAATCTTCCCCCGCGCCGGACGGACCGGAAATGATAAAAACGTTGGATTTCATATTTTTTATTTGCTTTAATTTTAAATTATTTCTATAATCTGATTATAGCCATAATTTTCTAAAAAAGGCAAAAGCTATAGTTTTTTGTATATGTATAACCTTGAAAAAAATACTTTTAAACAAAATTACAATGCGTATGATAACGCATATGTAAAAAATAGCAGTGAGAAAATCTGGGAAAAATTTAAAAAAGGACTAAATAATGAAAAAGAGAAGAAGTTAACGGAATTTGAAAAAGAAATAAAAAAGGGGGTGCCGTTTGAAGATGCTGACGATGTAGTGGAAGAAGTAAGAAGAATTGTTCCCCCTATATTGTCCGTTCCCAAGAAATACTTTAATAAGATAAAAAGCAAAGGTTTTATAGAGCCGAAGCCGGACTGGACTGGATATAGATCAGTAGCGGCTGTATTGGGAAGATCCCCCTATACTCCAAAAAATGAAGAAAGGATTTATTTTAAATTAAGCCCTCAAGTTAAGGTTGAACCTAGGTTTATGCCTAAAAATAAAATAAGGAAAACAACAAGCGAACTAAATAAAGATGACGCGATGTTTTACGGAGTAGTTCTTGTTTCAGACGATCAAAAACGGCTTCGTTTAGGACATGACTTAAAACAAATCAGCAATTAAAAGCGCGATATTTCATATAAATTTACTTAGCGCTTTTTTTATTTTTTTCTGGCTTTGCTAGATCTGGCGTAGCCAGACTTTTCTTTTCTCCTGCCTTTTTCTCTATGACTTTCTTTACTTTTTTCTTTTCCTCTTTCTTTCTTGCTTTCTTACTTACTGCCTGTTGCTTATCGCTTACTTCTTTATGCTTACTTTCTGCTTCTTTCTTCTTACTGCTCTTATCTTTAACCAGCGCCAATCCCATCCTATGATTTTTCGGCTCTATAGAAAGAATTTTCCATTGGTAGGATTCGCCTTCTTTTATCACATCGTCCATTCTTTTGCCGGGATACATTTCCTGAAACTCGCTCACATGCGCCAGTCCGTGTATGTTTTTGTCCAGATATACAAAAACTCCGAAGCGGTTAATTTTATCCACTTTGCCTTTCACAACATTGCCTGTCTCATATTTCTTTTCAATATTTTCCCATGGGTCTTTTTCCAGCGCTTTTAAAGAAAGAGAAACGCGCATGTTATTAATTCCAATAATCTGGGCCTTAACTATGTCTCCTTTTTTTATAACCTCTCTTGGGTCATTAATTAATTGCCATGCTAATTCTGAAATATGCACCAGCCCCTCCAGTTTATCATCTTCTTTGCCTGAATCTTTTTTGGATGGAGGAAAAAATTTCACAAAAGCTCCGAAGTCTACTACTCCGCTCACTTCGCCCTCAACGATATCCCCCGCTTTCATTTTGGCGACAGTTTCTTTCTCTTCACTGCTCATAACCGCTTTCTCGCTAACAATCAGTTTTTCCTCATCCCTGTCAGCGCTGATGATTTTTACTTTGAGCTCGCGGCCGATTAAATTTTTAAGCATTTCCAAAATTCTGCTCTTGCTCCCGTCTTCCACGCGGGGATAATTTTTGCTGGATAACTGGGACACGGGCAAAAAGCTTGATATTCCGTTAATTTCAACTATTAATCCTCCTCTGTTAGCGTCAAGCACTTTCGTAATAATTGTTTTTTGGGCGTCTCTTTTGTATTCTATGTCTTCCCAAGCTTTTTCATAAGAAGCTTCTCTAACGGAAAGTTCCATATAACCGCTTTCATCTCCTAAACTAGTTAAAGTCGCGCTGACCGTATCGCCTTCTTTTATTTTCCCGTCAATATTCAATCCGTCTTTCATTTCTTTTCCTAAAACTATTCCTGTTCCCAATGGGCCTAAATCAAGCAAGATATAGCTAGAGGAAATTTCAATCACCTTTCCTTCCAAAACATCTCCCACTTCCGGAATTTCTATAGGATTCTCTTTCAGTAATTCTTCCATAGAAAGTTCATTTTTCCCTTTCTTGCCTGCCTGCCGGCGAGGCAGGCTTTTTTCAGACGAGCTTTTTTTTACTTTTACTTTTACTTTTACTTTCTTTTTCTTTATGCTTGTTTCTTGCTTCTTTTTCCTTCCCAGTTCTCGCTTCTCGCTTACTTCTTTTTTCTTCCCGCTTATTTCTATTTTATCCACCTCTTCCGCCAGTTTGTCTAAAATGTTTTTTTTGCCAGCCATTTTATTGATTTTAATGCTTAAGCGGAAACGCTGACCGCTTTCTTAAATAATTAACAGCGTTTTTTCTTTTTAGCCCCCTTTCCCTTCGGGAGAGGATTAAAGTGAAAGTTCTTTTAATCAGCCTTTCCTTTTGCGAAAGGGTTGCAGGGCTTTATTAAAACAAAAAATTCCCTACCAAATAGGAAACTATCAAGAAAACTGAAAAGATTAATTCCATTTCTCATATTCCCTTTTCTTTTTATTAAAGGAGGGATTAAGAGAAGGTTCATCTTTGCTTATTCAATTTTCTTAATAATTACGCTATTTAAGAGTGTATCTTATAAATTTATTTTTGGCAAGAGCTGTTTAAAATGATAGAATATCAACAGAGATTAATAAATTAATTTTTTAAAATTTATGTTAGAAAAAGAACTTCAAGAAATCGGGCTTAATGAAAAAGAAGCCAAAGTTTATTTAGCTTCTTTGGAATTAGGGCAGTCCACTGTCCAAAAAATCTCCCAAAAAGCGGGAGTTAACCGGGCCACCGCCTATTTTATAATTGAAAGCCTGGCGAGAAAAGGACTCGTAAGCAGTTTTCATCAGAACAAAAAACAATTTTTCATCGCTGCCGATCCAAACAGGTTAAGCGAGCTTTTAGAACAACAAAAAGAAAATATCAAGAAGAATGAAAAAAAGCTAAAAGAACTTCTTCCTCAGCTGCAATCAATGGATGCTAAGCAAAAAAATCGTCCGGTGGTTAAATATTATGAAGGGAAAGAAGGCCTTATTTCAATACAAGAGGAATTTCTTAAGTCAAGAAAGGGCATTGCGAGCATGGCTTATTCTGTTGACGCTGTAAATAGAGTATTTACAAACAATGAAATGTCTAGATTTAGAAGAAAAAGATTAAATAAGGATATTAAAAATAAAGTTATTTATACTTACAAAAAAGGTATTTTAGAAAGCGACAAAACTAGTAAAAGAAAAAAGGTGCCTTTTAGTAAATTTCCCATAACTTGTGATATAGCGATTTACGATAACAAGATAAGGCTTGCGTCGCTGGGAAAAAGATTGACAGGTATTATTATAGAAGATAAGGAATTGGCAGATTCAATGAAAGCAATTTTTAATTTAGCCTGGGAAGCTGCGGAAAAATACCAAAAATAAAAGGGCATCTGAATCTATATCTATTGATCCTGATGCCCATTTTTCCTTTGTCGCCGGCTATTTATTACCGGCAACACTAACAAGATAACCTCCTAGTCGCACACTTCTTTGTTCCTCCTTTTTTTAGATTTTTCGGGAGCATTCACAAGAGAATGTTTCAAGTTTTTCCTCCTACTAAGCGACGGCTTTAAAAGTCCGCCGCTTTTCGGCCGGCCAAACTCTCTACAAGTCTCCCATGGTTGACCCCTCCCCCGTAAAAGAACTGCTTTGGATGTTTATGATACTAGCAGATTAAACAACTTTTGTCAACAGCCGTAAACATTTTTTTAGAATTTCTCAATTTATTCTTAAAATAAAGGAAAAGAGCTAAAAATTTATTTTTGAATAAGATTAACAAATAAATTATCCATACTAATATACTTTTTTTTATTTTTAGCATTTATATGCTATCGCTTATAAGTGCTAACTAGATAGTTTCCATTTAGCATCTTAAAATAAAGTCTGCCTATTTAAACAAGATTTATTTTTGTTCTTTTCTTTATATAAAGCAAGAATTAGGAATTATCAAAATTAAGTGTTAAAAGGGCTTGACAAATTTTGCCAGTCTGCTATACTGGCCTAACGCTGAAAAAGAGAGAAGTTCCTCAAGTTAAAAAGATAGTAATATTTTTCCAACACTGAATAACGCGCTGCTGATCTGAAAACGGAAACAGCAAAAAACAGTCAGCCAAGCCGGTTATTTGGTTGAACGCGATCCTTAAAGAATTTGTCAGGCTTTAAATAAATTTATAATTGGCCTTAACAGAGCGAAAAAGGATTTAGCTCAAAAGGACGAAGTATTATTTTTTAATCCGGTAACATCGTGAAATTCCAGAACATTAACAATTTAACCCTCGCTTTTTTCCGTTAATTCCTAGCGGGAAGAAGCGAGGGATCCCTCTAAAACTTTGTAAGTAGAGCGTCTCAAGAAATTTGGATAAGGCGTATTTTCCAGCGAAGTTTTTACGCCCAATTGGCTCAAATTATTATTTGCGAAGTTTTAGAGGGAGGATAAGAAACGACGCAATTATCCTACCTGCAACTACCTCTGTATTGTTTGGAAAGTTAACAAACAATATAAGTAGAAATGGCAATGTGCCATGGCAAACAATGGGGCGATAGTCTGTTGTTTGTCTCAGTTTTCTGGATAGAAAAAACTATCGGCCAGAAAACTGAATTGCGTTGTGGCTTACGAGCGGCGCCGTTGCCAAGTTCGCTCATTGCTTTTTTTAAAAACGCTGCCATGGGAACACAGCGTAAAGAAGCCGCTTTGAATTAAAAAGGTTTCATGTTCCCCTTTTTAAAAATTCCATAATTTTTTTGTGGAATTTTAGAGGGAAGTAAAAAATTCAAAAAAAGGAGAAGCAAAAAAAATGAAAAACAAAAGCGCAAGCATTATTATGAGGAAAAGCTTTATTGGGATCATAATCTCATTATTAAGAGAGGACGATCTCGAAGCAGCCCAACTCATGGGCTACTGGGGTGCAGAGGGCAATGAGGAGGAGTACGATAAGTGCTTCGAGCGCTCTGAAAAACTTGAAACGGTCATCAGGCTCCTCGGTGAGTTATACCTCGAGGAGAAAAAGGAGGAGATGTCATGAAAATGATATACAGAAAAGAAATGAGTTTTGATGTTGATTCAGACTCAGGAGACAGGGTTGAATTGACATCAGACCGAGGTGAATTATTCGGTGTAAATGTTGATGAAATCAATGATCACACCCGCACGAATGCACGTTGTAGTAAGTGCGGAAAGATAAAAGATGGATATGGTAAAGGCGATTTTATTGTGTCAAGTATCATCAATGTTAACACAATGATTCCCGTTAACTTTAGTAAAAAGGTTAGCGAGGTAATTGCAAAAACCATACAAGATAGCAGAGATCGCAATTTTATTTGTGACGATTGCATAAATCTTTTGAGTAAACTTTCAGAGGAGGATGTTGCACATGAGAGATAAAAAAACCGAGGCGAAAATCCGGCGGGAGAGGAAGAGACTCGCCCGCCAAAAAATAAAAGCTTCCCCAGAATATTTTCTGGGGATTGAGGACAGTATTATTCCCGAAATGTGCGACTGTGGAAGAGTCGCCATGGAGGGAGTCGGCCAGTGCTTAGGATGCTTTAGGCGCTTGTCGTCATAGAATTCAGCCCAATCCCATGGCTTAAAACCGGGACTGTAATATTTCGGGGAAGCACCGAAGTGCTGGTTTTTCAAAATTTCCGGCGGTCATTAAAAAATCTCGGACAAGAAAATTAACATATTTCCTTGTCCTTCCAATCAAGATCGTAAAATGGTTTGCGGTTTTGACGGGAAGAAAAATAGACAACCAAAGGGAGGTGTAATATGGAAAGCATATTTGGTTTGATTGAGATGATGGCAAAATGGGTATGGTCATTTTCTGTAGGAAAGTACATTGTTACCTTTACATTAACCTCGATGATAATCTGGCTGACCGTGATTCTTTTTGAGTCTCCCAAGATGACAGTGGAGAGAAAGGAAAGAGAATTAAGGGATGCAGAAAGAATAGCAGAAAGATATAAGGCATTGAGAAAGGAGGTAAAATGAAAATGAAAAAGAAAAAAAATTGGAAGCCTCGTCTCCCGCGGGAGACGATTGAAACTCTCCGCCATCGCGGCGGAGCGCACGGAAGCCCCAAAGGAAAAAAGGGCTATAGCCGCCAGCGGGAAAAATCCGCTTGGCGCAAACAGATGGATAACAACTCCGTCTGTTTTTTTATTTCCCAAATCTCGACAAACCGCTTCTGGTGTGATAAGCTGGGGATATTGAAAAATTATTTGGTTGCAAGAAGACTATTTGCCAATAAAACATAAATTCAGATGCGTCTGAAAAAGTTGTAAAAAACAACAAAAGTTTCAAGTACACTTGAAACTTTTGAAGAATTGAAAAAGTATAATTGGTGAGCTGTTTTATTACGCGTAGATTCCGGATATTTTTTCTTTCGCTGTCACTTTAGAAAAAATTCCGGAATGACATGGGGAAAGTAAGCGAAAAACTGTAAACAACGCCGTGAAATATAACACAAAAATCTATTCGTATATTCGTATTTTAATTAGTAATCAGTAAAGAGTTACTATGAACATTCAATATTATGGGCATTCTTGCTTTAAAATAACTGCCAGGCCGGCTGGGCGGGCTACTGAAGAAGTGGCGGTTTTTATGGATCCTTTTGATAAATCCATCGGACTTAAGCCTCCTTTCGGCCGGGCGGATATTATTTTTATTTCCCACCAGCATCCCGACCATAATAATGTTTCAGCATTGAAAGGAAGTCCCATAATTATTGACACGCCGGGAGAATATTCGGTAAAAGAAATCAGCGCTATCGGGATAGATTCTTTTCATGACGAAAAAGAAGGCGCGGAGCGGGGACGCAACACGATTTTCGTTTTGGAAACTGAGAATATCAGGCTGTGCCACTTGGGAGATCTAGGAACTGATCTTAGCTTAAAACAATTGGAAAAAATGAACGGCGTGGATATTCTATTTATTCCCGTTGGCGGAAAATATACTATTGATGGAAAAAAAGCGGCGGAAATTGCCCGCAAAATTGAACCGGCTATGATAATTCCCATGCATTACAAAGTGCCGAATCTAAAAATAGATATAACTGATGAGAAAATGTTTTGCTCTGAAATAGGAAGCTGTCCCAAAGAAAAAATTTCTAAAATAAATTTAAAGAAAAAAGATTTGGAGGGAAAGAGTTTGGAAGTGATGTTGATGGAGGTGAAATAAAAAACCCGCGAATATACAAATCTTTTTACAAATATATAAATCCTCTCGGGAAAATTTGTAGGTTTGTAACGGTATTTGTAAATTTGTGGGTAATATGGATTTAAATAAAAAAATAGATGAAATAAGAAGCAAGCCGGAGCATATCCGTCTTCGTTATGTTTGGGGAGCGGTGGGGATATGTATGACATTTGTTTTGGTTCTCTGGGTATTCTCTGTAAGAGAAACTATAAAAACTATGAGCAATCAGGTGAAATCTTCAGGAAGCTGTATGACGGATTTTAAAAAGAAATTTGATGAGCAAGGTAAAGAAGAAGCGCCTTCCATTGGAGAAATATTAGATCAAACCGGTCAAAAACTGGAAGCGGGAATGTCTAACAACTAACAACCTATAACTGACAATTTACAGCCAAATAATTAAGATGAATAAAATTGAAACCAGCAAACAAAAAAACATACAACCGCGAAAAATAACCGAGGAAGTCCAGCAATCCTATTTAGACTATGCTATGAGCGTTATTGTGACGCGCGCTTTGCCGGATGTCCGGGACGGGCTTAAGCCGGTTCACCGCCGCATACTTTATTCCATGTGGAACACGGGGTTGAAATCCGGCGGAAGATTTAAAAAATCCGCTACCGTAGTTGGCGAAGTGCTGGGTAAATTCCATCCTCACGGAGATTCAGCGGTTTACTGTTCAATGGTGCGTATGGCTCAAGATTTTTCAATGAGATACCCGTTAATATGGGGTCAGGGAAACTTTGGATCAATGGATGGAGATAGCGCGGCTGCTTATCGTTATACTGAAGCAAAATTGGCGACTATTGCCGAGGAAATGCTCACCGATATTGAAAAAGACACGGTTGATTTCGTTCCCAATTTTGACGGAACGCACAAAGAGCCGTCCATTCTTCCCGCCAAACTTCCCCAATTACTGCTCAATGGAACTATGGGAATTGCGGTGGGAATGGCCACCAATATCCCCCCCCATAATTTAAACGAGCTGGCGAACGCCATTATCTGCCTTATTGATAATCCAAAAGCGGATATTGATAACCTGATGAGATTTATAAAAGGTCCGGACTTTCCTACCGGCGGAATAATTTACAATACCAAAGACATTAAAGAAGCTTATTCAACCGGAAGAGGAAAAATTATCACTCGAGCCAAAGCTAATATTGTGGAAGTTAAGTCGGGAATTTTTCACATTATTATCAGTGAGATAACTTACGCTACCAATAAGGCGACGCTGATTGCTAAAATAGCCCAATTGGTAAAAGACGGAAAGATTAATGGAATAAAAGACTTGCGCGACGAATCCGATAAAGACGGAGTCAGAATCGTCATAGAACTTAAAAAAGACGCTTACCCCCAAAAAGTTTTAAACAAGCTTTATTCCACTACCGATTTGCAAAAAAACTTTAATGTCAATATGCTGGCGTTAGTTAACGGAATTGAACCGCAAGTGCTTAATCTGAAATCTATTTTAGAGTATTATATTGAACATCGCCGTGTGATTGTTACGCGTCGCGCTCAATATGATCTTAAGAAAGCCAGAGAAAGAGCCCATATCCTGGAAGGTCTCAAAAAAGCGCTGGATCATATTGACGCTGTAATTAAAATTATCAAAAAATCAGCCACCAAAAATGAAGCGCATAAAAACCTGGTGAAAAAGTTTAAACTTTCCGATATTCAAGCTGAGGCTATTTTAGAGATGAAGCTTCAAGCCCTTGCCGGACTGGAAAGAAAAAAGATAGAAGATGAATTAAAAGAAAAGAAAAAGTTAATTGGCGAGTTGGAATCTTTGCTTAAAAGCCAAATAAAAATTTTAGAGATAATTAAAAAAGAATTATTGGAAGTCAAGGAAAAATACGGAAATGAGCGCAAAACCAAAGCGATGCGCGGAGGAGTTGGAGAATTTAAAGAAGAAGATCTTGTTCCCAATGAAGAAGCTATCATCACGCTCACGCAAAACGGCTACATTAAAAGAATGGCTCCATCCGCTTATCATGTGCAAAAACGCGGAGGAAAAGGAGTTATCGGAGCCGTAGCCAAAAATAGTGATGTGATAAAGCAAGTAAGCGCCGTATTGACCCACGATAATTTAATGTTTTTTACCGATACGGGAAAGGTTTATCAAATTAAAGCTTATGAGATTCCTCAATCACAGCGGACAGCCAAAGGGCAGGCTATTGTAAATTTTTTGCAACTGGCTACCAATGAAAAAATAACCGAAATGATCGCTTTCAATAAAGATGACAATTACAAATACTTATTTATGGCTACTGAGAAAGGAGTTGTTAAAAAATCCAATCTTGAAGATTTCGGCAATGTTCGCCTTAGCGGACTTGTCGCCATTAAATTAAGCCAGAATGATAAATTAAACTGGGTAAAACCAACTACGGGAAATGATGTAATAAGCATCACTACCGCCTTTGGACAAGCTATTAAATTTAAAGAATCGGATGTGAGAGCTATGGGAAGAGGCGCCGCCGGCGTAAGAGGAATAAGATTGAAAACAGATGATTATGCTGTTGGAATGGACGCTGTCCTTAAAAGGCAAAAAGGAAACCAGCTTATGGTTATCGCTGAAAACGGATACGGCAAAAGAAGCAACCTTAATTTATACAAAATTCAAAAGCGGGGCGGATCTGGCATTAAAACCGCTAAAGTAACCGCCAAAACGGGAAAACTGATCGGAGCCAATATTGTTAATGCTGATGATATTGAAGGCGATCTGATAATTACTTCCGAGAAAGGACAAATTATTAGAATTCCACTTAAAAGTATCCCTGTTTTAGGACGCGCCACGCAGGGCGTGCGCGTTATGAGACCAAGCGCCGGAGACAAAGTTTCCGCTTCAGCCGTTTTATAAATTTTCTTGCCAAAAAAGGACTTTAGTGATAGCGTATAAACAGATTGAAGTAAGAAGTGAGAAGTAAGCTAAAAATGCTTATGGCTTGTCGCCTACTTCTTATCGCTTATTAAATATTTAATCAGCAGACATTGGTTTTCGGTTTTGTGATTTTTTACAGCCGGAACGAATGTTTAGCTAAATAAAAATATGGCTTTAAACGCCAAGCAAAAAGAAAGAGTGACTAAGGAAGTAAAAAGGCATGTCAAAGATTCCGGATCACCGGAATATCAAATCGCTCTTTTTACCGAAAAAATTAAGAAACTCACCGCGCATCTTAAGAAAAATAAAAAAGACATTCATTCTAGGCGAGGTCTTTTAAAAATGGTTTCCAAAAGGCGGAAATTAATGTCTTATCTCCGAAGATCCAATGAGAAAGCTTACAAAAAACTAATTAAAAAGCTTAAGATTAAAGGGTAAGCGCATTCTCTTTATGTCATTCCCGACTCGGTCGGGAATCTAGAATAAAATCGCTGGCTTAAAAAATTACTCTAGATTTCCGTTTTCGCGGGAATAACAAGGGAAAATATTAACATTTTATGTCTAAATTTAAAGAACAGCGCGTGGGCGTGCTGGTTGACATTCAGAATTTATATTACAGCGCCAAGGTTTTGCACAATAAAAAAGTTAATTTTAAAGGCGTGCTGGATGAAGGTGTTTCAGGGAGGAAATTAATTCGCGCTGTGGCTTATGGCATCCGCACTTTGGAGGGTTCGGAGGAGAAATTTCTAGAGGCTTTGGAAAAACACGGATTTGAAGTTAGGACCAAAGACTTGCAAATTTTTCCCGGCGGAGCCAAGAAAGGCGATTGGGATGTGGGAATCGCGGTGGACGCCATTAAAATGTCCAAGAGCCTGGATGTGATTGTTTTGGTTTCCGGCGACGGAGACTATATTCCCGTCGTGGAGTATGTTCAAAACACTACCGGTTGCCGTGTGGAAGGAATCGCTTTTCTGGAATCCACCAGCGCCAAATTAGTGGAAAGACTGGACGATTTTACAAACTTGTCGGAAAATAAGAGGAAGTTTTTAATATAAATTTTGTAAATATAAAACCGCTTCGACGAAGTTCCGTCAAAGCGGTTTTTTTATTAGCTTATCCATTCGTTGCAGTAAAGCTTAGTCGGAATTCCCGGCTTTAGCTTTAAAGTGCAACATATTGGGAGATTCGGTCTTCTCCCGCGGGTTTTTCTTGGGAAAGAAAAGCGAATCACTCCTTTTTGTATTCTCGCCCGAGACAAAACTTTCCTAACCAGCTCCGCGCTTGCCAAAAAAGTTTCATCTTTTTTTGTTATATCTCCTTCATTTTCTGAAAAAATACCGAAGAGAAGAGAGATAAGCTCGTCCAGCGAGCTCAAAAAGTTATTATTTGTATATTTGCTTTTAGAACAACAGCAGCATGAAAGTCCTTTTACCGGGATTTTCCCTGCAATTTTCCATTCCTCTTGAAACATATTTGCCATATTCACTCTCCATTTTCTGAAAAACTTAATTGTTTTTTTCTAGTTCATTACTTACCTCTAAATGCGCTTTGGACGAAAAATTCACTTTTCTCCTTTCCAGTTTTCCTGTAATTAGTGAAACTCCGTTGATGAAAACCTTGCTTGATTCTTGCTGTTCCTTTAAAACATCTTCAGAATTTTTAAAAATATTCTTTTTTGGCTTTTGCGATTCCAATTTTCTTCCCCTTTCTATTTTTATTTGTCAAAAAACTAGCTCACTTGTGCCTTGGGAGAGACTCGAACTCTCAATCTCTTGCGAGAACTAGTTCCTAAGACTAGCGTGTATACCAATTCCACCACCAAGGCAAAACACCACTCGTAAAATTCTATTCCACTTTTTAATTTTTGGCAACTATTTAGCCGGTTATTTAGCCGATTATTGTTTTAATTCTATCCGCTTCTTTTTTTAGCGCGCCGTCTTCTTCATACTCTCCGTGATGGCGGGTGGAATCTCCGTAAGTTTCTTTCTTTTGGTCTAAGTGAATATTAATTATAAGATTGCCGCTATCCGCGTACGCGTAAATATGAAAACGGGGATAACCGCCTCGCGCCAGCGGCCTGATGAAGCTCATTTCTTCCCCTATATGCCGCTGGAAAATATAGCCGGCGCGCCGCAAAAAACTGGCCGGATTTTCTTTGATATTGTTGATTATGATTTTCATAATTGATTTTTGAATTTTTTTAAAGTGGAAAATAACATTGATTTCCCGCTTTAGATTTTAGTCTAATACAGGGTAAATTCTTATACGACCTTCCTTTCTTTTAGCCTCTTCTTCTAATAATTTTAGAAGTGGCTTTCGCATTATCTCTAGATCTAGATTTTTTTAGTAGATTTCTTAATTTTAGTTGGCACGTAAATTGACGATAATGGTGATAATGGTTTTAGCTTTATTTTTTCCTCCATTTTTTTTCATTTTTTTAAAAAAGAACTTTAAAATAATTCCTGATTACTAATTGCTAGTTACTGATTCCTAATTATTATTTTGTGCCTTGGGCGAGACTTGAACTCGCATGGGATTGCTCCCACTAGCTCCTGAAGCTAGCGCGTCTGCCAATTCCGCCACCAAGGCGATATGGTGTTTTTGTCGGACTGCCGAGAATCGAACTCGGTCTACGCCCACCCGAAGGGCGCGTACTGCCGGTATACTACAGTCCGAAAACGCGAATTTTAAACTATGCTATTTCTTCCGCCACTCTTTCCAAAATATCAACCGCTTTTTCGTTTTTTTCTAATTCACTCACTGATTTTACTATATCTTCCGCCATATTCGCAAGCGCCGGCAAGCTGGACGCGAATTTTTTTATTATTTTACTGTCGGGCTTTTGGCTGATATATTCCGCCAGAATAGCGTACCAAAGTTTGAATGTTTCACGAGAAATATTTATTCCCGTATCAATTTCGGGAGGATTTCTAAAAAAATCCGCCAGTTCTTTCCAATTATTATACTGGCCGTAGATAATTTTATCTTCCAGCAATTTTGACGGAATACACGCTAAATCTGCCGTTTCGTCCAGCGAATAAAAGCCATACCGGCCTAAAATTTCTTCCCTTTTCGCGTCACAATACAAATGAAATTTCCAGCCAGCCTGAAAAGATGACAAGCCGCTGAAAGTTAAATCAACTGAACTGAAAACGGAATGGGTGTCGCTCCTTTTTATATTTTCCGCCACTCTTCTGATATCCGGAAAAACCGTTCCCAAAATGAATTCATTCCCGTTAATTTTGTTAGAGGGATGCTTATCCAAATATTTTTTCGCGTAAACGATGTGGGAAATTTGAGAAGCCATAAATTTGGCGTTAATAATCATCTTAACTTCACGAAAGCGATTCTTGGTAATTTTTGAGTTGAAATATCGTTTCTTTTTTTAAATTTTGCCTGATCCAATTTTTTTCTTTTTCGTTTACCAATTCTCCCAATCCTTCTAAAAGCTTTTTGTTTGGCATTTTTTCAATGGCTTTGACGCAGTCCGCCAAATATTCCGCCGTATTTTTTCCGGTTTTTTTCTTTATTGCCTCCCCGTCAATATCCCATTTATTTTTCGCGAAAAAATAAATATCATACACATCGCGCGAAACCATAAACTTCCTGTCAATAAGCGCTACCAATTTCATTGCGAACGCGTAACTTTGCTTGGCGGCTAAAACCGAAATACCAGCGTATTCTTTAATTTCATAATATTTTTTCAAGTTTTTCGCGCCGGTTCTGATTGATATTTCAATTTTAATATTATGGTCATCCTGTCCATATGACAAAAGCGTAAAAATTGTGTGCCGTTTAATTCTCGCGTCTTTAACGGTTCCATATTTTTCCGCTATTTTTTTTATTTTTCCTAAAACCTTTTCATAATCAAAATCTTCTCTGTCATCCAGTAAATCAAAATCCAAGTCCACGGAAAAGCGCGCCAATCCGTAAAAAAAATAAGCGCAAGTCCCGCCCTTAAAACCCAAAAGGGGCGCTAATGTGGTAGTGGTGTATATTTCCCTGATAATTTCACCCATTATTAAACGATGCTTTTGTTTATTGAGCATATTTCTGTTCGTATATTCTTAAGTGTTTTACTAATTGCTTGCTTTGATAAATTTCGGCCATTTCAAAACATTTTTTCCAATCAAGTGAATCTAGATTGTCAAAATAATAATCCCCAAGCAAATATATCGTATCCAAAAAAGCTCTTTCGGGTAAAGCTATACTGAAATTATCTTTGTTTATAACACCAGCAGGATTATATAGAACCGATTTCTTCAAGCGGCGAAAAGCGAACTTATTTTTTCCTATTTGCAGATTTTTTGACCAAGGAGCGGCAACAAAAATTGTTTCGTAATGTTGAAAAATCATACCGGCATCACGCAAAACCGTTTCAAAACTGATGTACGAAGGAGAATATAAACTGGTTGCCAATTCTCTTGAATTATACTCCATGGTTTTTGCGTAAACTCCCCGCCAAAGGCGAAAAAGATAACCTTTTTTTGTGTAATAATAAATTTTAGTTTTAAGCTTATTCGGACTGGTTTCTCCCCAAATTAAAGCCAGCTCTTTAGAGGTAAAAACTGTTTTTAAACTTCCATGCAATTTCAATATGGAATTATCCATTCTTATAATGCAAGTGTTAATTTTTAACACTTCCATTATACATCATTGAAATAATTTTGTCAAGTAAATTATTTCAGAAATATTCTCGCCAACCGGATAACTTCATAATCGTATTTCCCGCCCAAATTTTCATAAGCGGGGCTAAGTGTTTCTGTTCCGCATTTTTCAAACGCTTTTTTAATTTCGTTAAAAATTTCCGGTGATGGTTTAAGATATTTAATATCAATCTCTTGTCCGGAAGCGGATATTTTTTCAATATGCGAAACAATCGTGTCTTCGGCCAGCCCGCGCGCTTTGGCAATACCGGCGATTGGGATTTTCTTTTCCAAAAATTCTCGCGTAATTTGGTATGTTCCGCTGCTAGCGGGTCTTAATTTTCTTTCCCTTTTTCGCCGCCGACCCAATATAAATTCTTTCGGTTGCAAATTATTTTTTGCGACATATTCTTTTATCACAAGCAAAAAGGCTTTTCCAAAATTTTTCACTTTTTGTTCGCCCACACCGGTAATTTTCAGAAAACTATTTTCATCAGCCGGAAAGTAATACGCCATCTCGCGCAAAGAAACATCGGAAAAAATCACAAATGGAGGAACATTCAAATTCTCGGCGATCTTTATTCTTAGCTCTCGCAATTTTTCAAACAGGTTTTCGTCGCAGTCAAAATCGCTTTCAACTTTAAGTTCATCATCAAAACTATCTTCCATTAATTTCGGCAATTCTAATTTTTCTTTTTTGTTTAAAAATACTTTCCCTTTGTTTGTAATAATCGGAATCGGATAATCGCCTGGCGCTTTTGCTAATATGCCGGCGCCCATCAGCGATTTGATTATTTCTTTTAGTTGCTCATCGGAAAAATCTTCCACGATTCCATAAACCGAAAGCGCGCTATGTCTTCTTTCCCGAATTTGTTTGGTGTTTTTTCCTTTCAGCACATCAATAATGTAATTCGCTCCAAAGCGGGCGCCGGTGCGAACAATCGCCGAAAGAATTTTTTGGGCGACAATGGTCGCGTCAAAAGTTTCTTTTTTCGCCAAGCACGAATCGCATCCGCCGCAATTTTCGCTTTCATATTTTTCTCCGAAATATTCAAGCAGATACTTGCGGCGGCAGGAGCCAAGTTCGGCATATTCCATCACTTCCCGAAGTTTTTTCTCTGTCTGCCGCCTCAAATTTTCATCGCCTATATCGTTCAAAAAATATTCGTGCTTGCGCGTATCGGCGTAAGTATAAAACATAACGCATTCGGCTGGCAGTCCGTCCCGGCCGGCGCGCCCGACTTCCTGATAATAGCCTTCCAGCGATTTGGGAAATGTGTAATGGACGACCAGCCGTATGTTCGGCTTGTCAATTCCCATTCCGAACGCGATAGTAGCCGTGATTATATTTACTTTATCTTTTATGAATAATTCTTGTGTCTCCTTTCTTTTAGCGCTATCCAGTCCGGCGTGATAAGGAAGCGCGGAAAATCCTTCCGCGCGAAGATCGGCTGCCAAATTTTCCGTGTCTTTTCTGGAAAAGCAATAAATTATAGCCGATTCTTTTTCACGCCCATCCAAGAGTCTTAAAAGTTTTTCAAAGGCGTTTCTTTTTTCCACAACGCGAAAAAACAAATTTTCCCGATTGAAACTGGAAACAAAAAATTTGGGATTTTCAAGATTGAGCTGGCTTAAAATATCTTGGCGGACTTTTTCCGTCGCTGTGGCGGTGAGCGCGATAATCGGCGCGCCGGGAAAAATATTTTTGAGCTTTTTCAGATTGCGGTAGTCCGGACGGAAATCATGCCCCCACTCGCTGATGCAATGCGCTTCGTCCACCGCGATTAGACCGGGATTTAAATTTTTCAAAAAATTTTCAAAGTTACCCAAAGCCATCCGTTCAGGCGCGATGTAAAGTATTTTTATTTTTCCGTCTAGCGCCTCATTTTTAATCCTTTCAATTTCACCGCCCGATAAGGTTGAATTTAAAAATTCCGCCGCGATGCCGCTTGCTTTCAAGAAATCAACTTGGTCTTTCATTAACGCGATAAGAGGAGAAATGACCAAAGTGATTCCGGAAAGTTTCAGCGCCGGCAATTGGTAGCAAAGCGATTTTCCCCCGCCGGTTGGCATCAAAACAAAAGAGTCTTCGCCCGCCAAAACATTTTCAATAATTTCTTTCTGTAAAGGCCGAAACTCATCAAACCCGAAGTACTTTTTAAGAATAGTCCGCATTGGTTGTTTTTCTAAAAAAATTTCACTTCTCCATTATACCTCAAAAATATTTTATACACACATTCCCATAAATTTTCCGAAAAAAATTCCGCAGACTTATAGCATCCCCGGGCTTTTTCTTTTTTTTTGACTGATGCCCACTTTTCTTATAAGATGAAAATACCAAACAGATAAACAAACTAATGGAAAATAATTTGGAAAAATTAGCTTGGGAATGGATGGCGACCAATCCGGAAAAAGCGCGAGAGGAGAATGAATATTATTGCCCGACACGGGATGTTTTTCAGGCGCGGGTTGACAGATTTACTGCGGATTTGAACAGAAATAATATCAGCGAAGAAAATGCTTATATAATTTCCGCAATTGCCGGCGAGATCGGCAATAATTCCTTTGACCATAATTTGGGAAAATGGCCGGATGTGATCGGAATATTTTTTGGTTGTGAAAATTTTGATGGAAAATTCAAAATAATTTTGGCGGATAGAGGGCAAGGAATTTTAGCAACATTAAAAAAGGTTAAGCCTGAACTTAAAAATGACAGCCAATCATTAGAAACGGCTTTTACGGAGAGAATATCGGGAAGAATGCCGGAAAGGCGCGGCAACGGCCTAAAATTCGTAAAAGAGAATGTTGAAGCAAAAAAAATGCGCCTTTCTTTTTTTTCAGGAAATGCTCAAGCGGAATTGAACGATAAAATGGAAATAAAAAAAGCGGAACGCGCCATCAGAGGTTGCTTGGCAATCTTAGTTTTCTAAAAAGTATGCGTATTGAACTGAAAAAATTTGGAGATATTCTAATTTCTCGCCCAGCGGGCAGAGAAGCGTATTTAGCTATGTCGGCCTATATAACAAAAGATGTCGGCAAAGATGAAATAGTGGAAATTGACTTTACCGGAGTGAAAGTTTTGACTCCTTCTTGGGCGGACGAGGTAATAACACCGCTGGCGGAAAAATTCAAAAACACAAAACTTCTTAATACCGACAATTCGTCGGTTCAAGCTACCTTGAAAACCTTGCGGGAATACTCAGATTTAAAGATCTAAAATTTTTTACCGATAACGCCAAATAAAAAAACCCGCGGATTTATCGCAGTCCCGGGCTTTTTCTTTTTTCAAACAATTTAACAATATAGCAATTTAACTAACCCAATGCTTTCCCTTCAACTCCTCATCTTCCTCTTCTTTTTTTTCTTCAATCTTTTCTTTAGCCAACTCGCGGAGACGGGAAATGTCTTCATTGATCAATTCCTTGGCGCGTTTTAAAAGGCGCGAACGGCTGTTTTTAGAAGTATCTTCAATCACTTCCGCCAATAAAACATCCAGTATGGCGCCGATTTTCGGTCCCGGCTTAATATCCAAGTTTTTTATGAGATCATTGCCGTTTACTTTAAGCATCTTCACAGAAATAGGATCACGGCTGACTTTATCAATAAGATATTCCAAATAGCGAAGTTTATAGGGCTTGGCTTTGGGGACGCCGGAGCCTAACCGGTCAGCTACGCGGAGATCAATCAGATCTTTCATATTTTCCAAACCCACTTTTTTAATTAGTTTCCTTACGGAAGCTTCGCCCACTTCTTCGGGATTGTAATAAAACATATGATTATCAACCAAAATTTTCACTTTTTGGACTACTTCGCCGGGAAATCGCAGGCGTTTTAGAATTTTTTCCGCCACTCGCGCTCCCACATGATCATGGTTGTAAAAAGTGGCGTAGTAGCCCTCTCCGCGTTTGGTTTGCGGCTTGGCAATGTCATGCAGAAGCGCCGCTAAACGCGTTTCTAACTTTTTAGACGGGCAATACTTCAAAGCCATAAAGCCGTGCTTATAGATAGTATAAATATGATGGCGATTTTGCCGCATTCCTACGCCTTTTTCTAATTCGGGGATGATGCAGGTTAGAAGTCCCGCTTTCCGAAGCGTGTCAATTCCTTCCGCGGGCTGGCCGGAAAGAATTATTTTGCTCAATTCGTCTCTTATCCTTTCTTGGGAAATATATTTTAAGTTTTTAGCGTTTTTTTTGATCGCTTCAAAAGTTTTTTTCTCAATTTTCCAATTCAAATCATTTTTCTCTGTCTTTTCGCTTACTACTTGCTTCTTAATGCTTGCTACCTGGTTAAGCGTACTCGCGAAGCGGATCGCTCTCATCATTCTCAAAGCGTCCTCGTCAAACCTTTCATCCGCATCTCCCACCGCCCGAATAATCTTGTCCTTAATATCTTTTTGGCCGCCAAACAAATCAATAACCTCGTAGCTACTTTTCGTGTCGTTCGTATTTGTTCGTAGGTTGGTATCGGCAATAATTCGTAGAGCAATAGCGTTCATCGTAAAATCCCTCCTTGATAAATCTTCCTCTAAAGTTTTAGCAAACTTTACCTTATCCGGGCGCCTTTTGTCCGAATATTTAGATTCAATCCTAAAAGTAGTGATTTCCACGATTTCATAATCAGTTTTTAACTTCGTTAGATTTTCATTTTTATTAGTTTCTTCTTTTTTCTTTTTTCCAATTGAAGATTGAGTTGTTTTTGATGGAGATTTCTGTATCTTAGAATTTGCAATTTTGCTTGCTGCTTGCTGCTTGCTGCTTGCTGCTTTTATCCCGACTGTTCCGAAATTGTTTTCATAGAAACTGTTTTCTTTTCCGAAAACCGCCATTATTTCTTCCGGACGGGCGTTTGTAGTGATATCCCAATCATTTGGTTTTCTGCCCATTAGCAAATCCCGCGCGCATCCGCCAACAATATAGGCTTCATAACCCGCTTTCTCCAGCTCTCGCAGAATTTCAATAATATGTTTTGGAATTTTTTTGATCATAAAGTTTCATTCTGTGCCCTCACTAGGAATCGAACCTGGATCTCAGACTTAGGAGGTCTTTGCTCTATCCATTGAGCTATGAGGGCTTGTTATGTTATGTTATATTATATAATGTGGAGATAGAGGGATTTGAACCCTCGACTTCTTGCATGCCATGCAAACGCTCTACCCCTGAGCTATATCCCCAAAACAAGATTTCATTATTTTAATCATAAGCGAGTTAAAAGAGTTAGTCAATTTAATCTCAAAAGCGGAATATAATCTTTTGCGGTAAAAATAAATGGAATAACTTGTGTATAACTCTCTAAATGATTCTTTTAAACAGCTTATCCACAGATTTAAGGGCTTTGAGGAAAATAAAAAAGGGGACCGCGCTGAATTTAGCGTGATTCCCCTAATAAACTAGAAGTCAAAGAATAGCTCGTTGATTTTTTTGATCACTCGCTCACTTTCTTCACGCGAGCAATATTCTTGCTTTTGTAAATAGTCCTCCTTTACATTTTTATAAGAATTACATTCCTTATTGTATCCCTTAGATCTGACGATTTCAAAGAGACTATTTGGCCATAACCCGTTTATTGAGCGCAGTTTCTCCAGTACATCAGCTGGATCAATCTTGCCCGGACGAGGTTCGCCGAATAAATCAAAAGCCAGAAAATAGACAAACTCCGCATATTTCGGATGACTTTCTATATAGGGCATCATAAATTTCAACTCGCCCATGTCCGCTTCCGGAATTTCAAGCACAACTTTATCCCACAATGCTTTGACAATAGCGGAATATCTGTAAACTCCAGCCTTCGCAAAAATATACAGAAAATTGTTTAATTTATGATTCAGAACTGATCCCCCGCATGTTAATTGGTTGTAAGAAAACAATACCGTATTTCTGATCAGCTGAATGATAACTTCTTGCGGTATTGTTTCCAGCGCTTTTGTCATTATTGCCTGCGGTTTATCGGGATTGATTTCCCTAAGCATGCAAAGCCAATCCGCTCTTTCATCTATGTTTGCCGATTTGATATTCGCAAACAATACTTCAATCCTAATCAATTCCGCTAACTTATCGGCGTATTGCTGTTTTGCACTTTCTTGCCCCATTCTTATCTTATAGATTGTTTCAATGATTACATCTTGCGATGCGCCGATTTTGGCCACATCGTAAGCGTATAGTTCATTATCGTTAGATAAACATTTTTTCAAAGCTTCATCAATTTCCTGAACAGTAATTTGATCCCCTTTATCTGCTCTGTTTATTAAACTTCTTATCAATCTGTTGCTATCCATCCTCATTTTGGCGTAATCTGTAAATTTTCCCATTTTCCTTTCCTCCTGCTTGGGTTTAAATTTTTAAAGAACTTCAAGGAAATTTGCCGCTCAAAAATCCTTGACTTGCAAATTTATCATAAATATGCTATTATGTAAAAAGTATCCTCCATTTTTGGAGGATATAGAAATAATGCTTTATATAAGCAGTTATTTGATTTGTGCGGTATAAATTAAATTTCAGCTAAAAATATTCCGGTTTTTATTTTCTCTAATGTTCCACGTGGAACAATATAGTAGAAACTAAAAACGCGATCAATTGTTCCACGTGGAACAATGAAAAATTTTCTTCCTTTAGAAAAGGGAGATGTCTAGAGGACAAGGGATTTGAAAAAATTCAGTTAATTATCCTTCTTTCTTTTTCAGCGCTTATTTAACGAAGTATTTCAAATCTTCCTTAAATTCCTCCCAGTCATCCAATGGGACAGGCTTTTTTCCAAAAAGGGGAGAATAACTTTCTATTTTTTCCAAGGGAGGAAGGAAATATAAATGTTCCACGTGGAACATTATAATAAAAACTCCCCCACTCCCTCTTTAAAAAAGAAGGAAAGGAATAAGATTGTTCCACTATCCAAAGGCGGGCAGGCATGGAACAATTTGAACTTCAAAAGCATGGACATAACAATATTAGAAGATATTGGCTTTACTAAGGCGGAAATAAAGGTTTATTTCGCGCTTTTAGAGATGGGGAAAAGCGGCGCCGGAATGATTATTTCCAAAACAGGTTTGCAAAATTCGGTGGTACATATGACTTTAAATAGGCTTTTAGAGAAAGGAGTTATTTCTTATGTAAAAAAAGGGCGATTTAGGGAATATTATCCGCAAGATCCAAATACGATTTTGGAAATCATAGAAAAGAAAAAAGAAAGTTTTGAAAAATTGCTTCCGGAAATTTTAGCCAAACAAAAACCGATTGAAAAAAACGAGGCAGAAGTGTTTAAGGGTATGAAAGGGCTTAAAACCGCTCTATATGATTTAATTGATGACGCGCAAAAAGGCGATGAATTCTTATTTTTCTCCTTTTTTGCCCAAAACCCGGACGATTTTGACGAAGTTTATGATTTTTACAAAGAATTCGCCAAAGATCGCGAAGAATATGGCATAATTACCAAAGGAATTGCTCCGGCAAGCATTAAAGATAAATTTGCCGGAAGAAAACTGCGTAACATTACTTTTGTTAATTTCCCTATACCGACAAATATCTCTGTTTTTAGAAATAAAGTGCTAATGACGCCATGGGAGGAAGAAAAAATAACTTTCTTGATCCGATCACGCCAGTTAGCCGAATCATTTAGAGCTTATTTTTACTCCATTTGGAGTAAAAAATAGAATAAAAAATAAAAATTGTTCCACGTGGAACAATAAAAGTACATAACCATAAAGATAAAACAATCGTTTATTTTTAATGGTTTTTTTATAATAAAGTATCTACGAACGATTTATTTAAAATGTCTTACTAAAAAACAAATCAAATTGTTCCACGTGGAACAATTTGATGTATATAATGTAATCAATAGTGACATATTGCCTTTTTAAACCTCTTTTGGATTATATTTTTTGTGATTTACCATGATGTCATTCCCGCGAAACTTGTCCTCGGTTCCGATCGGGGAGCGGGAATCTAGACTTCGGATAATCTCTTCGAGCTTTCCAGAATGATAATAGATACTCCATTGGCTTGCTATGGGAGAAAAATTCATTATAAAATTAAAATAGTCATAATATTCTAAGCTGTAAAAATGAATACACATTTAAAATGTTCCACGTGGAACATTAAGTCGTGAAACTCAAAATTTACCAACACTTTAATGTAAAATCTGTGGATAAGTTGTTTAAAAAAATATTATATAAATTTCTTATAAGTTTTATGTCAGTTATTATTTTAATATTACCCGAGCTTCTTGACAGAATGTCTTAAAAATGGTGTGATATACTGGATCAATCCAACGGGCTTTTAATGTTTTTTAGCTTAGGATTGGTAACTTTAGTATAAAGCTGTGTCGTGCGAATGTTCTGATGTTTCAGTAATTTCTGCACATATCGCACATCTACGCCATTTTCCAGCAAATGAGTGGCAAAACTGTGCCTTAACGAGTGAAAAGTGGCATCTTTCTTTATTTTAGCCAATTTTAAGGCTCTTTCAAAAACTTTCTGCGCTGTTCGCGTTGACAATTTTCCGCCACGATTACTTTCAAATAACAAATCATTTTTCTTTTTGCCAGCCATTAAACTCTGAATATCAATCTTTAACTTTTCCGGAAAAATGGCAATGCGGTCTTTTTTGCCCTTAGTGTTTTTAATATGGATAGTCAGTTCTTCTAAAGCAATATCTTTCACTTTTAAATTTATAATTTCGCTAACTCGCAATCCTGCTCCATAAGCCAAAGATAATAGCAAACGATGTTTGCTATTGGTAATAGCTAAAATAATTTTTTTAATTTCCCGGCGGGATAATACAATAGGCAATTTCCGGCTTCTTTTGGCGAATTTTAAGTCAATTTTTTCCGGCGATTTTAAAATTTCTCTATATAAAAATTTTACTGAGTTTAACGCTAAATTAATTGTCTGGGGCGATAATTTTTTCTTTTGCTTTTTTAATAAAAATTCTCTTACGGCATCATTTTTAGATATAAATTTTTTACTTTTCACAAATCGCAGATATTCCGCGATATAATATAAATAAGCCTTGATTGTTCCACGGCTATAATTTCGCAATAACATATTTTCTTTAATTTTTTTGAGGCTTATTTTTTGCATACGATGAAAATATTTGATACAGTATGATTATTATAGTGGATGTTTTTGTCCATTAATATTATACCATACTTCATATAATATACAAATATTTGTATATTATATGAAGATAGTTCGCATAATAACCAGTTGTGACGAAATTCCGCTCCGCTTCATTTCATCACAATGCCCGCCGTTACACGGCTATCGTGCTCCGCAGAGCTTCGCACAACAACCGTTTATGCACCGCTTACGCTACATTTTCATTTTCCCAAAAGTAAAACTTTTGTTAAAATGAAAACGTTGCATAAACGGCGGGCATTAGGCGAAATCAATTTTTACTTTTTAGATTTTGCTCCAGAGACTTTTTCTTTTTTTAAGAATAAGGAAAGAAAGTTTGATTTTCATTTTTTAATTAGGGGAGGGATAAGATAAGCGGATATTTTTTGTTCCGTACTTCCGCAAAAAATGAATTATTAAATTTTAAGTAGAAATGTTAAGATAAATTTATGAATAAAAAAATCATATTTACAATCTTAATTATCATCATTGTTATTGGCGGAATATATTTATGGCAAAAAAACCAACAGAATCAAAGCCCCATTGAAAATAATTCTATTGAACAAATTCCGACTGGAACAACAAATGGCATAAATAATTTTCAACTTCTAGAAATTGCAAAGCAACATGTTCTAAGCAAACCGCAATTATATTTGAACAGAGATAAATTCGTTGCATGGGATGATTATAATGAAATAGATTCTAGTTTTTCCAAAGCCACTCCTGAATGGATTATTTCTCAAAAGTCAGATATAAGATACATTGAACCAAATAAATATCCTGCACCGCATGACAATTTAAATGATAAATACATTGTTAGTTGGTTCTTCATTCCTAGATGCGAAGAAAATCCAAGTAGTAATAATAAACCAAATTGGTTTGATAAAAAAGGTCGTCAATGTGTTGGGGGTTATCAATTAAGTGTAATGATAAATCCTAATGAAACAATTGATTATGTAGCATTAGACGCTCTTGACTAATTCGCTAATGAAAATTTGCCCTGAAAAAACTTGCTCACTATTGTTCGCACCACATTGCGTTCTCGCTTCACTTCGTTACACTTGGGTCACTTAACAAGAAATAAAAGAAAAATTGCTTGGCTCGCAATTTTCCCAAATTTTCTCCACTACACTCCGAAAACTTCTTTTATCCCTGATGTTATTCGCAATTCCGTTTTACTCTATTGCGAATAACGCGCGCGGATGTCTCTCTGCTGTCATACTCCATTCCGCTCCCCTCCAAGGGCGGACAAGCGCGGAACTTCGTATAACTTCGGATCATCCGCGCGCGTTAAATATAGTTCGCCAAGTTGTAGAAGATGCGGATATTATTAACGAACTTTTCACCAGCTTTAGCAAGAAGAAGGGTCTGGCTAAAAAACTTTAATGGCTGCTATAAAAAATATCAAGGGAATTTACCTTTGCCTGCCAGTAGGAAGACTTTTGATTTCCACTTTAGTCAGATAACCAAAAAAATTGCCCCATTTTCTTAATATGGTATACTGTAAATAATTGATTAAATCATATTAAGCATTTATATAAATTATTTATCACTCAATCAATAGAGCGCTCTCTTGATATTTATCTCAAAACTTTAACGCCTGCGAATCAAAAACAAGAAAAATTTTTAACTTTAAAAAAATATCCAAAATTACTCCATTCTCCGCAAAATATCTTAACTTGCTTGCCAGACAAGGGAAACTTGAGGCATTCAAAGAGGATAGAGACTGGCTAACTTCAAGAGAGGCTGTTGAGCGGTATCTTAAAAACCGAACCAGAAAAAGAAAAACTATAAAATAAAAAAATCAAATTTTCTTTTATCCCTGATGTGAAATTACAAATCCACTTAACGCGACTAAAAAATTTGATAAATCTAACTAACAAATATTATGAAAAAAAACGCGATAACTTTAATTTTACTGGGACTATTTTTAGTTTCATCTTTGGCCTTAGCTCAAGAACAAGCTCCAATTCAAGAACAAGCTCCAATTCAAGAACAAGCTAAAATATATTCCGGCTTTAACAGGTTCGTAGATAATGTCAGAATGTTTTTTTCTTTCAGAGATAAAAAAGTAATGCTGGCATTGGACATTAGAGATAAAGAATTAAGCTCCGCTATTGTGAATACAAAAAATGGAGCTAATGAAAAAGCGGAAAAAAATCTTGAAAGAGCGAGAAAGAAGCTTCAATTTATTCAAAATAAAGTCTCAAAAGATATAGCGGAAAATGTAAAAACCAATATCAATAAAACAATCAGTAAAATCAATGAAGATAAAGATTTATCAAATAATTTTGGAACATATCTCTTAGAAGAGAAGAAAACTCAACTTACGGCAGAATTAGCTATTGAGAAAGATGATAAAAGCGGAAAAAATAAAGTTGAAATAACCGTAGACGGGGAAAACGGACAATCAAAAATTATGGAAATTGAGGGAAAAATTATGGAAATTGATAATCAAATTAAAGAAAGAGTGATTAATAATGTTATTGAAGACGGGAATAATAATAGCGATGGCGGCCTATTTCCGGAAGTTGAAATAGATAAAGCGCCCACTGAAGAAAAGAAAGATTTCATTAAAAAAGAAATTACGGTAGAAGATGGAATTATTGATGTGGTTGAGGATAACAAAAATAGGATAGACGAGGTGTTGGAAAATAAAGAAAATGAGGATATGTCTTCAACCGTTAATAATATTGATGGCAAAATAGATGATAAAATAAATGGCGGACCCGGAGAATTGGGCGCAGTTGATAAAGATTAAATATTATGAAAGATTAAATATTATGAAAACTTTAAAAAGAACCAAAACCGAAAAAAACCTGCTTAAATCTTTTGCCGGCGAGTCGCAGGCCAGAATGAGATATGATTATTTTTCCAAGCAAGCCAAAAAAGACGGATTGGAGCAAATTTCCGCTATTTTCGCGGAAACAGCGCTGAACGAAAAAGAGCACGCCAAAAGATTTTTTAAATTTTTAGAAGGAAGACCTGTTGAAATCTCCGCTGTTTACCCCGCCGGGAAAATAGGAACCACTTTGGAAAATTTAAAAGCCGCGGCTGAAGGAGAAAATGAAGAATGGACGGAATTATATCCGAAATTTGCGGAAGTTGCGGAAGAAGAAGGGTTTGACGAGATCGCGACTGCTTTTAAAATGATAGCCAAAGTTGAAAAAGCTCATGAAGAAAGATATAAAAAACTATATAACAATCTTGAAACGGGAAAAGTTTTTAAACGCGAGGAAAAAATAATTTGGAAATGCAGGAATTGCGGCTATTTGCATGAAGGAAATTCCGCGCCGGAAAAATGTCCCGCCTGTCTGCATCCGCAAGCTTATTTTCAGATTAAAGAAAGTAATTATTAAAAATCTTTTTTTATTTGCCACTAAGTTACGATCGTGAGCTAATGGTAAATTGAACAATATCTAATTAGAGGCGGAATTAAAAACTACAGAGTTAACTCTGTAGTTTTTAATTTAGTAAATTTATTTCTCCGGCAATTCCCAATATTTCTTTTTCTATTTCTTGATAATTTTTTTCCGTAATTCCCGGGTGGCAGACTATAACTACATCCAGTCCGTTTTTAATATCGCTTAAATTTGATTGGATGATTTCTCTGGCTTGTCGCTTGATTTTATTTCTAACCACCGCTTTAGGGGAAACTTTTTTGGAAACGATAAAACCGAACCGGGAATTTCCCAAGTTGTTTTTAGCGAATTTTATTCCCAGAATTTTAGCGTGCCGCCCTTGCCCGAATTTAAAGACTTTTTCAAAATCTTTTTTGCCGGTAAGGCGGTATTTTTTTGGAAGCATAGGTTTATTGTTAATTTTTAATGCGTTTATCTATTCTCTCTTTAATTTCCTCCTCTTTAGTTTGGGCAAAATAGAGTATTTATGTCATTCCCGACCCAGTCGGGAATCCAGGATAAAATCGCTAACTTAAAAAGATATTCTGGATTCCCGCTTGCGCGGGAATGACATGGGAAACATTCTGGATTCCTAGGTCAAGTCTAGAGATGACATAGAAGGAAAAGCGAATAGCGTAGAAGATTTTCATAATACAAGGCAATAATGGGAATAGTTTGTTATATTCTTTCCAGCGGAGCGTAGGTGGCGGAAAGTTTCTTAATTCCGGTTTTCATAAAAGCTATGGTAATAATATCATCTTGCGTGGAAATAACCACTCCTTCGCCAAAATCCGGATGGCGGACGCGCTGGCCATCGCTGTAACTCGTAACTCGGGATGGTTTGAATTCTTTTAGGTCATGGTTATTTTGATTTGAGATTTGTTTGGGATTTGAAGTTTGGGATTTAGAATCTGTTTGGAAATTGGAAATTGGAAATTGGAAATTCCGCACAAGGTGCGGCGGTATATCATCCAAAAACCGCGATGGCGGGTTGGCTTGGGTTGATCCGAAAATTACGCGCATTTCCGCGTGGAGAAGACAGACTTTTTCTTTGGCGCGGGTAATTCCCACATACATCAGCCTTCTCTCTTCCTCCATTTCATCCGCGTTTAACATACTGCGGGAATGCGGCAGAATTCCTTCTTCTAGCCCCGCGATAAAAACAATGGGGAATTCCAAACCTTTAGCGCTGTGCAGGGTCATTAAATGAACTGTGTCTTGATTTTGGTCAATATTATCTGTGTCCGCCACCAGCGCCACTTCTTCCAAAAATAATTCCAAAGACATATTGGCGTTTTCGCCCCGATGTTTTTCAGCTACGCTCAAAAGTTCCCGCACATTTTCTATTCGCGTCTCTCCTTCAATTCCCATTTTCTCCAAGCTAGTTTCGTAACCGCTGCCTTTAAAAATTTTCTCAATCAAATTAGCTAATCCGGCTCTGTCTTTAAAATCTCTCATTTGAAAAATAAAATCACAGAACTGCTTAATTGCTTTAATTTTAGCTTCTTTTAATTCTGAATTTTGAGGGCTGATTTTAGCGCTTGCGTCCAGTAAGTTCAGATCGTTTTCTTTGGCGAAAGCCGCCCATTTTGCTAAAGTTTTTTTTCCAATGCCCCGCCGCGGTTCGTTAATAATCCGTTCCAAAGAAATATAATCGTTTCCGTTTTGAATAACGCGGAGGTAAGCGACAATATCTTTAATTTCTTTTCTTTGATAAAATTTCAGCCCGCCGATAATGCGATAGGGGATAGATTCTTTCAGGAAAATTTCCTCTATAATTCTTGATTGGGCGTTGGTGCGGTATAAAACCGCGAAATCGGAATAATTATATTTCTTATTTTTATCGCTAACTTTATTTTTAATTTCCTCGGCAATAAATTCAGCCTCGTCTTTTTCGTCGTTAGCCTCATAAACAGCCACGGGATGCCCTTTTTTATTTTCCGTCCACACTTTCTTGTCCTTGCGGTTTACATTTTTGGAAATTATTTCATGGGCCGCGTCTAAAATAATTTGAGTAGAGCGATAATTTTGTTCCAATTTAATAACCTTGGCGCCGGGATAATCTTTTTCAAAACTTAAAATATTTTTAATATCCGCTTGTCTAAACATATAAATTGATTGCCAGTCATCACCCACGACGCAGAGATTGCGGTGTTTTTGGGAAAGCAGTTTTACCAAAAGGTATTGGGCGTGGTTGGTATCCTGGTATTCGTCCACTAAAATATAGCGGAATAAATTTTGGTATTTTGCCAGCACTTCGGGAAATTCCTGGAATATTTTCACCGCAAGCCGTATTAAATCGTCAAAATCCAGAATATTATTTTTTTTAAGCTCTTCTTGGTAAGCGTTGTAAACTTTAGCAACAGTTTCTTCGTAAAATCCTTCCGCTTGCCGGGAAAACGCTTCCTCGTCAATAAATTTATTTTTAGCTTCGCTGATAGCGGTTAAAAATGACGCGGGATTAAATTGGTCTTTACTGATACTCAATTCTTTAAAAATTCTTTTTACTAAAGCTAATTGGTCTTGAGCGTCAAAAATATTAAAAGATTTTTTGTATCCCAGTTTGTCTATTTCCCGCCGCAAAATTCTGGCGCAAACGCTGTGGAAAGTGCCAACAGTAGGTAGTTTGTAGCTTGTAGTTTGTATCTTAGGATTTGAAAATTGAGAATTGGAAATTTTACTTGTTGCTTGCCTGCCTGCCGGCGAGGCAGGCTGCTTACTTCTTGCTTCTAACAATTTGGCAATTCTTTCCTTCATTTCTTGGGCGGCTTTGTTGGTAAAAGTTACCGCCAGAATATTAAGCGGATTTATTTTCTTCTTTTTTATTAAATAAGCCACCCGATGGGTGAGTGTTCTGGTTTTTCCCGATCCGGCTCCGGCGATAATCAAAACGGGGCCCTCTGTGGCCTTGACCGCTTCTTGTTGCGCGGAATTGAGATTTTTGAGCAGATCGTTCATAATTTTATGATATATCATTCCCGCCCGCCGCGGCGGACGGGAATCTGGAGTACTTATTTAGACCAGCGATTATATCCTAGATTCCCGATCAAGTCGGGAATGACAAAAATATTTCCCACAACCATTATAGCATACTGCCAAATGAGAAAATTGTTAAATAAAAAAAGCTAAGCTTCTGCATAGAAATTTAGCTTTTTTATATGTTACGCTGTCACTCTTTCTACAGTTTCTGCTCAATGTATTCCCGAAAACCGGAAACCCTTTCTTTTTCGTCCGGGTTGATTAAAAACGGCTCTACATCTTTAGCCAAGCTCTTCAGGTCAATTTCGGAAATTTTTTCCAATAACCTGCTTTTTAAATCCTGCCGATTTTTAATATTAAATTTCTCCTTTAAATATTTATAATTAAAATCAGCCAACTCCATTAAAAAAGCAATGTCGTAGAAATCTCTGCCCTTAGCTCTTTTACGGCCAAAAACAGCTCCGACTTTCTTGGACAAAACTATATTAATCGGCGTTAAATTAATATTTCTGAATACATCAAATTTTGTCAACAAAAAATTTTTGGAATTATAACCGATATTTTCCCGCGCCGTATCAATCTGAATCATCATTTTCTCATTTTTCATCGGACTCAATTTACTTTCAAATAAAATATCGGAAAATTTTATGTAAGCGTGGCAAGCCAATTTATAAACGGTTCTAATTTCAATATTATATCCCTCCCGACTCAATTCTTTTTTAATTAAATCAGCCATTTCTTCAAATTCGCTTTTGTTTAGATGAAAATTATCAAAATCCAGATCTTCCGAAAATCTTCTGCCTTGGTAACAAATTCTAATGGCTGTTCCGCCTAAAAAAGACATTTTTCCGCCAAACTTGCTTTTAAATATCACATCCAATATTTTATATTGCAGATATTCTCTTAAAATACTTTTTTCAAACCCCTGTAATTTTGGATAATACTTTTTTATCTCATTAAGATCTAACATAGGCATTAATTAATTTTATCTTTTGAGTTATTTTTTTTGAGTCAAATTTTCTTAAATAGTTATTTAATTTGCCACAGCCTATTGTTTCCTTAAAAACTTCCTTATTAAGCCTTAATTCATAAACATCGTTTTTATTAACTATATCGTTCCTAAAATACAAAAAATCCAGTAAAGCTTTTTCCGGATCGGCGATTTTAAAGGAAATTTTTTCATTTTTAATTAACCTATAACCAAAAAATAGTTCTGTTTTAATATTGCGATATGAAAAGTTTCCAATTTCCGATTTTATCATTCTTGTTTTTTTTGTGGTAACGGAAGTGTACAAAAAAACAGTTTCCGGAATTAAATTATAGTAACTCAAAGCGTATTCAAGACTTAGATAAGATGGTTCGTAAAGCTTGTTGGATATAAAATTCATTTCAAAATCAGATAATTGCTTGTCGGCAAAAATATAAAAATTATTGGCTACTTTTTTCAAATAATGCTTTTTTTGCCATTCATACAAGCGGCGATGATCAAAATCGCTCTCCGCATTTTTAATATCCGATAAATGAATAATCGGATATTCCTTGAAGTGATTAGAAAAGTCAATGTATTTCATTTCTATTTTTAGTTATTTTTAACTAATTTCTGAAATAAGTATAACACCGGCTAAAGCAATGGTCAAGTTTTTCACCGCTTTCTGTGAAATTTTTGATAAACTCCTTCCAAGCGACGGTTAGTTATATGGGTGTAAATTTGGGTGGTGGTGATAGACGAATGCCCCAGCATTTCTTGGACACTGCGGATATCGGCGCCGTTGGCCAATAAATCAGTGGCAAAAGTGTGGCGTAAAGTATGCGGATGGACATTTTTTATAATCCCGGCTTTAATCGCGTATTCTTTCACTATTCTTTGGACGCTTCTGGGCGTTAATCTTAAATCAGCGTCTTTGGGAATTTTTTTCACAACGCGGACGAATAATGCCGGGTCAGTGTCTATTCTCTCTTCAAGATATTTTCTTATCGCTTCTTTGGCTGTGTCGGAGATAAAAACAATTCTGGTTTTTCTGCCTTTTCCCTTAACGCTAAAATTTTGCTTTTCCAGATTGATTTTATCCCGGTCTATATTTACCAGCTCCGAAACGCGCAGGCCGGCTGAAAAAAGAAGCTCCAAAATGGCGCGGTCGCGCAAAGATTTTAAATCCGTTCCATTGGCTGAATTCAAAAGGCGATCCACTTCTTCCGGCTCCAAGAATTCCACTTCGCGTTGCGAACTTTTCCCTATTTCCACTTTTTCCGCTGAAAGCGTTTCAATGTCCTGCTTCGCCAAATATTTTAAAAACCCGCGGAGAACGATGACATAATTATTTTGAGTAACTTGTTTTAAGCAATTTCCCTTTGCGTCTTGGCGGCGGTTAAGGTAAAGTCGGTACTTTTTTACCAAGCCTAAATCAATATCGCCGGGATTTTTAATTTTAGACCAATTTAAAAAATAAATTAAACAGCGATGATAATTTTCCACTGTTTTGGGTGAGCGGCTTAATTCAATTTCCAGATGCTCTAAAAATTCTATGAGAAGAGTTTTGATGTTTGACATATTTCTATGAAGGATCTCTACGAATTACTTTTTTCTTCTCCCCCTCCTCTTTGAGGAGGGGATTGAGGGGTGGTGTTATTTCCACCAGCGATATTTCACACCCCTCCGCCCTACGGGCACCTCCCCTCAAAGAGGGGAGGAAGTAAAAGCTAACTTTATCTTACCCCAATCTGCCGAAAATAAAAAGAAATTTGCTGAAAGCAAAAATATTCCCGCTTTTTAGCTTATTCAAGCTAAAATTACGCGCTGTGAATAAGTCCGCAAAAATTATTTGACAAATTTTCAGCATCTCCTATACTACCCGTTAAGCGTAAAAGTTAGAGTTTTAGCCGATAGGCGGATAGCAATATAGGCAACTGTGAAAAAACGCTTTAAAGCTAAAACTAAATGAAAGATAAATATTATTAGTAGACAAATCCTTGTTTGTCATTCAAGACCGGAACGATTGAGTCTGAAGCTGAAAGATCTTCAAACTAAAATTTATCACTGGCAAGCGAATTTCGCCAGCTTGGTTAAAGAACGCAGGACCATAAAATTGCTGCATGTTTTGAGAAATTATTCTGCTTTAGCGGTAGTAGTTTCCAGCGCCATTTTGGTAATAGCTACCAATATGGCGTCCGGCAAAGAGTCTCGCGGTTTTTTGTTTGGACACTGGAACGACAGTGAAGAAGTTGAAAGCCCTCGGAAAAATAAGATTAGCGGACAAATAAACCGCGAAAGCGGATTGGTTTTCGTTCCTTTGGCGCAGGCTAGCGCCGCGGTAGATGTGGAGCTTAAAAAAGATGACGAGGAAGAAGTTTCCATTATTCAGGGAAATCAAGGGCAAGTAATGGTAGCTAATAACAGTCCTGTTTTAAAAGATCCTAAAGAAGGTGAAGGGGTGATTATCTATGAAGTGGAAGAAGGGGATACAGTGAGTTCTATTGCCATCGCTCACGGAATTACCGTAAATACTATTCTTTGGGCTAATGACATAGATGATATTGATTCTATAATGCCCGGAGACAAGATATTTATTCTTCCCGTAGCCGGATTATCTTATACTGTCAAAAAAGGCGATTCGCTTAAAAGCATTGCCAAAGAATATGAAGCTGATGAGAAAAAAATTATCGCTTTCAATGATCTTCCGGCCAATGGAAAAATAGAAGCCGGGCAGGAAATAATTATACCCGGCGGGAAGAAAGAAATTCCGCTAAGCGCTACTGAATCTTCAAGAATCGCGCGAAGGCAATATGCCACTCCTTCCGGAGGCGCTCCCGCAGTTTCCGGCTGGAAAAAGCTGGATGGGAAAGCCGGCACGGGACACAAATTTCCTTATGGTTATTGCACCTGGTATGTTTCCCAAAAACGATATATTCCATGGGGAGGGAATGCCGGAACTTGGCTGTATCACGCTAAAGTTAGCGGATACAAAACAAGCAAAACGCCAAGAAAAGGCTCTATTATCGTAACTTCCGAATCTTGGTGGGGGCATGTCGGCATTGTGGAAAAAATAGACAAGGGAACAGTCACTATTTCCGAAATGAACCACCGCGGCTGGGGCAAAGTTTCCCGCCGAACACTATCTTCTAAGAGTAGAGTGATTAAAGGATATATTCGTTAGAATTTTTAATTTTGTAATTTTCAATTTTAAATAAAGGCAGGCGTTAAGCCTGTCTTTATGTTTCATACAACGCTTCGTGAATTCTAAAATCGTGGTATAATAAAATAAATTTTTTGTACTATTCGCACTAGATAAAATTATGCCTGAGCAAAATGAAGATCGGAGAGATATTATTAGGAAAACATCCTTGTCTTTGGAAAGAATTGCTAGCGGACCTAAATGGAAGATGCCCGTGGAAGCGTTCAGGTTAGCTCGGGAATACAGAAGACAAATTAACGAACATAAAAACGCCCCATGGTTAATTATAATTTTAGTATCGGCATGCGTTGATTTTTTAGGTGATGCCATTTTTATAGGATATTTCATTAAGCCTTTTTTATTTTTTGCTCTTTGGGGAAAAGGAGCATGGAAAGCTAAAATATTTATTAGATTTCTTTTATTTATTGAACTTGTTCCCGGATTGAACTTGCTTCCATTGCAAACATTAGCAGCGGTATACGCATGGAAACATACTGCCCAAAGAGCCAATGAAGCTGAAAAAAAATTAGCGAAAATTAAAAAGAATATATAATCTACATCCATATCACCAGTTTTCTTTTTTCCATTTTCTGGTATAATAAATGCGATGAGACAAAAAACAAAAAGCAAAAAAATTAAAAAGAATAAAGTTTTAAAAAGAGCGCTGGCTTTCTTTTGCTTTTTTATTTTTGCTTTTTCTTTATTGAATTTAAATTTGGCTTTTTCGGATTTTTCAGGCAGTGGTTTGGATTTTTCTATTGTTAATGAGGCTAATGCAGGAACAGAACATATAGATTTAGCTGAAGAAAGTGGTGGCTGGTGGCCTTTTGATAACCCTTTTGTGGTGGGCATTAACTGGATACTATACGGATTTTTTAGGCTTCTTGCGCTGTTGCTTGGCATAGCCGGTTTTCTTTTTGACTGGGCGATAGACGCCAATAATATCCGGGATGTTATTCATCGGCAAGCTATTTATGACGCTTGGAAAATGGTAAGGGATTTTCTTAATTTGGGATTTATTTTAATTCTTTTATATTCGGCTTTTTGCACTATATTTCAAATAGAAAAGTATCATCTTAAAAAAATTCTTTTGATGCTAGTGCTAATGGCGCTTTTGGTTAATTTCAGTTTTCCCATTTCCCGCTTTATCGTGGACGCTTCCAATGTGACTATGTATTATTTTCTGAATTCAGCTTTTAACCAGGAAGAAACGAAAAGTTTTTCCGCCGGACTTACGGGACCTACCGGAATCGCTGATATGCTAGTTCCCAGAGAAAGTGATGGAGATTTTGATTCAGGCGGTTCTACTGTCCAGATAATGATGGCGATATTTTTCATATTTTGTTTGATGATCACTATGTTTGTGATCGCGGCCATATTTGTAATCCGCATAGTGGCGCTGGCCGTGTTGATTATTTTTTCTTCCATCGGATTCGTGGCGGCGGTTTTCCCGGATACTAAATCGTTTGCCAATCAATGGTGGTCTAATCTTTTTAAGTACGCTTTTACTGGACCCATTTTAGTTTTTATGATGCTGATCGCCTATAATTTAATGAGAGAAATGGCCGCGGAGGGAACAAAAGAATCAATGAAGCAATACGCGCAAAATTATGGGCACAATCCGAGCTTATTAGCCAATGCCGCTTATTTCTTTATACCTATAGTTATTCTTTGGATGGGTATTATCGCCACGCAAAAAATGGGTATTGCCGGGGCCGACTGGACGGTGAAAAAAGCTACCGGCGCCCGCGACTGGTTCGCGAAGATTCCGGTGAATACAGCAAGAGGGGCGGGGATGGCTACTGGAATCCCAGGTGGAGCAAAACAAGCAACTGAATATTATAAAAAGAAAGGTTTACCTGGCCGTTTAGGAAAAATATGGGGTTTGAGAGGAACAGACAAAAGAGAAGAATCGGAAGCTAAATTTGAGGGGGCTTTTGTTGGAGCTGGCAAAGGGGAAACTCCGTGGGGAAGTTTGAAAGAAATGAAAAAAAGATGGGAAGGCGGAAGTAAGAGTGCTCGCGACAAACGCATCGGAGAAAAAGTTAAAGAGAATAAAGATCTCAATGTCAGTGCTTCTCAGTTATCTCAAGATCTTGGCTCTGAAAACGAAGTGGCCAAAACAGCTGCCGCTATTACTATGGCTGAAAAAGGATTGCTAACTGATATTGACAGATTTAAAAAAGCGCTGGAAGCGGTCGGAAATGATGAAGACCTAAAGAAGAAAATTATAGACAAAGCGCCGAAAGAAATAACCAGAGATGTGATAAAAGATGGTAAAAGTTTAAATACGGCGCTGACAGCGGCAGTTATAAAAGATGAAAAGGGAAATGAAGATAAAGAAGCTACGAAGAGAGTGCAAGAAACAATCAAAGGCAAAATTAAAGCGGACAATAATGTAAAGATCCTGATTGACTATGATGAAAGATATGGCGGTAAATCCAAAGATGATGCTTATCGCGACAATTTGGAAAAAATGTCCGCGGAAAATCTAGCTAAACAGAAAAATTTGCTTGATACCCAAGAATTTCATGAGTTCTTCTTGCGAGATAAAGCTTCTGGAGGGCTAAACGAGGATCCCGATTTCATTGCAAAGACTGCCGAAAATATGAATATGAAAGACAGGCTGGATTGGAGGAAGAGAGGATATAAGATTTAGATTATTTAAAGTTTCCGTTTTGTCATTCTCGTGAAAACGGGAATCCAGGATGGAATCACTAACTTCAGAAATTACTCTGGATTCCCGCCTGCGCGGGAATGACATAGAGACAGAAATAATAGCAGCAAATTAAGAAAATTATGTTTAAAGAAACAAAAAATTATTCCAGCTTTTCTCCGATGATTGTTCCTGTTGCGGAAAATGAAACAGAGGAAGAGTTTTTGCTAAGATGGAAAAAATTTGACGCGTTGCCAAAAGAAATAAAAAGCAAACTCTCCGCCAGTGAAACACTGAGAGAAATGGAGAATGTAAAACGGATTTTTAATCTGGAGTTGTCGCAAGTAGCCAGTATTTCCAGATTAATTAGAAGCTATTATTTCGGCGAAGTGAAAATAGAAAATTTTGTATCCATTCTGTCAAAAGAAATGGAAATTGATTTATCCAAAGCCCAAGAAATAGCCAAGCATATTACGGAAAAAATAATTAACCAAAGAATACAGAGTAATAGTGGCGCCGGCGACGAAGCTATCGTCAAACTTCCCATTCTTGAAGCTCTTAAAAAATATCCTAAGTTAGGCAACCAGAGAATTTCCGTCAATAATATAAAGCTCAAAATTTTTCCCGATCCAGTCAGGCCTTCCATTAAAAACTGGATCGCCGATTATCGCCAAGTTATGGGGACCGGAAATTACGGAGCCATAGAGAAAAGCAATTATTTATTTCACGGTGAGAACGCCAAAAAACTGAATTCCCAAGAACTGCAAAAGCTGTCGCTGATTTTAAAATCGCTGGACGGCCATATTCCTCTGACTATTAACGCCAAAGATCAGCAAGTAGTATTTCCGTTATTGGAAGCAAATGAAGAAGCAGCAAGAAGCAAGCATTATGCGACAAGCAAAGAATCAGAAATTAAAACGCCAAGGATGAAATATTTAGCAAAAGAAAGTAATGAACCAGAAATTAGAAAAATAATGCCAAACAGCCAAACAGCCAAACAGCCAAATAAAAATAATACCGGCAGTTTCCGTTTTTCATCTCCCCAAACCCTTGAATCGGAAAAGGAAGGAAAAAAGAAAATAAAAGTGGACAAGAAAGAGAAAATAGATAAAGTAAATAAAATAAATAAAGCAAGTAAGGTAAGCAAAAATCCTCGCTACTATCAAATTTATCCCATGGGAATTAATCATAATAGCGAAAAAGAAGAAAGCCGTCCAAAAACAAAAGGGAATGTCGTAAATCTTAGAGAAGATTTTTAATATTATGTTATTCAATGTCCCGCAATTTATCAATGTTGAAGATAAAATAGTCGGACCTTTTACTGGCAAGCAACTATTGTGGCTGGCCGGGCTGGGAGCCGTTCTGCTTGTTTTATGGAATGTTCTGGAAAAAGCTGTCTTTATTGTTGCCGCTATTCCCATATCCTTAATTTTTTTAGCTTTTACATTTTACCGCCCATACAATCAGTCACTCGTAAAATTCGTGGCGGCGGGAATCATGTTTCTTTTTCGTCCCAAAACCTATGTCTGGGAAAGAAAAACACTTAAAGTTAAAGTTCTTCCGGTTAAGAAAAATAAACAAGATTCGGAAATGAATAAAAATAAAGTTATAACTCCCGAAGAAATTAAAGAGCTGGCGGAAACATTAGATAGCAGGGGAGGGGAGAAATAACAAAGAGGGATAGGTAAGAGGAAAATAATATATGGAATTTCTACACTCAAAAAAATTAGCTTTCGGCGGAAGCGGAAACAGTACCCAGAAATATGTGGATGTGAAAGAAGTGAAAGACGATGTGATTATTTTGAAAAACGGGTCGCTAAGAGCTGTCCTTTTGGTTTCCTCTATTAATTTTGACCTTAAATCAAGTGAGGAACAGGACGCCATAATCAGCCAATACCAGAATTTTCTTAATTCGCTTGACTTTCCCATTCAGATAATGATTAGTTCGCGGAAATTTAATATAAAGCCTTATCTAGACCTTTTGGAAAAAAAAGAAGTTCAGCAGGAAAACGAGCTTTTAAAATTTCAGATCTCTGAATATAAAAAGTTTATTGAAAATTTGATAAAAGTTTCCAATATCGTTTCTAAATTTTTCTATATTGTGGTTCCTTTTTATCCCGTGGAGAGCCATGAGCAGGGGGCGCTGGACAAAATTATGGCTCTATTTAATTCCCGCCAGATTGTGGCTGAAAACAAAGTCTTGTTTGAAACTTACAAAAACCAATTATGGCAAAGAGTGGACCATATTAACGCTGGGCTTAGCGGAATCGGAGTGCGTGTGACTTCGCTCAAGACCGAAGAAATAATTGAGCTTTTATATAATTCCTACAATCCTTCCGTTTTCACGAATGCCATAATAAATAAAATAGAAGAAGTTGATCTTGAAAAACAGTAGACTTGCCTAAATTAAGAAACTCTCTTTTGTCATTCCCGGCTTGATCGGGAATCTAGGATGGAATTGCTGGCTTTAGAAATTACTCTAGATTCCCGCTTTCGCGGGAATGACATAAAAAAGGGAAGGAAATGACATAGAAAAAATGAAGATGATAAAATATGTTTAAATTACGAAAACAAAAAAATATTGAAAACAGCGCTCCCGACAGCGAAGAAATTTATCGCCGGGGAGTGGCTAAAGTGGAGGGGCTTATCGCTCCCGCGGCTTTAAGAATCAATGCCAATTATATTCAAGTGGGAGAAATATGCGCCCGAACGATTTTCGTAATCGCTTATCCCCATTATCTTGGCACCAATTGGTTTTCTCCTATCGTCAATGTTGATTTCTCTTTAGACATTGCTATGTTCATCCATCCGATGGAAACTGCCGATGTTTTAAAAAATTTGCGGAAGAGCGCCACCCAAGTTCAATCTACTATCCACTTGGAAGAAGAAAGCGGCAAAATCCGCGATCCTATGCTGGAAACAGCCATGAAAAATATTGAAGAACTGCGCACCAAACTTCAGCAGGGAACTGAAAAATTTTTCCGTTTCGGGCTTTATATGACCGTTTATGGGAAAAGTGTTAAAGAATTGGACAAAACCACTCGATCGATAGAAGCGATTTTGGAAGCCCAGCTAGTTTATGTGAAACCGGCTACTTTAAGAATGGAGCAGGGATTTTCCTCTACTCTTCCTCTAGCCAATGATGAATTGGATTCCGCCAACAATCTTAATACCTCTCCATTATCTACCACTTTTCCTTTCATATCTTCGGAACTTTCTTCCAGTGACGGAATTCTTTACGGGATTAATCGCCACAACAACAGCCTGATTCTTTTTGACCGCTTTAATATGGAAAACGCCAATATGGTTGTTTTTGCCAAGTCGGGAGCGGGTAAAAGCTATACGGTTAAATTGGAAATTCTCCGTTCGTTGATGATGGGAGTTAATGTGATCGTGATTGATCCCGAAGATGAATATAAATATCTTTGCGAGACGGTCGGGGGATCTTTCGTTAAGATATCGCTCAACTCGCGTTCCAATCTTAATCCTTTTGATTTGCCCAAAGCCAGCGGCGGCGAAAATGATATGAGCATGGAAGACGCTCTGCGTGGCAATATAGCCAGCCTGCTGGGACTTTTCCATATTATGCTGGGCTCGCTTACTCCGGAAGAAGATTCTATTTTGGGAAACGCTATCAGAGAAACTTATTCCGCGCGCGACATTACCGCTCAAAGCGATTATGATTCTTTTACTACGACATCTTTTCCCACTATGTCCGATCTCTATGAAGTTCTCTGCAATATGGAAGGGGCTGATTCACTGGCTACCAGAATGGAGAGATATACCGAGGGAATTTTTTCCGGATTTCTAAATAAACCCACTAATGTCAATATTGAAAACCAACTGACCGTTTTTAACATTCGCGATATGGAAGGCGAATTAAGGCCGGTGGCCATGTATATAATTCTGCAGTTTATTTGGAATGAAATGCGTGTTAATCGTAAAAAACGCATGGTGGTGGTAGATGAAGCTTGGATTATGATGCAGCATGAAGACGCCGCTTCATTTTTATTTGGAATAGCCAAGAGGTGTCGAAAATATTACACCGGACTCACTACTATTACCCAGGACATAAATGATTTTATGAATTCCCGCTACGGAAAGCCTATCGTCACCAACTCTTCCATTCAGCTTCTTCTTCGCCAATCGCCGGCTTCTATTGATATAGTTTCGGAAACATTTTACCTGACCGACCAAGAAAAATTCCTTTTATTGGAAAGCAGCGTGGGCGAGGGAATATTTTTCGCGGGAACCAAGCGCGCCGCCGTAAAAGTAGTTGCTTCTTACAGCGAAGACCAAATAATTACCTCTGACCCCAAGCAGCTTTTGGAAATTGAAGAAGCTAAAAAAGAATTTAACGAAGAGAATGAATAAATTACAGGCATAGTATTTTAGTGTTTTTATAAGCCCAAGTTATTGTCATTCCGGAAAATTTTGGAGCGACAGCGGAAAAATTTATCCGGAATCTACGCTACATTTTGTCTCACGCGTAAAGTTCTAATAATTCTAGATTCCGGATATTTTTTTCTCCACTCCCTGCCTACCGGCAGGCAGGCGTTCCGGAAAAAATTCCGGAATGACATATAGAACAGTTTCGCGATTTAAGACAATTACCATATGAACACCAAAACCTCCCTAAATAAAAAAGATATTATCAGCATTTTAATGATGATTTTTTGCCTGTTTATGGTAAAACTGTTTCCGGAAAAAGATTATTTCCAGAAACTGATTGTGAGCCTAACTTTCCTTTTGGCAGTTCCCGCATTGTATATTAAAATAACATTAAAGGAAGATTTAAAAGATTTCGGTTGGCGAGCGGGGGATTGGAAGCGGGGAATTACCTGGATATTTTTGTCTTTGGCCGGGGCGTTTCTTATCTTAACTTTACTCTATCAATATGCGGGACTAGCCGAAAAATATTATGTTCCCCAAAACATTATTCAGAATTTCGGGCTTTTCGTTTTTTATGAAATAGTAATAGCGGGCTTTTTTCTCGCCCTGTATGAGTTTTTTTTCAGAGGCTTTATAATGTTCAGCTTCTTGAAAAAATGGAAAGCTATTTCTATTATTTTGCAATTTAGCGCGTTTTTATTATTTTTAATCATTACAAAAGATTTTAATTGGGGATCCGTTAATTATATAATAGCGTCATTTTTTTCAGGAGTAGTTGTTTATAAAAGCCGCTCTTTATTATATTCTTATTTATTTAGTTTATTATTTATAATAATCAGCGACGCCGTTTATATCAACAGCCTAGTTAACTGACAACTCACAACTCACAACTCACAACTTACAACATAACAATTTAGCAATTTAACCATTTAACTCGTATGTTTAAAAAAACACTCTTATTCTCAATCGTGGCCATAGAAATTTTTGCGCTGACTTGCAGCCCTTTTTGCGCGAGAGCCTGGAGCCCGGCTGATTTTGTTGATCCTATCACAAAGGGAATTCACAATTCCATTTTTGGAGGCGCTGGATCTTCTAATGGCAGTTTAATAAATGGAATGCTCCAGCAAGGAGAAGAGCGCTATCATATGGATCAGGAAACTATGCAGGAATACGGAGAAAATATGAATGTTTCATGGAATAAAGGATCCGCTCCGGAAGTGATGGTTACTTTCAGCCCGTCTGATCCAAAAATGGGAGAAAAAATTACCGCTACCGCTCTTCCAATGTATTTCAGCACTCCGTCCGAATCGCTTTATTATACCTGGTATCTGAAACACGAAAGATGCAATCTTAGCGCCGGTGTCGGACCTCCAAGCCAGCATACATTAGACTCGTGCGATAGAGATGGTGACAAAAGAATTACGGTAGAAGATTGGAAGATTGAAGCTATGCGCATTATCGCCAATGGTGGATTTAAAACTGAAAAGGTCGGTAAATATGCAGATATTGCCATTGAAGATGGCGATAACGACGGTTATAAAGCTCATATGGGCGGAGACAGCAATATAAGACCGGCGACGAATTATCATTGTTATATTCACGACTTTAAGAATGGAAAAAATTATGAATTGCTTTCTTGCGATCATTTATTTCCGGAAGCTCCCGGTTATGAAACAGGCGCGAATGATAAATCATTTCCGAAATTTGAAGAAAAGTTTTGGCATACTAATCCCGAGGATCCCGACACGGCCGACAATGGCAATAAAGACGAAGCCAACATAGCCGGACTGGGAGTAAATAAGTTTACTTGGAGTTATAATTCCGGAGACAAAGTGGGAGTGATTGTGGAAGGAGAATCTATGGTGCCTACCAAACATAATGATTCTTCAATGATGATAATGTGGGCGCTTCCCAAAAATGATTGCGAGGTAAAAGATGAAAACAAGGCCAGCTATACGAAAGAAATTAAAGGATACGATGTGACAATTCCAACGGCAGCCGTGGATATTAATGGATGTTTGGAAAGAAACTTAGTTGATCCCCGCGAAGGAGGCCAGCCGAAAAATTTGGAAATCGCTCTTTCTTATTCGCCCGAAAATCCCGTAAACGATCCTACGGAAGATAATATGGGAGACCGCGTATCTGTTCAGTCAATAGTCAGCAACGCCAGCCAATCCGCCAACCAGCTTTATTATGAATGGGAAGTAAAGATAAGCAGAAACGGAGAATTTAGTTTAGATGATAATGACTGGAGAGATATTACTGATGACGACAATTTTTTCTCTACCGGAAAAAGTATTTCTCTTACGAAAGGTATTAACATATCCTCGCTTGATTTTGATTTAAACTTTGATCAAGACAACCTTGTTAATAATAATGCAAATTATTTAAAAAACGGAATAGGATATTTGAAAATTTGTCTAAATGTGGAAGAAAATTTTGAGCAGGGAGAAACCAGAAGCGGAAATAGCGATGTAATCATAAGATTTATTTCCAGCGATAAAAAAATTGTTCCCCATAAAACAACCATTAATGATGACGGCAAGCTGGTTATGGGCAGTTCCATATGCCAAGACAATTTGATGGAAAAATCCATCTGTTTTGTGGTAAAGAATGAAATTATCGGCGTGGATATTGCCACCAGTAATCTTGGAAACTATTCTTGGACATTTAACGGAGAGCCGTTAATTTGCGATTCTTCTATTTCTGATGACTGTCGGGACGATGAACAAACCGGAACTAACTTTTTCCCCGTTGCCGGAAATCCAGGAGACACTTACACGCTTACCGTAACCGCTAACGATACTTCTCCTGATATAGATGACGCTAATTTGGGCAATACAATCCATCTAATTAAAAATTTTCAGATCGTAGAGCCTTCTGTTAAGATTGTTTCCGCCGGAGAAAATTTTGACCCTAAAATTTTGGGAAGCTACCAAGATCTTGATGGAAACAGCTTTACCGATTACAGCGAATCAGTTTTCCAATCGCCCGAAAACAGCGCAGTCCAGCTGACAGCCGAATTTTTCCCTAATTTTATCGGAGCGGAAGAAAATTTCAACGGCGATAATCCAACAACAAAAGTCCAATGGATGTTAGGCGATGTGGAAGAAAGCCGCGGGAAAAACTTTGAAATCGCGGTCAATAGGCCGATCGGATCAATTTATAATATCGGACTTAACGCTATTTACGAACAGCCGCTTGCAATAAGAAAAGCATTAAGAGATATTTGGGGCATATCCCAATTTGAATCAACTGAAAATAGAATGTCTAATTTTGTCCAGATGGAAGTGATTGAAAGTTCTGCTGCAAATCAGTCCGCGCTCAAAGGCTCTCAAAAAGCTTTGGCGAGCTTATTATCCCATTTCCCCGAGCAGGCGATGTTTTTACTGAGAATTTTATTGACGGTATTAATGATAATTTTTGTCAGTGGCGCTGTTCTGTCTATTTCTCCGCGAAGGCAAAATTAAATCAATGAAAAAAGTATTTATCATCTCTTCCATTCTCTTGCTTCTGGCTTTAATTTTTCTTGGAATTTATAATTTCGTTTTTAGTGATATTCCCGTTAAGACAAGTAGCAGTAAAATTGAAAGTTCTATCAGCAACTCTTCTCTTATGGCTGGCAATAAAGAGGAGAATATTAAAGACGAAAAAATAAAACTTTTAACCGATGAAGCGGTAATTTCTCCCGCGTTTAGTTTGGATGGAAAGTATATCCAATATTATTCAAAAGAGAATGGCAATGTCTGGAAAATATCTCTTGACGGCTCCGAAAAAATAAATATCTCCCAAGATATTTTAACCGGTCTTACGCGAGTGCTGTGGTCTCCTAAAGAAAATAAGGTTATTTCCCGTTTTCCCCAAAATAAATTTTATCTGTATGACCATGCTGTTTCGGAAGGAAGGGCGCTTAAAAAAGGCATAAGCGACATTGCTTGGACAAATCTGGGGGATAAAATAATTTATAATTATTGCGAATCCAAAATAAAAGCCTGCTCGCTTAATTTAGCTAATCCGGACGGGAGCCGGTGGAAAAAAATAGCTGACTTGCGACCGGGAAGAATTTCCATTGCTCCTATTCCTCAATCATCTTTAATTTCTTATTGGAATTATCCTGACGCCTCCAGCCAAACTTTTTTGAAAACTATTAGCCTGGTCGGAGGAGAACCTAAAACAATTTTTTCCGGGAAATACGGCGCTGATTATCTCTGGTCTCCCGATGGAAAAAAAGTTTTAGTCAGCTCTTTAACGGAAAAAGGAAATTCTAAGATAATGCTGGGATTTATTGAGAATGATGGAGAAAAATATCAAGCTCTAAATGTTCCCACGCTAGTTTCCAAGTGTGTCTGGGCGGACGAGAAAAATGTTTATTGCGCTATTCCAACAAGTATTCCCGACGACGCGATGATGCCGGATGATTATTATAATAAAAAAATAACCACTAAAGACACTTTCTTTAAAATAAATGTTCTTAACGGCAAAAGCGAAAGAATTGTTGATTTGGAAGAAATAACCAGCGCTTACGACGCCGAAAATTTAATGGTTTCACTTTATGAAGGCTGTTTGTTTTTTGTCAATAGAATTGACGGTAAATTGTATAGAATAGATATTTAGCAGAAACCCTTAGAAGCATTAGAAGCGAAGCTTCTAAGCAGGAAGATTCGCTTCTAAGTTCAAACTTAGCTTCTTGCTTCTTAATTTAATATCTCTTCCATTTTCACATCAACCACGCCTTGCCCCAAAGAAGCGATTTTTTGAAAGGCTGTTTTATCCAAGTCAATTATGCGCCCATTGCCAAACGGTCCGCGATCGGCGATTTGGACAATAACCGATTTTCCATTAGCGCGATTAGTCACTTTAACATAGCTTCCTATAGGCAGCCATGGATTGGCAGCGGTTAATGTTTTAGCGACATACCAGCTAGCCATCCCTTTATGGGATTTTCCCAGCTTTACATAAGTTCCCTTCACTGTTATTTCAGGGAGGGATTTTTTTATTATTTTTGTTTCTAAAACTTTCCTGGAAATTTCTTTACCGTTATGGCAAATAACTTTATATTTTATTTTCTGAACACCTTTTTCCCCTCTCTGTGTTATTTTCTTTTCCTGCCAGCCCATCTTGTTGTCTGTCTCTGTTATTTTTTTAAAATCTATATTTTCCCGCGCCATTTCTTCTTCTATCTCCACGCGAATTATTTTTATTTCCGTTTTGTCGGTAATTAAAGAATTTCTTTCGGGCGAAACTATATCGTCAGCGCTTATTTCTATTCCATTCTCCCAAAGCGTTTCTTCCACATTTCTCAAAAGCGCGCAGGCTTTAATTTCTTTTTTATTGTCAATAATGGTTATATTTTTCGCCCGTTGTATAATTATCCGCGATCCGCTTGAAATTCGGGAGTTTTTAGGCGGTAAAATTAAATCATTTTCTTTTAAATTTATATCTTGCTCTGTTAAAAATTCTCCTACTGTATTAGCAGAAGAATTTATTTCAAAAGCTAAGCTATCGTCAATTAAACCTATTTTTTTGCGCGCGCCATCCGGAAGATTTTGAAAACGATTTTCAGAATCAGATTTATCTGAAAAAAGTAAATTTAAAAAAACTGCTGATAAGAGCAGGATGGTTAGGGCAAATAAGATTCTTGCAAAAGCTTTCTTTTTAAGAAAAAACATATGGTAAATTTTTTTATGTTATTCCGGAAAATTTCGTAGCGACAGTGGAGAAATTTATCCGGAATCTTAAACCATTGTAAGTCTAGATTTCGGATATTTTTTATTCCACCGTGCTCCATAAAAAATTCCGGAATGACAATGGAGAGCAGGTGGGTAGTGTGAAATCGTAAACTCTAATTAATCACTCTTAAACCTATACTGCGCCGCTTCGGCTATATGCGCGGGCCGGATTTTTTCCTCCTCCGATAAATCAGCAATGGTGCGCGCGATTTTGATGAGGCGGTAATAAGAGCGGGCGCTCAAGCCGAGGGACGCAACGGCGCTACGGAGAATTTCTATACATGGCTGGTCAAGCGGGCAGAATTTTTTAATTTGACTGGAAGCCATCTCGCTGTTGGTGAAGATGGGCAGTCCGCGAAATCTTTTTTTCTGAACTTTTCTGGCTTCCTCCACTCTTTTTCTTATGTCAATACTTTTTTCCGCCGTATCTTCTTCCTGCAATTTTTCAAATTTGACTCGCGGAACTTCTATTTGCAGGTCAATGCGGTCTAAAATAGGTCCGGATATTTTTTTCTGATAGCTGATAATTTGAGATGGCGAACAGGTACAAGTTTTTTCCGGATCAGTGGCGTTTCCGCAGGGGCAGGGATTCATGGCGGCTACCAGAGTAAAGCGGGCGGGAAATTCCAAAGATCCTTTAGCGCGGGAAACGGTGATAATCCCGTCTTCCAGCGGCTGGCGCAAATTTTCCAAGACATTCTTGGGAAATTCCGCGAATTCGTCCAGGAACAGCACTCCTCGGTGCGCCAGACTGATTTCTCCCGGCTTGGGATAAGTTCCTCCGCCCACCAATGATACGGCGCTGGCGCTATGATGCGGAGAACGGAACGGGCGGGCAGTAATTAAAGCCTCGTTTCTGGTTAATTTTCCGGAAATGGAAAAAATTTTAGTAACTTCCAATGCTTCGGAAAGAGTGAGGCGGGGAAGAATAGAAGGCATTGTTTTGGCTAGCAGGCTTTTTCCCGATCCGGGCGGCCCATTCAAGATTACATTATGCCCGCCGGAAGCGGCAATTTCCAGCGCGCGTTTGGCGTGCTCCTGTCCTTTAACGGAAGACATATCCAAGAGATGATCATTATCCTGAAAAAGATCATCAGTTTTTATCGGCGGGTGAAAATCTATTTCTTGTTCTCCGATTAAATGGCTGACGAGCGAATGTAAATCTTTTATAGGGACAATGTTAAGCCCTTTAACGATGCTAGCCTCGGAAGCGTTTTCCCGCGGGACATAAATTTCAGAAAAACCTTTCTTTTTCGCCATAAGCGCGATAGGCAGAACTCCTTGAATGGGGCGTATTTTTCCGTCCAGAGCCAGCTCTCCCGCAAAAATTTTATTCTTAAAATTAAAATCTATTTGGTTGGTCGCCAAAAGAAATCCCAAAGCAATAGGAATATCATAGATGGGGCTGGTTTTGGGCAAATCAGCCGGAGCCAAATTAACGGTAATTCTTCCGCATTGATGGGCGGGTTTGAAGCCGCTGTTTTTCAGCGCCGAGCTTACTCGATCTCGGGATTCTTTAATGGCGGTGTCCGGAAGCCCCACAATAGTAAAATTATGGAGCCCCTGATTAAGCACATCTACTTCTACTTCCACGATTTCACTGTCCAGACCAACCGTCGCCGCCGATAATATTTTAGAAGACATAATTTTTGAAAATCCAAATGTCAAAATCTAAATATCAAATCAAATCTAAAGTTCAAATTTAAAAAGTTTTTGGATTTTGAAAATTGTAATTTGTGATTTATTTAGGATTTGTAATTTTGAATTTAGAATTTAGCGCTTTCACTATTATCATTATACCACCGATTGTGATAAACGCATCGGCTAAATTAAAAACCGGCCAGAATTTAAGGTCAATAAAATCTATCACACAGCCGTAGCGCAGGCGGTCAATTAAGTTGGAAAGCGCGCCGGACAAAATTAGTATTATGGGGTAAGTATTATGTATTTTCTCCCCCTTTGGAAAAGGGGGGTTAGGGGGGATTTGAAATACTTTAAATAAAAATAAAAATACAATTATTGCCACAATTAAAATCCAAAAAATCCAACCGGAAATATTCAATCCAAAAGCGATTCCGGGATTGCAAATATAAAATCCGCCGCTATGGCGGATAATATATTTAGACAGCTGGTCAGCTATAATTAATGAAATTGCAACCAATAAAAATTTTATTCGAGTCATTCGGGTGTTCATTCGCATATTAAGGTCGCTCACTGCATTTCATGCACCTTTTGGCCGCGGGATGGATTTTTAAGCGCTCAATATTTATTTCTCCGCCGCATTCTTCGCAAGTTCCGTAAGTTCCTTTTTTCATTTTCGCCAGCGCGTCGTTAACATCTTTAAGCTGACGCTCCAGATTGTTTTCCAGCGCCAGCTTGTTGGCGTAGATGCTTACTTCCGTGGCGTTTTCATCCGATTCTTCGCCGATATTTTCAAACTTAGCTTCGTAATCTCCCGCGTTATCGGTTGGTTCGGCAATTTTTTCCAACTCTTTTTTTAACCGGGATTTTTCCGTTCGCAGCTTTTGTTCCAATTCGTTTAATGTTTTTTTATCTAAAGCCATATTTTTGTGGTTAAATATTTAATCTTAAATCACTGAACAATTAAATTTTCGTATTGTTAATAGCGGCACCAACTCACGAACACATACGAACGATACAAACTTTTCAGTGGTTTCTAATCTAACATTTTGATAATAGCAGATAATTTAGCGGATGTCTATAAGTTTTTTATTGCATGTTAGTTACATGCGATAATGTCATACCAGTTGTTTTTTAGAAATGTCATACCCTGCTAGTATTTAGAGTTAATTAAATTTAATTCTAGAA
>JAGGSH010000012.1 GCA_021159185.1 bacterium
TTTTAACCCTTTAGTTTAACATAAGGGGTGTCCAATATGTATCTCATCTTATGCAGTAAAAATTATTAACATTTGCCCGTTTAAAAAAGTTGTTGTATAATTTAACCACCAAAAACAAAATGACAAAAAAAGACACAAATAAAAAAGATAAGAAGGAAATAAGCAGAGAGGAACAGGAGCAAAAAGTCCGGTCCTTGCGCGATATGATCTCCAGCGCCGAGAAAACCATCCAAGGCGCTAAGGCGATGCTTTTGCAATTGGAAGGAAAGAAGAAAAGCGGAAGAAGAAAGAAAGTGGATTCCGGCGCGGACGGCGCGATCATCCATGGAACTTTTGACGGACAAATAATGATAGGCGAAGACGGAAAACAATATCCGGTGCCGGCCAATTACGCTTCCAAATCAAAGCTGGTTGAAGGAGATATGCTGAAGCTCACTATTCTTGACGACGGTTCTTTCCTTTATAAACAAATAGGTCCCATAGAAAGAAAACACGCTATCGGTATAGCCACCCAAGACGAAAATGGAAATTATTGCATCGTCGCCGAAGGAAAGCCTTATAAAATTCTTTTGGCGTCCATTACTTATTTTAAAGTTGAACCGGGAGACGAAGTGTCAATTGTCACGCCTCTGAATATTGAAAGCTCATGGGCCGCTATTGAAAATGTGCTTCAGAAAAACGCAGGTCCGAAAGAAATTAATGAAAGCCCTGAAGCTGAAACAGCTGAAGCGGAAAAATCAATCGTTGACGAATGGGCTCCCGATATTGAAAGCATTGAAAAAGAAATTAAAGCTGATCAAGTTTAATTAAATTATTAAAATCATTGTAATTATGGAACAAAACTCTTTAACATCCCGAGCGGATTATTTAATTATCTCTTTTATAGGAATCTCTTTTGCTTTATTTTCAATCCCAATTCTAAAAAATATTGAAATTCCTTTTCTTACTTTGAATTTTACAACGGTTTTATTCCTCGTTGTTTTTTTTGCGATATTCGCGAACTTTGCCCTTTGGATCGCGTCTTTGATTGGAAGATGGGCGCCAGTCGCTTTTCAATTCGCTAAATTCGGAGCCATTGGAGCTTTTAACACTTTTCTTGATTGGGGAGTTTTAAATATACTAATAGCAATCACCGGCATTGCCACGGGCATTGGCTATTCTTCTTTCAAGGGTATTTCATTTATTATTGCCACAATCAGCAGTTATTTTTGGAATAAATATTGGACTTTTGAATCAAAAAAGTCGTCCACTGGGGATGAAGTGGGAAAATTTCTTTCAGTAAGTTTTGTAGGACTGCTGATAAATATCGGGATGGCTTCACTGATTGTTTTCAGTTTTCAGTCATCTAATGTAACATCGCCGGAGCGCCTAGCCAACATCGGCGCCGGCGCCGCCACAATCGTTTCCCTGATTTGGAATTTCATCGGATATAAGTTTTGGGTGTTTAAGAAATAAACTTCTCGCTTTTCAAATAAATTAATCTTCCACTCGGGAGATTTTTTTATTTAGCAACGCGATACTACCATTCAACTACATAAGGTAGTGTTTTTATTTTTCCCTTTTTTAAATTTTCACCTCTCTGCTCACGACCGTGACGAGGTGAAATTCAAAGAATCCCTGTTTTTAAACAGGGATTCTTTGCGTGAAGTTTTTTGTGAGGTTATGAAAGATATTTACAAATGTTTTAGTTTTTTCTCGTGGCAAAGTGTTTTCTTTTTTATTTTACTCAAAAGTGCTAGAATGATTTTGAGTGAAGAAATAAAATTATAAATCAATTTATGTCCGCTACTCTATATCGCAAATATCGCCCCCGGAAATTTTCCGATGTTATCGGTCAGCAAGCTATCGTTAGAACTCTTTCCAACGCCGTGAAGTATAATCGCGTCGGACAGGCGTATCTTTTTGCCGGTCCGCGGGGAACCGGAAAAACCACCTTGGCCAGAATTTTGGCTATGGCGGTTAATTGCGCCAATTTGTCCAGCGAGGAACGAGCTGATAACAAATTGAGCGTCCGCCGAAGCGAAGCGAAGGCGAATAAGCTTCCTAGCGAGAAACAAACCGCGGAACCTTGCTTTAAATGCGATGCCTGCCGGCAAATCTCACAGGGAAAATCTTTAGACATTATTGAAATTGACGCCGCTTCCAACACGGGAGTGGATAATATTCGAGAGCTAAGGGAAACCGTCAAGCTTCCTCCGGCTCAAGCGAAATATAAAGTGTATATTATAGATGAGGTTCACATGCTCTCCATCGGCGCTTTCAACGCGCTTCTCAAAACTCTGGAAGAACCGCCTGAACATGTGATTTTTATTTTGGCCACCACCGAAATCCACAAGCTTCCGGAAACTATTCTTTCCCGCTGCCAACGCTTTGATTTTTCCCGCCTCTCCTTGGAAAACATAATTAAGAAGCTGGCGTTAATCGCCAAGAGTGAAAAAGTTAAGATAGAAAAAGCGGCGTTGGAAATGATCGCTATGGCTGCTGAAGGCGGAATGCGAGACGCGGAATCACTGCTCTCCCAGATTATGTCGCTAGAAGACAAAAATATAACCTCCAAAGAAGTGGAAGAAATTCTGGGAACCACTAATCGCCAGCCCATAGAACAAATGGTTGATTATTTACTGCAAGGAAAAACTTCTTCAGCCCTAAAACTCACCAGCCAATTAACCAAAGACGGGTATGATCTGGAGATTTTCAGCAAGTCTTTGCTTAATTATTTCCGCCAGCTAATGCTGATTGCCGTCAATCCTGAAACTGCCAAAAGTTTTTCCTTTGAACTTACTTCGGAGCAAATCAAAAAAATGGAAACGCTCGCCCGAAAATCCCCGGTTTCGGAAATTTTGAAAATAATTGATTTAATCAGCGAGGCAAAAGATAAAATAAAATCTTCCTTCATTCCTCAGCTTCCTTTGGAAATGGCAATCGTAAAAATTGGCCGCGAAGAAAATCCTCCATCTTTTTCAGAAACTAATCCACCAACCATTAATCCCTCCTCTGCTGCCAACCGTGAAAATCCGCCTCAAGAAAAAATTTCTCCTCCTGAACCTAAATCAGCCGAAGTTGAAACTAAACAGTCTGCTAAAATAATAAAGCCTAAAATTGAGCCGGATGTTTCAAAGAATATAGACAAAATATCAGATAATAACAAACAAAATCCAGATTCTAAAAAATCCGAAGTTTCTCTTGACAATATCAAAGAAAACTGGAAAAATATATTAATTAAAGTTGAATCACTGAATCATTCCATATCCTCCATTTTAGCCGGCTGCCAACCCATTAAGATTGAGAATAATATCATAGTTATTGCCACTAAATATGGTTTTTATAAAGACCGGCTCAATGAGAATAAAAACAAAAAAGCTATTGAAGATATTGTAAGCGACATTTTAAAATTTAAAATAAACATTGAAATTCTTACTGAAGAAGAATCCGGAGTGAAGCTGGAAACAGCCGATGAAAAACCTAGCGAGAAAAAAGGAACGCAGAGTAATTTGCTTTTATCCGACGCTATGGAAATGATGGGAGGAAAAATCGTTGAATAATTGCCCGGTGGCCAAGCGGTAAGGCGCCAGATTTTGGTTCTGGTATTCGCAGGTCCGAATCCTGCCCGGGCAACAGACAAGAATAAAAAACAGTTCTTACAAAAAGGGGGTTAAAAGATGCTAGACATTCTTCATAAATCCATAACTCCGATGAATTTTCAGGAGTTTAACGAATTCCTGGAGCATAGAAAAAAAATAACGAGAAATTTGAAGAAAGGAGAATGCCCTTCGGGAGCAATCTGCAATGACCCGAAATGTCTCCATTGCCAAGAATATTTAAGACGCATGAAGGTCAAAGATGGTTATTTTTAAAAAAACCAGACAAACAAAAACCCTGCCAAAAATGACAGGGTTTTTTAAGTTTTACAATCGCGGAAAGTTATTATCAGCACACCAATATATTAATATATTGGTGTATTGGCACACTGCTTGCCCTACTTTAAGGTAACTGTGGCTCCGGCCTCTTCCAGTTTTTTCTTCATTTCTTCCGCTTCTTCTTTGGCTACTTTTTCTTTAATTACTTTAGGAGCGGCGTCTACTAAATCTTTAGCATCTTTAAGCCCCACTCCGGTGATTTCTCTAACAGCTTTGATGGCGTTGATTTTTTGGTCTCCGCTAGCGGTTATCTCTACATCAAATTCCGATTTTTCTTCTTTGCCTTCCTCGGCTTCTCCGGCCGCCGGCGCAACACCCACTGCCATTGGAACGGCGGCGCTAACACCAAACTTCTCTTCCAGGATTTTCACTAATTCTGAAAGCTCTAAAACACTCATTTTCTCAATTTCTTCCACTAGCTTTTGGAATTTCTTCGGAACTTCCACTTCTTTTTTGTCTTCCTTACTCTCAACATCTTTTTTTTCTACTTTCTTATCCTCCGTAGCTTTAGCGGAGGCGGATTTTTCTTCAGTCATAGTTTTATTGTTTATTTAATTAGTTAATTAATTATTTACATTAAACTCCCTTAATGTCATTCCGGAATTTTTTCCGGAACGCCTGCCTGCCGGCAGGCAGGAAGTGAAAGAAAAAATATTCGGAATCTAGGTTAATTAAATTTTTTTAAGCGTGAGATAACTGAAAGCGTAGATTCCGGATATTTTCCTTTGCTATCGCTACGGAAAATTCCGGAATGACAATAGGTTAAGATTCCGGATAAATTTTTCCGCTACTGCTTCAAAATTTTCCGGAATGACATAAGGCATACTCGCAATCAATCTTGAAACAGCCTACGCTTTCTTTTCTCCTATCGCCTTCAACGCTTGCACTAAACTTCTCTGATTTCCCCGTAAAACATTCATAAATCCGCTCAAAGGCGAACTTAAACCTCCCACCAGCTTCGCCAATAATTCTTCCTTGCTTGGAAGTTTCGCCAAAGCTTTAATTTCCTCCACGCTCATTTCTTTAACGCCCAGCAAACCTCCCAAAATTTTTAAATTCTCGTTTTTTTTGGAAAACTTGCTGATAATTTTAGCCGCGGCGGTTTCATCTTCGGAAGATACGGACACAGCAATTTGCCCTTCCATTTTTTTGACATCCAAATCGGTGCCGGTATTTTTCAGCGCGATATTGATAAGATTTTTTTTCGCGACTTTAAAGCTGGCTCCTTCTTTTTTCAGTTCTTTCTTAAGGCTGGTCATATCTTTCACTTCCAAACCCTTGAAATCAGAAAACACCACCGCCTTAGCCGATTTTATTTCTTCCGCCAAATTTTTAACAATTTCTTCTTTCTGCTTTCTGGTTAGCATAAATTTATATTTTATCGTCTTACCTCCCCTCCTCTTTGAGGAGGGGATTGAGGGGTGGTGTGTGAATGCTCTGGCTGTAGACTTATTAGCTAAGCTGGTGATATTCACACCCCTCCGTCCCGCTAAGCGGGACACCTCCCCTCAAAGAGGGGATGATGTTTTTTCTAATTTCTAATTTTAAAAAATCCGCGTTCCGCAGATTTAAACCAAGCCTTAATAAATTTCGGCTTCATCCTCAACAGGTCTTATGTGTTCACATACCGCCTGCTTTCTGCGGATATTTTTTATTTACTTTTCTATTAAGATTGTATATTGTTTTGGAAAAATGTCAATGCTATTATTTCTTTTATTTTTATTTTATTTTTAGCCTTTCTTTTTTTCTTCTGCTTTTTTCGCCAGCTTAGCATCTTTAATTTTTTCCTTTTTCACTTCAGCATTCTCTTTCTTAGCGCTCTCTTCTACTTTTTCTTCCGCTTTCTTTTCTTCCGGCTTTTTTTTCACTTCTTCCTTTTTTTCTTCCTTCACTTCCTCTTTATCCTCCGGCTTAATTTCTTCAGTCTTTTTATCTCCTTCTTTCTTCCCCTTCTCCTTCTTTGGGGTTATTTTTACGAAACGCTTTTTACCTTTGATAACGCCCTGTTTTACTAAAACATTATAAACCGAATCGGAAATTTGGGCGCCGTTTTTTATCCAATATTCAATCCTTTCTTTCTTAAAAACGCCCTTTTTAAAATGAGGATCGTAGCTTCCCAAAATCTCAATATGTTTTCCGGAGGGAGCCGCCGTACGCTCTTGCGCTACAATCCTGAATTGAGCTCTATTTTTTTTTCCCACTCTTGAAAATCTTATAACTAGCATTGATTTTTTATTATCTTTAATTACTAGCTTAACTTATAGCATATTTAAAGCTTTGTCAAATAAGACCCTCTCCCCATTTCCAAGAGGGAGATGTCCGTAGGACAGAGGGGATTTCTTAATTTAAGTTTGAGCTAAAAATCTACACGCTCAATTATTCAATGCTTTTCAAATCCCCCCTGCTCGCTTCGCTTGCTTTCCCCCTTTTCTAAAGGGGGAGTTTTAAACTATTTTTCTCTTTAACTTACCTCACTTTATTCTCCCTCAAACGCCGCTTTCAAATCTTCTCTGGCTTTTTCCATCGCGGTTTTAAAATCTTCAACGGCTTTCCGTATTGCTTGATTTTTAATCTCGGCTAATTCTCGCGCAGTTTCTCCCACTTTTTCAACTTTTTCCCTATTGGCTTTAAATTCTTCGCGCGCCGCCCTAAGATCTTCTCTGAAAGATTTCATTGTTTCTTTTGAATCGCTTTCTTCTTTGCAGGCAGATTTCACTTTTTCGGCTGCCGCTTTTTCGGCGTCTTTAAGTTCGGACACTAATTCATCAATGGAAGATTTTCTGCCGCTAATTATTTCTTTAACTCCTTGGCGGAAAGTTTGAACCGCCTCGTCAATAGCTTTTCTTCTTTTGGCCACCGCTATCTCAACGGCTTTCTGGAAATTTTCTACCGCTTCTTTCTGCTCGCTATTTTCCGCTTTTATTTCCAGTTTTTTATAATATTCATCTCTCGCTTCGTCTCTTCTGGCGCGGCGCTCCGCAATTCTAGCGTCTCTTTCATTGCGACGGTCCTCTAAATTACTCGAATGATTCGCCCGCCAAGTTTCCAGCCTATTTTCGCGATTCGCGATTCGCTGTTCCACTTTGGATATTATTCCGGCAACGCGGGAACACATTTTCTCTTTCACTTTTTCCATATTTTCTTCTTTTTTCCCCTCAATATCCTCTTTGATTTTTTGTGATCTGGCTTCCTGGTTTTCTTTTATTTGTTCCGCATTTTTTCTAGCCGTAACAGCCCAATCTAGAAATGCTTCCGCCGAATAAATATTAACGGAAAACACCAGTCCAAGCACTGCGGTTAAAAATAAAATTTTGTTTTTCATATTTTTAGTGAGTTAAAAAATTAATGAATTAATGCTCAAGACATCCTCCCCTCCTCTTTGAGGAGGGGATTGAGGGGTGGTGTTGTTTTCGCTGGCGATATTCACACCCCCCAGCCCTCCCCTCAAAGAGGGGAGGGGGCAATTTAAAGCAACTCCGCGTCATCAATTGATTCTAAATCTATATCCTCGTCAAAATTATCCAAGCTTTCTAAATCGCTTTCAAAATCTTCAATATCTGCCTCAAAATCAGCGTCTGAATTTCCCATATCAATTTCAGGGACTGTTTCATTTTCCGGCAAAATCTTTTCTTCCGATAAACTAGGGTTTAAATTACCAGCCGGAGCTGAAATTTCCAATTCGTCGTTTTTTAAAAAGCTACTATTTATAATCAATAGGATACCGGCTATGATAATAAATACTCCGAAAAGTATCCACCCGTAATATTTTTTTGCCATATATTTTTGTTTTTATTTGATTAACTTTGATTATTAAATTATACAATATTATTTTGCAAATTACTAATTATTTTTCTATTTTTCCATCCTGTCTTACTTGTTCAAGATTAACCGACAAAAGTTTTGACACGCCGTTTTCGCCCATTGTCACTCCGTAAAGCAATGAGGCTTGGCGCATTGTTTCGCGGTTATGAGTGATAATAATAAATTGGGTATTGCCGGACAATTCCCGCACGATGCGATTAAAGCGTTTGGCGTTGGACTCGTCCAGCGCCGCTTCCACTTCATCCAACGCCGCGAAAGGAGGCGGATTGAAAGAGATGATGGCAAAGAGAAGCGCGATAGATGTAAGCGACCGTTCCCCTCCGGAAAGCATCGCGAGGCTGGAGATTTTTTTCCCCGGCGGACAAGCTGAAATATCAATTCCGATTTCTTCTTTTTCCGACTGATTACTTTCGCCATTATCATTTTCTAATTCCGCTAAACTGTTTTCATCATTTTCCGCTTTTTCTTTTCCAATTCTCAATTCTTGGCTTTTGACTTTTGACTTTTGACTTTTGACTTTTGACTTTGTCAGCTTCGCGTTTCCTCCTCCAAAAATCACGCGAAAGTATTTCGTGAATTCTTTGTTTATTCGCGCGAAGGCTGTTATAAAAACTTCGTTTATTTTTTTGTCCATTTCCTTCACTACCTCCTTGAGAGAATTTATCGCGTCTTCTAAGTCTTTTGATTCTTTAATTAGAAAATCAAAGCGGCTGTTCGTTTCCTGATATTCTTTTAGTACTATTGGATCGATTCCGCCTATCTGCTCCATCTGTATTTTAAGCCTTGTGATTTCTTTTCTTAAATCATCTTCGCTGACGGGCTGGCCGTCATACTTCAATTCGCTAACGCTAATTTTAAGCTCATCTCTAACTTCGCTAATTAAATCTTCCTCCTTAACTTCAACACGAGCCAGTTTTATTTTAGCCTCGTTAAATTGGTCTTTAAATCTATTCAGCTCATCTTGCTTGGCGCGCAATTGTCTCTCAACTTCAAAGAAATGCCGACGCGCCTTTTTATCTTCTTCAATCTCATCATTAATATTTTTATCCAATTTTTTCAGGTTTTCTTTCAGTAAGCTAATATTTTTAGCCGTTTTTTCTTGATTTTCTTGAAATTCTTTAATTCTTTTTTCCGTGTCTTTTTTCTCATCCGTTTCAACTAATGATTTTTCAACTTTTATTTCCCTCTTGCCTACGGCTGAATAAAGCTTATGCAGATTTTGCTGGATGGCTCTGGCAAATTCTTTAATCTCTTGAAGCTCTTTCAAAGTTTCTATTTTTTCCAGTCTTTTAATTAATTTTTCCTGGCTGCGGCGAATTTGTTCCAAATTAGACTGGACATAATTCAAGTCAACCGGAATGCTTTGGATAATTTTTTGCTGGGATTGTTTTTCTTTCAATAATTCTATTCTTCCCTCTGTTATCACCAGTTCTTTTTCCAAATCATTAAGTTTTTGGCGCGTGTCGTTTCGTTTTCTTTCCAACTCTTCCTGCTTTTCCATCCCTCGCGTTTTTTTTGATTCGGCCTGCATTTCGTCATTAAGCTTGTCCGCTTCACGCTGAATATTTATGGCTTTTCTGCCCAGCTGTTCTTTTTCTTCATACGAACCGTCTTTTTCGGCCTGAAAAGCGTTCCAAAGATAAGAAAATAATTTCATCCGTTTTTCTTTAAGTTTTTGGGAAACTTCTTTTCCTTTTTTAGCTTTTTCCGCTTGCCGTTTGAGCATTTTAAGATGTGGTTCAATTTCATTGGCTAATTCTTTTACTCGCTCCAAATTTTTTTTGGTTGATTCAATTTTTTTTAGCGCTCGCGCTTTTTTAATTTGGAATTGCTTGACGCCGGCCGCGTCTTCTAAGATTGTCCGCCGTTCACTAGGCGAAGCGTTTAAAACTTCGTCGGACATGCCTTGATTGATTACGCAGTAGCTTTTTTTTCCTATGCCCGCTTTGGCCAAAATGTCAACAATGTCAATCAATCGCGCGCGGCTTCCGTTAATTAAATATTCGGATTCTCCGTTTCTAAAAAGCTTGCGGCTTATTGCCACTTCTGAAAAATCCAGCGGTATTTTTTTATCGGAATTGTCAAAATATAAAGTGGCCGAAGCGCAGCCTAAGCGCGCTTTTTCTCCCGATCCGGCAAAAATAATATCTTCCGATTTTTTTCCGCGCAGGCTTTTCATTGACTGTTCGCCCATCACCCATTGGATAGCGTCGGCTATATTGGATTTCCCCGATCCATTGGGGCCGACAATCACGGTTATGCCGCAGTTTTTACTTCCATTATTAAGACTGCGCGCCGGCGAAAAATCCAGCGTGGTTTTTTTAGCAAAAGACTTAAATCCCGATAATTCTAATTTTCTCAAAAACATACAATTTTTCTCAAAATTTCTGACTCTACTAAAACGATAGAAATTCCTTTTGTCATTCCCGCGTAGGCGGGAATCTAGGATGAAATCGCCAGTTTCAGAAATTACTCTAGATTCCCGATCAAGTCGGGAATGACAAAGCAAAAAACAAGAATAACAAAAAAATAAAGTACTTCATAATTCCATAAACTACGCGTTTCAATCACACAATATCATCTTACTATATTTTTTAGTTTTAGAGAAATAAAAAACTGGAACCGTAATTGATTCCAGCTTATAAAACTTTTTTTCACCTCCCCTGTTTTACCGAGGGCGCTAAACCCCCGCCAATGCTTCAGTTCACAGAACTTAGCATCTCTTAGATAATGACCACCTACCTTTCACGATAAATTTTCTGAGTTGCTAATCTTAGCTCTATTTTCCACAATCGCCCTAGCCATTTTGGACATTTCCATATTCTCGTACATTTAGCAATCCTCCTTTTGGCATTAAAATAGTTGGTACTTCTTCTATCTTTAATGGCAGTTACCTCCTTTCAAATTTGTAAAAAATTTCACCATTTTCTCTCAATATTAAGAATGAACTCTTTTTTTACAAACAGGGCACATTATATTCCTATGCCCATCAGAATATTCCAACCAAAACATTTGTTCGCAATGAGGACAAGTATATCTAACCAATCTATAATTCTTTTCAAAAGGATTATACCTCACCGTCGCTTCAGGCAATTTTTCCTGATTTGACAATTTTTCTTGCGACGCTTTGCTCGCTATTAGTTTTTTCGCATTGCGTCCAAATCTTTTTTGATGATTGTGACCGATAGTCGTTTTAGCGCTAAACATCCTGCCTCCTTTTGTCAGCTAATTGTTTTGGGCAATATGCCCACTTACTATATTTTAAATTCTTTTGTCAACGAGCTAAGACGCTTATTGCTTACTTCCACCCTTTCGTTTCCAATCCCTTTTTAGCCGCTTCTCTTTGGGCGTCTTGTTTAGATATCCCTTTCCCTTCAGCAACCAATTCTTCGTCTAAATAAACTCCAACGATAAAGTGCTTATCATGATCCGGTCCCCATTCTTTTATCAATTTATAGCTGGGAGTAATTTTCTCATGCTCTTGCGCCATTTCTTGAAAATAGCTTTTGGAATCCATATATGATTTATCTTTCAATACCTTATCTAGATTAACAACTATATTTTTTAAAATAAATTTTTCCGCCGCGCCGTATCCTTGATCTAGATAAATGGCTCCGATGATAGCTTCCATAGCATTGGCCAAAAGATATTGCCTGGCGCGCCCAGTGTCCTTGGTTTCTCCTTTGCTCATTAATAAATAATTATCCACATTTAAACCCTTGGCTACTTTCGCCAACATTTCGCCATTAACCAGCGCCGCCCGCCAGCTGGTAAGATCTCCTTCCGGATTGGGATAATTTTTATACAAATAATCTGTCACCGCCAGTTCCAAAACCGCGTCCCCCAAATATTCCATTCTTTCATTATGGTTTAATTTATAACCGCGGTGTTCATTGAGATAAGAGCGGTGAGTCAAAGCTTCCTGTAAAAATTTTATATCGTTAAATTTTATTCCGATTTTTTTGGAAAAATTTTCAATAGGCATAGACACGCAAAACCTAAAATTCAAAGCTCAAATTTCAAATCAAGCACTAAATCTAAAATGCCAAATGGTTATTTTAATTTTTTAGATTTTGAGCTTGATTTGTTATTTTTATTTTGAAATTTGGATTTTAAAAATTTAAAAAAATTAACTGCTCTATTTCTCTTCCAACTTTTCTTCCTCAATATTCTTTTTTTTGTCCGATTCATCGTCTTTCATCGGTTCTCCCATCTCGCGATAAATTGTTCCCAGCACCCCATTTACAAACTTAGCGGAGTTTGGTCCGCCAAAAGCCTTGGCTAATTCTATGGCTTCATTGATAGCCACTTTTGGGGGAACTTCATCATAATTCCCATGCATAAGTTCATATATTCCCAGCCTCAAAATATTTCTATCCACTACGGTAATTTGAGCAATCGGCCATTCCGGAGCGCACTTTTCAATCAGTTCATCTATTTTTTTCTTGTTCTTCAAAACTCCCTCGGTCAATGATTTGGCAAATTCCGTTTCGCTTGATCCGGAAGCGAAATTTTCTACATTGCGCTGAATTATTTTCGACATTTTATCATTCTGGCAACCTTGAAAATCCCATTCAAAAAGGGATTGCATCGCTATTGACCGCTGGAGATGCCTATTTGCCATTTTTGCTTTTCTTTAAAACATTAATAACTTCCCGGCCTTTATAATATCCGCATTTGGGGCAAACGCGGTGAGGAATTATAAAAGTTCCGCATTTGGGACATTTTTGAAGTTTCTTGGCAGTAAGTTTGTGATTGACTCTGCTCCTGTCTCTTCTGCTTTTATTGTGCCTTTGTTTCGGTACTGGCATAAGTCGCAAATCTCAAAACATGCAACTCGAAACTCAAGAAAAAGAAAATTTTGAGTTATAAGTTTTGAGTTATAAGTTAAAATTTATAATATATCTCACTATCGCACAGCTTAGCACTAAATATGCTTCATAGCAAGAATGAAAATAAAAAATGCTAACTGGTCCGCCCGACAGGATTTGAACCTGTGACCATTTGCTTAAAAGGCAACTGCTCTACCAAGCTGAGCTACGGGCGGTTAAACGCTAGCGCAAACAAATAATATTGTACTAAAAATTTCATTTTAGTCAAGTCTGCTACTTTGATTTTCTATTGATAAAAAATAAAAACACCAGCGGGGCTGTCATCCAAAAAATTCTAGCAGAAGGCGAAGCGAAATACTGATACATATTCTGCGAAACATATTCCAATAATTTATCTGATGGAACCATAGAAATAATTACGCTGAAAATAAGCCCCACTTCTAAAAAGCTCATTACCACCAGCCGTCCGAAGAAACCGGATCCCGAACTGGGAATGTGAATATCAAACAAGCTATCCCCTATAATAGTCAGCACCGTTAGTAAAAGCAGGAATAATAATAAGTTTGAATTAGCGTAAAGATTTAAAAAGTTTTCCGGAATAACCATCAAAATAGCTACGGCGATGTAAACATTTATTAATATATTGGCCAGCCGAAATCTTCCCACAAACATTCCGAACATTAGGCTGATCGCCACTAAAACCAAAAACAGCGACATATCTCCCGCCAATTTATCCGAAATGCCCATTTTTAAAAAAATACTGTTTAACCCCATAATTTTTGCTGATTAGACAAAACAAAAGCCATCCGCTACTATTGTATTGTAAAATATGACTGGAATAAATACAAGAAAAATATTCTTTTGGTTATTGACGCTGTTTTTTATTTTCACGGCTCTGTTGGTTATTTTTTATACACTGGGCTACCGCTTTAATTTCAAAAGAGGAATTTTTATTTACACCGGGGCAGTCACCGTCAAGTCTCTCCCCCAAAAAGTGAGTATTTTTATTGACGACGAACCAATCTCCAATAAAAGAACAAACTATTTAAATAATTCTTATCATATTAACGGAGTAAAGCCTCGCAGCCATTTATTAGAAATAAAAGCGCCCGGATACAATACTTGGTTTAAAAAAGTGGCTGTTCATAGCGGAGTTTCAACGGAGTTCTGGAATGTTCTCCTTACTAAAGAAAGGTATTCTCCCGAAAAATATTTCGCCCATAAAATAGAAAAATTTTTCATATCTCCCAAAAGCAAGAAAATAGCTTATGTTCAAAACGAACAAAAAACGGGGGAATTTTTGGTAAAAATACTTGATATTGAAACCGGGATATCAGAAAATATATTTTCCTCCAAGGAATATAAATTTTCCACCGATGGGACAGAGAATATTGAATGGTCTCCTCAAGCGCATAAAATTATAATTCCTGCTCAAGAAGAAAGCGGAAAATATTATTTTATTATAGATATTGAAAATAAGCAAGCTGTCAATTTTAAAGATATCGTTTCTGAAAAAAAAATACGAAATGTTCGTTGGGATCCTTCAAGCAAAGATTTTTTATTTTATGTAACGGAAGGATGCTTGCACAGATTAAATCTTAATGACCCGGAAGAAAATAATATTTTAGCTCAAAATATAGCCGGCTATGATTTGTCTTCATCGGATATTTTTTATCTTCAATCCGGCAACGGGATAATTTACAAGGCTGATCTAAAAAACGGAAAATCTGAAAAGCAAATCACTACCTCTCCGATAAGCGGCGCGGAAAGCTCTAACTTTCGCGTCATAGCTTACGACGAAAAGAGAATCGCTGTTATTAGCGGCGATAAAAAACTCTATATTTATAATGACGGGGAAAAAGAAAAATATTTTAACCAACCGGCGGGAGAAATTTTGGGCGTCCAATTTTCCAATGACGGTAAAAAATTATTATATTGGACCGACAGAGAAATTTTCGTTTATTTCACCCGCGATTGGGATGTCCAGCCAGCGCGAATGGAAAATGAAACCAAGCTTATTACCCGCTTTTCCCGCCAAATTAAAAATGTTCAATGGTCCAAAGAATATGAGCACATTATTTTCAGCGCGGAAAATGTTATAAAAATTATTGAGCTGGACCGCCGCGACCATCGCAACACTATGGATATTGTAAAGCTTAATAGCGATAATTCACAAGTGATAGCCAATTTTTCCGAAAACAAATTATATTTCACGGATATCAATGAAAATGAATCTTTTTCTGATTTATATTCCATTGAATTCCCCGATAAAAACGGATTTTTGGGACAGTAAATAATAGCATATGAGTGCTAAAAATAATAAGGCGCCATAATAAATACTGAATTTAAAATTACCTTCCACTACTGCATAATCGTGCAGTAATCGCATAATGTTAAAATGAGATTGTGTGTCCTTATGTGGTTATATGGACATCTAGATACAAAAAACACTGAATTAAATTTCAGTGTTTTTTGCAATAAAATAAATAAAAATTCGTAAAATCCTATCTCTTCTGCCACTGGGGCGCTCGGCGGGCTTTTTTTAGTCCGGGTTTTTTTCGCTCTACAATTCTGGCGTCGCGAGTCAGAAATCCGGCGCTTTTAAGAGGTTTTCTAAAATTCTCGTCAAATTTTACTAACGCCCTGGCAATTCCCAGCCTGATAGCTTTCACTTGTCCGCTTAATCCCCCGCCTTTAACTAAAACGGATATTCGCAATTTATTCTGCATTCCTGCTGTTTTGAGCGCGCTGAGAAAAATATTTTGCAATGCCAATATAGGAAAATATTCTTTCATTTTTCTCTCATTAACAGCCAAACCATCCTCTCCCGCCTTTTTTTCAGGATAAAGACGTACTTGCGCTACGGAAGTCTTTCTTCGACCAACCGCGTAAAAATATTTCTCGGGCGCCTTAACCGCTTCCGATTTTTTAACAGTCTTTTTAATATTCTTTTTTTCTTTAACTTTTTCCGCCATAACTTATTATTCGTGATTATTTGCGATTGAATCAGTGTTGATTAGGGATTCATATTTTCCAGGCGCGTCTTTTTTATAAATAAACAGCCTTTTCAGCATACAGCGCCTTAATTTATTTTTGGGAAGCATTCCGTAAACCGCGCTTTTTATAATTTTCCGAGAGTCTTTTTTAATTTGATCTTTAAAGGCTATTTCCGTAATCCCCCCGGGATAGCCGCTGAAACGATAATATATCTTACCCTTGGTTTTATTGCCTGTAACTTTCACTTCGTCGGAATTTGTTATCACCGCAAAACCGCCTCCGTCAACATTGGGAGTAAAATCAACTTTGTTCCGCCCGCTAAGAACCTCGGCAATTTCAACCGCCAAGCGCCCTAAAATTTTCCCTTGAGCGTTAAATAAATGGTATTTCCTGTTCATAATGATATAAATTTCTGATTCGCCAGTTTTTTATATATTCCTCTTGATTGTCTTCCATATGTCATTCCCGCCCCGCTAAGCGGGGGGATCCAGAGTGATTTCTGGAGTTAGTAATTTCATCCTGGATTCCCGATCAAGTCGGGAATGACATTAGAGCAATCTCATACAAATTCTATCATCGCCATTTTGGCGCTATCGCTTTCTCTGGCTTTCAATTTTATAATTCTTGTGTATCCGCTATTTCTTGTTTCAAATTTTTTTGAATAATCCCCCGTTATTTTTTTAACCGCTTCCGCGGAAATTTTGCAACTTAAATTTCTTATCATCGCCACTTTATCAATTTTGCCATTTTTGTTTTTTTTAACCTCGCTGACAAGCTTATCTATCAATGGCTTTATTTCTTTCGCCTTAGCTTCAGTGGTAGTAATTTTTTCATTCATTATTAAACTTCCCAACAGCGTTTTTTTTAACGCTCTCCTTTGCTTTCTGACTCGGCTTAATTTTCGTCCCGCTTTTTTATGCTTCATAGCGCTTAAATTATTTGGAGCTTTTTAATATAAGCCCGAAACTTCCAATGGCTTTTTTCATTTCTTTTACGCCTTTGCCACCCATTCCTTCCAGTCCGATTAATTCCTTTTCCGACAATTTAACTATATCACCCACTTTTGATATTTTATTGGCGCTTAAAGTATTCAGCGTTCTAGTGGAAAGGACTTTAAGATCTTCTACCTTTATTTTTTTCGGGTCAGGTATTTCTTTTTGAGCCTTTTTTGGCTTCACCGCTTTCATTTCTCTTTCTTCACCTTTTTTATCCTTTTTCTTCTCCTCCGAAGAAAGTTCAAAAAGCGCGGAGAACTGGTCAACCAAAATATGCGTCGCTTTTTTAAACGCCTCTTGAGGAGAAATACTTCCATCCGTAATAATTTCTAAAGTAACCCTGTTATAATCAGTTCTTTTGCCTACCCTCATATTTTCTATAACATAGTTTACTCTCCTAATAGGCGTGTAAACAGCATCAATAGCTATCACTCCGACTTTTTTTTCTTTTCTTTCTTGCTGTTCCACCGGCACATAGCCCATTCCTCTGCTAATTTCCAAATCCATTTTAATTTCAGTATCTTTATCCGTGGCATTGGAAATAAGCTGGCTAGTATTCATTACTTCCACGCTGGAAGGACATTCAATCTCCTTAGCGGTAACCTTGCCTTCTCCTTTCCAATTCAAACTGGCTGTAACAGGCTCGTCTCCATGCATTTTAAGCCGCACTTTTTTTAAATTAAGTATGATTTGCACAACATCTTCCGGAACTCCTTCAATAGTGGAAAATTCATGCAGAACTCCTTTAATTTTAACCGAGGTAATGGCCGCGCCTTCCAAGGAAGACAATAATACCCGGCGAATAGCATTGCCTAAGGTAGCTCCATACCCGGGATGGCAGCCTTCTATTATAAATTTTCCGCTGTTTTTGCCTGTTGAGACAAATTTCGGTTTCTGGGGAAGTGACATAGCTTGCATAAAATTACTGGCGGTGAATTCCGCGCAGAATTTCTGCGCCAAACTGCCGCTAAGCTAAATATTTATTATAATTTTATTATCTTGAATAATATTCAACCACTAATTGAGGATTAACTCCTACTTCGGTTTTTTCCATGGATGGGCTGGACAAAACTTTTCCTTCCAGTTTTTTCGCGTCAAAGCTGATCCATGCGGGAAAATCTTTTTTATTTTTTAAAATCTGGGATCTGTTTTTAAAATAGTTTTTATTTTTTTTATTGCCTCTCACGGATATTAAATCGCTTGTTTTAATTTTACAAGAAGGAATATTTACCTTTCTTCCATTAACTTCAAAAACGCCATGCCCCACCAGCTGTCTGGCTAGCGCTCTGGAACTGGCGAAACCCATGCGATAAACTACATTATCCATTCTCATTTCCAATCTTTCCATTAAAAGATCGCCTGTCACTCCTTCTTTATTTTTAATTTCGTCAAAATGTTTTTTGAATTGTTTTTCCATTATTCCGTAAATCCTTTTGATTTTTTGTTTCATGGCAAGCTGTTTCCCATATTCACTCAATCCCCGCCCAAAGTTCTTGCCATGCATTCCCGGCGGATAAGCTTTTTTTATCATAGCGCACTTAGGCGAATTACAACGATCACCTTTCAAAAAAAGTTTTTCTCCAGCCCTTCGGCATTTTCTGCATTTTGCTTTTGTATCTCTAGCCATAGTTGTTCTTGTAACTCGCCTCTTGTAGCTTGAAACTCAAGATAAGAAATTGATCAATTATTAAATCTTAATTCTTGGGTTATAAGTTGCGAGTTGCGAGTTTTGAGATTATGTTTTTTCCGACGCTGATCTTCTTCCGCTTCCCATCGTGCGCCGCACATTCCCCCTTACGGTTCTGGTGTTAGTCTTGGTTCTCTGCCCTCTTACCGGAAGGCCTTTTTGGTGCCTGATTCCCCGATAGCATCCAATTTCTTTTAAACGCCTGATATTCATTTCAACACTATGTTTTAACTCTCCTTCTACGCTGTACTTTTTCTCTATTTCGTTTCTAAGGCTGTTAACTTCTTCAGCAGATAAATCTTTCGTTTTAGTATCTTTATTAATTTTAAGGCACTCCAAAATTTTTCCACTGCAAGGCTTGCCTATGCCATAAATATAAGTTAACGCGATTTCTATTCTCTTGTTATCGGGAATATTAATCCCAGCTATTCTAACCATAATTCTTACAACTCACGACTCGCCTCTTGTAACTTGAAACTCAAGATAAGAAATTGATCAATTATTAAATCTTAATTCTTGGGTTATAAGTTGCGAGTTGCGAGTTTTGAGATTACACTCGGCGCGGTTTGCGCGAACGGCATCCATTATGAGGTATGGGGGTCATATCTCTAATCGCCAACAGCGTAAACCCGCCATTAGCTAAAGACCTGACGGACGACTCTCTTCCGCTTCCCACACCCTTAATAAAAACTTCCAATTCACGGACATCAAATTTTTTCACTTTTTCAGCCACATCTCTGGCCACTTGAGTAGCGGCGTAAGGAGTGGATTTTTTAGCTCCTTTAAATCCTAGTAATCCCGCGCTAGACCAACCCAAAACGGCGCCGTTAAGATCAGAAATGGTTATCATTGTATTATTGTAAGTGCACTGAATATGCGCCTGCCCTTTCAGCACCTGCCGTTTTATTTTTTTCTTTTTTTTATTTTTGGCAACCGCTTCCGGTTTTTTCACTCCTCTCTTTTCTTCCATCTTTTTAGTTTTTGCGTCCTTTTTATTTTTTCCTTTTTTTTCCGGCACAGTTTTATTAGCAATAGATTTAGCAACAGATAATTTATCTATCTTTTGTTTATCTTCCGCATTTTTAGCGAGAGATTTTTTCTTTTTTTCAATTTTTTTATTTTCCTCTGCCATATTATTTTTAAACTCACAATTTATAATTTATCTTGTAACTTGCAGCTCAAGAAAGAAAAATTATAAATCTTAATTCTTAAGTTTCGAGTTACGCGTTACAAGTTACGTGTTTTACCCTTGTCTCTGTTTATGTCTCGGATTAGAACAAATCACATAGAGTCTTCCTCTGCGCTTCACTATTTTGCACTTATCGCACATTTTTTTAACTGACGCTCTAACTTTCATAGCCTTTGAGTTATTCTTCCTTTAGTTAAATCATAAGGACTCATTTCCAATAAAACTTTATCCCCCGGCAATAATCGAATATAATTAACTCTCATTCTACCCGAAATGTGGGCTAAGATTTCATGGCCATTCTCCAGCTTAACTTTAAAAGTGGTGCTGGGCAATGTTTCCATAACTACGCCCTCAAGTTTTATTAATTCTTTTCCCATATTAAAGCCAATATAAAAATAGAGGGACTTTTTCTTCTCCGGCTAAAAATCGGAGAAGTGTTAACAAGCCAGTCCTAATTCTTGAAACTTGAGTTCTGCTGAAAAACAGCAGACCAATGAAACCTCTATTTTAAAACTTCTATTAAATTTTCCAAATGTCTTAATCCATACTAACAAGTATTAAAATTTTGTCAAATAAAATTGGTTGCAGCGATAGCGGGAAGAATTAATAAGCGTAAATATATTCAAAATAATAGATAAGACCAATATTATTGGCAGAATAACCCATGCCATGCCACTTAATATATTCCGATTATCATTTAAGCTTCCCCTTACTATAATCATTTCTTTACTTTCTTCTTCATCATTTTTCACTTGAGCAATTATTTCTCTAGCTTCGGGATTGTTGCTTGCGTTGAATTCAACAGTTTCATAAATTAAACTATCCGATTCGCTTTTAGCGTTACTTTTAATTTCACCTGTTTGCGATAATACAATTGCGCCTGCCTCGCGCGCGCCAAATATCTGAACCGTTACAACAGCTTCTTTTCCATTGATATTTCCTTTTTTAACCGCCACTCCTATTTCTTTATAATTAGAATTGATAATATTTTTGCGGTGCTCCAAACTTTCCATCCAAGCCTTGTGCTGATTTTCAGCGCTGGAAAAATTTATAGCCAGATTTTCTCCCGCGTATATGTAGTCGTATTCGTTCTTCTCGATCCAATGCCAAGGAGTTAATCCGTTGGGAGAAGTATGGGCAAAATAATTATTACTTATCATATCTTCGGATTTTTCTTGAGCAGCCCGTGAAAGCTGATAATTTTCCGTTAAAATATCCAGCCCTATGGATTTTCTTTCCTTATTTACTAGTTCAATAACATTTTCAGCTGTTATTTCTTTCGCCCAAACTATCTGACTGTTCGCGAATAATCCCAAAAACAGCCCGCTTGTTAACAGCGCTAGCGATAGTATTTTTTTACTTTTATTGATATTCTTGGCTTTCATAAGCTGTTTTTAAATACAAAAAAGGCGTCTCACCCATTTGAAACACCCTTGCTTTATTTTCTTCACTATATTCATTATATCTTATTTAAAACAAAAAGTCAAGCTTTGCGCCTTAATTTAATTTACGCTAGTATTACAGTTATGGATAGTGCAAGAAGAAAAGTTTTGTCTCGGCAAGAAAAATATCATACTCCGCCGGTTTCTAAATTTTCTCCCCCTAAAAGAAACGGGGGAAGAAAAATTTGGATTAAAATTTTAAGTGGCATTTTTTTGCTGGCGACTTTTTTGTTTTTAAGTGGCGGCGCATATTTTGTTTGGAAAATTTGCTCCGTCAGCCAAAAGATTACGGTTGAGAATACTGAAAATAAAAAACCGGTGTCTTTAATAAAAAATGTCCATTCTATTATCGCCCCTATCGCTAATCCCAAAAAAAATCTCAAGCCTCTGGTGGGCGAAAAAGAAGGAAGAATTAATATCTTGCTCTTAGGGATCGCCGGAGAAAAAAACCCGGGCAAAAATTTGACCGACACTATAATGATAATGAGCGTAAATACTGACTCCAAGAAAGCGGCTTTACTCTCCCTGCCACGCGATTTTTACGCCAATATTCCCGGCGCGAACCGCCGGACTAAAATAAATTCCATTTACCAATACGGCCTGGACAACGACGCGGGAATAAATCCCGTTAAAAAGGCGGTAGAAAATATTACCAATCTTAAAATCCATTATTTTTTAGTTATGGACTTTGAGGGATTTAAAAAAATCATAAACGATATCGGAGGAATTAATGTTTCCGTGGAAAAAGATATTTACGATCCCCGCTACCCGGGACCGAATTACAGCTACGAAACTTTTGAGATTAAAAAAGGGCTGCATAAAATGGACGGGGAAACAGCCCTTAAATACGCCCGCGAACGCCACAGTGATTCGGAAGGAGATTTTGGAAGAGCCAAAAGACAGCAAAAAGTGATTCAAGCCGTGAAAAACAAAATCTTCTCGCTTAGGACATTTTTAAATATTTTCACTCTTAATAAATTATTGGATGCTTTGGGGGGGAATATGAAAACCAACATTCAGCTGGACGAAATTGAAAGTTTTATAAACTTAAGCCGGCAAGTGGACAGCCAAAACATCACTACCGCCGTGGTGGACGCGTGGAAAAAAGACAGCCTGCTTAAAGTTTCCCACATCTTCTATGAAAACAAGCGAATCTTTATTTTAATCCCCCGCGTGGGAAATTACAGCGAAATTCAAGATTTGGCGCAGAACATTTTTGATCTTGACATTATTCGCCGAAGGCAAGCGGAAATTAAAAAAGAAGAAGCCAACATTGCTATCATCAACCAAAGCTCCGATTATAGCCTAGTTTTTAAAATAAAGAATCTCCTGGAAAAAGATTTGGGTTTTAAAAAAGCGGCGATTTTAAAAAGCGCAAGCGATGAAACGCGAAATCAAAGCGTCGCGATTGATCTAACTTTAGGCGAAAAGCCTTTCAGTCTGGATGAGATTATAAAAAGACTGCCGGCGAAACTTGGGAATAATAGTGAAAGTGATATAATGGATTTATCCGCCAGCCTCCTTCCCTCTTTGGGAAAAGGTTGGAATGAGAAATATGATTTTATAATCCTTCTTGGTGAAGATTTGGAAAAAATCTATTCTTTTGAAGAAGACTCGCTGGAAGATTTAAATAATACGGAATATAAACAGATGTATTTCAATCTATTAAATAGTAATAATTAAATTCGCGTTAAAATTTCAAATTCAAAATTCTAAATCTTAAATAATATCAAAACACAAAATCCAAATGTCTAAAACAGTTTTGAATTTGTAATTTTGGCAATTGAAATTTATTTGAGATTTGGCGCTTTGGATTTTGGATCTAATCCTTACTTCATAATACTTTATACTTTATACTTAATACATGCTACTAATCATAGGTTTAGGCAATCCCGGAGAAGAATATAAAAAAACCAGGCACAATGCCGGGTTTATTATAATTGATGAACTGCGAAAAAAATGGAATCTCCCGGAATTCAAATTCAACAAAAAATTCAACGCCGAAGTTTCCAAAAAAAGTTGTGGGTTGTGGGTTATGGGTTGTGGGTTATTATTAGTCAAGCCTCAATCTTTTATGAACCGCTCCGGTGAAGCTGTCCGTAAAATTATGGATTATTACAAATTAACTCCTAAAAATATCATTGTCATTCACGATGATCTGGACATAGAAATCGGAAAATATAAAATCTCTGCCAATTCATCTTCCGCCGGACATAAAGGCGTCCAGTCTATCATTGACAATCTCGGAACGCAAAAATTTAAAAGAATCAGAATTGGCGTGGAAAAAGCCGGCGGAAGAAAAAACCGTGGAAAAATTTCAGGAAACGACTTTGTTTTGCAAGATTTTGAGGAAGAGGAAATTGAGAAAGTAAGAAAAATGGTGGGAGATATTAAAAAAGAAATAAAATAAAAAGAAGCCACTGATATCTACCAATGGCTTCGGTTTGCATAAACACTAGAAAACAGCTTCACGATTTCTTTTCTTTCAGCCCTTTCAACAACTTATACCCTTTCGGAATTTCAAATGTAGCCTTCACTAGCTTTCTTATCGTGCTTTCGCCACTGAGATCATCAGACGACCAGAGACTTTTTACAACATATCGTAGCGTTAATCTTGGCTTAATCCCGTTTCGATAAGTGATACTGACTACATTAAGAGGAATATCTAAAATCGCGACTCCATTTTCTTGTTGACCTATAACTATAAATCTATCAACTGAAGCGAATACCCTCTCGGGAATAAACTTAACCTCCTTGACTTTGTAACTTTCCTCTACAAAATGTGATGACACTGACACTGGCATGATAATTTCCTCCTATCTTTTTCAATTTTCAAAGAATAAGTTCTACTTTTAATTTCTCTGGAATGATTTCCAGAATTCCGCCCGCAGTGGCATCCTTTTCTGAAAAATCAGAATTGAATGCGCTCAACTTACTAAGGCGAAACAAGGAGGATATTCGCCGGTTCAACTGCGGGCGGAATTCTAAAAACCAATATTTAAAATGACCCCAAAATGTAGCAGATTAGCAGAATTTGTCAAGGTTCTGTTTCTCTGATATGCTGAAACTATGCAAGCGAAAAAGAAAACCGGAAAAAAAGTAAAAGCGAGAAAAGCTTCTCCGAAACTTGTTTTAAAAAAAGAAGATCAGTTTGGCGTTATTCTGGAAGATATAAATTCCAAATTTGATTATCTCGCGGAGGGTTACGATATTTTAAATTCCAAGTTTGATGCTTTGGACGCTAAGGTTGATAAAAACCACGGGGAATTCAAAGAATTTCGCGATGAAGCTAACAGTAAATTTAATACTATTCTCCAGCAGCTTTTTAATATTGACGACGAACTGCAATTCATAAAGTCGTAAATTACGGGGTTGAGAATGGAGCTTAAAAAGAAAGCGAATTTGGACCGTTTGGAATCACTGGAAAAAAGAGTCAGGAAGTTGGAAGCCAGCAATGTAAAACTGCGCGCTTTAGCAATACAGCCCAAATCCTGAAATCTAAAAATTTAGCATAAGTCTGGAAAACGAATTTCTAAAGTTCGTTTTTTATTTGTGCTATAATAAATTGTAGGATTCACTGGCATTATTTACAGTTTTTGAAATATTATTTTTCAAATTATAAAAATAAAAATCACAAATCCAAAGCACCAAATTCCAAATAAATCATAATGCTCAAAATCCAAATATTCAAAACTGTTTTGGATTTTAAGCATTGTAATTTGTAATTTATTTGGAGCTTGTAATTTTGAATTTTTCAAAGTTTAGGTTGTTTTCTCAAAAATTATAATTTGGAAAAATGTAAATAACACTAGATAATCTAACAAATAGCCCCATGAAATACTTGAACGCCTTGAATAAAATATCGGGAGTGGGATCGCAAAAAATCAGGAAGCTGATTGGCTTTTTTGGAAGCGCGGAAAAAGCTTGGAACGCCGGCTCCCGAGAGCTTGCCAAAAGTGGTATTGAGGAAAAAATAGTCGGAAATATTTTAGCCGAAAGAGAAAAAATTAATTCCGACGAGGAATGGGAAAGGATGATAAAAGAAGATATAGAAATGATCACTGCGGAAGATGAGAATTATCCGAAGTTGCTCAAAGAAATTCCCAATCCTCCCTACTCCTTATACATAAAAGGTGAAATGAATTTTAATTCCCGCCCGATGATTACCATAGTGGGATCGCGCAAGCTTACCAGCTACGGCAAGCAAGCCGCCCGCGGTTTGGCGCGCGATTTATCCCAGGCCGGGATTACGATTGTCAGCGGAATGGCTTTGGGAATTGATGCCGCCGCCCATCGCGGAGCGCTGGACACTAAAGGAAAAACTATCGCCGTTTTGGGAAGCGGGCTGGATGACAGAAATATCGGTCCGCAGACAAATTTCAATTTATCCAGAGAAATAATTTTTTCCGGAGCGCTGGTGAGCGATTACCCTGCGGGAACTCCGGCTCTCCCAGGTTCTTTCCCCGCCCGCAATCGCATAATGGCGGGGATGGCTTTGGGAACATTAGTCATTGAATCCGCCCAGGCCAGTGGCACGCTCATCACCGCCAATTTGGCCTTGGATTTTAATCGAGAAATTTTTGCCGTCCCTGGTTCAATTTTCTCCCCTGTTTCTGAAGGAACTAACCAGCTTATAAAATCAGGCGCTAAACCGGTTACTTGCGCCAAAGATATTTTGGAAGAATTAAATATTGAAAAAATAAAAGAAGCGGAGAAAATAAAAAAGATAATTCCGGATTCCCCGGAAGAAGAAAGGATCTTAAAAATTTTGTCCGGCGAGCCACTTCATATTGACAAGATAATTAAACTCTCTAAACTGAAAACCAGCGTTGCCAGTTCCACCATCGCCATTATGGAAATGAAAGGAATGATAAAAAATATGGGCGGGCAGAACTATATGGTGATATAATTTCAAAATCTAAAATCCAAATGCCAAATCAAACTCAAAATCCAAAAAACAAAAAATACGATCTTGAAGAAAGAACGGCTATTTTTGGAGAAAATACAATAAAGTTTGTAAAAACTTTGCAAAATAATAATATAAACAAACCAATTATATCCCAGCTAATACGATCAGCAACTAGTGTGGGCGCTAATTACTGTGAGGCAGACGGAGCGGAGTCAAAAAAAGATTTTCAGCACAAAATTGCGCTTTGTAAAAAAGAAGGGAAGGAAACGAAATATTGGTTTCGGATGCTCTCCGTGGTAAATCCTGAACAAAAAGAAAAATGTAGAGAATTATGGAAAGAAACTCATGAGCTAGTTTTAATTTTTTCTAAGATAATAAACAACTCTAAAAAGAAAAAATAATTTTGGGTTTTATTATTTGGATTTGATTTGAAATTTGAATTTTGTAATTTAGGTTTAAAAATCTTAAAAACATCCTTTTACAATCTAAAAAATTACACGCTAATAAAAAACGATTATGAACCTAGTAATAGTAGAGTCTCCCACCAAAGCCAAGACTATTTCAAAATTTTTGGGCAAAGATTATGTCGTGAAATCTTCTTACGGACATGTTCGCGATCTGCCTAAAAATAAAATGGGTATTGATATTAAAAATAATTTCAAGCCTGATTATGTTATTCCCGACAAAGCTAAGGAAAAAGTGGACGAGCTTAAAAAAATTTCCCAGAAATCCGACGAAATAATATTAGCTACTGATGAAGACCGCGAAGGAGAAGCTATCGCTTGGCATCTTGTCTCTGCTTTAGAATTAAAAAAATTAAAATCAAAGAAAATTAAAAGGATAGTATTCCACGAAATAACTAAAAACGCTCTGGAAAAAGCGATGAAAAATACCAGAGAAGTTGACATTAATCTGGTCAACGCCCAGCAAGCCAGAAGAATTTTGGACCGGCTGGTTGGTTATGAATTGTCGCCGTTTCTTTGGAAAAAAATAAGACGCGGACTTTCAGCCGGAAGAGTCCAATCCATTGCTTTGCGTTTTATCGCAGAGCGCGAAAGGGAAATTGAAAAATTTAATAAAGAAGAATATTGGACAATCTCCGCTCAACTTAAAAAAGAAAATACAGAAGATAAAAATGGATTTGAAGCAGGTTTAATCAAGAAAAATGATAATAAAATAGAAGAAGTTATAACTTTAAAACTTTTTGCGGGAAATTATAAAACTAAAAAAACTATCATTGCCGATAAGAAATCGGCTGATCATATCGCGACCGAATTAAAAAACGCTCGCTATAAAATTAAAGATATTGCCAAAAGGGAAATTAAACGAACACCGCCGCCACCGTTTACCACTTCCACTCTTCAACAAACGGCCATCAGCGCTTTGGGATTTTCTTCAAAGCAAACAATGATGATCGCCCAAAAATTATATGAGAAAGGTTTCATCACTTATATGCGAACTGACAGCCTTAATATGTCAATGGAATCAATGCTGTCTGCCAAAAAAATAATCGGAAAATTATTCGGCGAAGAATACGCTTTGGAAAATCCAAGATTTTTTAAAACTAAATCCAAAGGGGCGCAGGAAGCTCACGAAGCCATCCGCCCTTCCCATCCTGAAAAAACTCCCGACGAGCTCAGAAAATCACTGGATCCCAAACAATATAAATTATACAAACTTATCTGGAGCAGAATGATAGCTTGCCAAATGCAACCAGCTGTTTTAAATTCAGTCAAGGTGATTATTGAAGCTACTCCTAAAAAATCAAAGAATAATTATTCACTTCAAGCTAACGGATCTACCGTAAAATTTGACGGATTTTTGAAAGTTTACGGCGCGAAATATTCAGCCAAAGAAAAACTTTTACCGCTATTGGAAATAGATGAACTTTTGAAATTAATCAGTTTGAATCCCGAGCAGAAATTTACTTCTCCCCCGCCTCGCTACAGTGAAGCAGCATTAGTCAAGATTTTGGAAGAACACGGAATCGGCCGCCCTTCAACTTACGCGCCGACTATTTCCACTATCATTGAAAGAGAGTATGTGGAAAAAAATGAAGAGAGAAAACTTTATCCTTTGGAAATCGGGCTTTTGGTAAATGATTTGCTGGTTAAGCATTTTGCCGATATCGTCAATCCTGAATTTACCGCTGAAATGGAAAACGATATGGATAAAATAGCTGTTAAAAAAAGGGAGTGGACTTCCGTAATTGGAAATTTCTATAAACCTTTCCATGAAAATTTAGTAAAGAAAACTGAGAAAGTTAAAAAAGAAGACTTAGTTGAAAAAGTTGGGCGAAAATGCAAGAAGTGCGGAGGAGATTTAGTGGTAAAATTCGGCCGTTTCGGAAAATTTATCGCTTGTTCAAATTATCCCGAATGCAAATATACCGAAAAAAACGAAGCGGATAAAAAAATTGAGAAAGAAAATAAGGGAGTGAAATGCGAAAAATGCGGAGCCAATATGATTGTCAAATACGGAAAATTCGGCGCTTTTTTGGGATGTTCCAATTATCCCAAGTGCAAAAATATCCAAAGGATTGAAAACAAGATAGGAATAAAATGCCCCAAGTGCGGAAAGGGAGAAATAGTGGAAAAGAAAACAAAAAAAGGTAGAATTTTTTACGCTTGCAATCGCTGGCCCGAATGCGACTTCGCTCTCTGGCAAAAACCCACCGGAGAAAAATGCCCCCGCTGCCAGTCCCCCCTCGTTTTTGCCGCTAAAGGAAAAATCAAATGCTCCAACAAAGAATGCGGGTTTGAGAAAAATATAAATTAAAAACCAATCTTTACTTTTAAGATTTGATTTTTGATTTTTGATTTTTTAAATATGCTCACTTTAGAAGACATTTTCAAATCTTTTAAGCTTCCTCTGACGGAAAAACGCAAAAAGCTTATTGCGGAAGCGTATGAATTTGCCGAAAGCGCCCACGACGGACAAAAAAGGAAATCTGGAGAAAATTATATCCAACACTCCATTGCCACGGCAATAACCTTGGCTAAGATCGGCATGGGATCAAAAACCGTCGCCGCCGGATTATTGCATGACGTTCCCGAAGATACCGCCGTAACGCTTTCGGAGCTGGAAAAAAATTTTGGGAAAGAAATCGCCAACATTATAGATGGGATAACTAAGCTGGGGAAAATAAAATTAAGAGCTTCCCGAGAAGAATATTTTTTGGAAAATTTGCGCAAGATGTTCTTGGCCATGGCGGCGGACATAAGAGTAGTTATCATTAAGCTGGCCGACCGCCTTCACAATATGCGCACTCTGCGATATCTCCCGCCGGAAAAGCAGCAACGCATTGCCCGTGAAACCATGGAAATCTACGTGCCTATCGCCAATCGGCTGGGTATTGGAGAAATTAAAGAACAACTGGAAGACCTAGCCCTTCAGTATCTTAATCCCAGAGATTATGAAAATGTGAAAAAATTAAGAACTGAAAATTATCAAAAAGGAGAAAAATATTTGAAACAAGCTATTAAAGAACTAAAGAAAGAGCTGAAGAAATCCGGAGTGCCGGTAATTGATATTTACGGGAGAGCCAAACATCTTTATAGTTTGTCTTTGAAACTCAAGCGTTACGATATGGACATTGCCAGAATATACGATCTGGTGGCTGTCCGTATAATTGTTCCCGAAGTTGCCGACTGCTACGAAGCGCTGGGAATTGTCCATAAAAAATATCATCCCATGGTAGGCCGCATTAAAGATTACATTTCCCTCCCTAAATCCAACGGCTACCAATCCATTCACACCACCATTTTCGGTCCCGATGGAAAAATACTGGAAGTCCAGATCCGCACCCAGAAAATGCACGATGAAGCCGAATTTGGAATCGCCGCCCATTGGATTTACAGCGAAAGAGAAAAAATGGGATGGAAAAAATTTATTTTTAAGCCGCATGGAGACAAAGTTCCGAAGAAAGAACTGGAATGGGTACGGCAGTTGCGGGACTGGCAAAAAGAAATCGGGCGAGACGATGAAGAGTTTGTGGAAGGATTAAAAATTGATTTTTTCAAAAACCACATTTTTGCTTTTACGCCTTTGGGTGATATTATTGATCTTCCCGAGGAAGCCACTCCCATTGATTTTGCTTACGCTATTCACAGCGAAGTGGGAAATAACGCCACCGGAGCTAAAGCCGATGGAAAAATTGTTACACTGGATCATCAAATTAAAAACGGGCAGGTAATTGAAATTTTAACTTCTAAAGAAAATAAAACGCCCAGCCGCGACTGGCTGGGATTTGTAAAAACTTCCAAAGCCAAAAGCCGCATTAAAAGAGAACTGAAAAAAGAAGAAGGGTATTAAACTCTATCTTTCTTTGCTTTCTTTAATATTTTCACAACCCCCGCTTCGCCCCGTCATCCGACAGGACTTCGCTTCGTATATTCTTTTATTTTAGGATTATTTATTATTCTTGCCTTTCGCTCTTTTCAACACCTTCACCGCCCCCCGTTTCGCGTCTACTTCCACCAAATCGCCGTCGTGCAATATTTTAGTGGCGATCTTAGTGCCAATAATACAGGGTTTTTTTTAGTTCACGGGCGATAATAGCGGCATGGCAAGTGATACCGCCTTCGTCAGTGATGATGGCTCCGGCTTTTTTGATAACAGACATATATTCCGGCGTAGTCATATGGGCAATCAATACATTATTCTTTTTCATTTTTTTAAAATCCTGGGACCCAAGGATGATTTTTGCTACTCCTTTAGCCATTCCTTGGGAAGCAACTTCGCCTTTGATTTTTTTCAATTTACCATTAGAGAAAGCGATTATTCTTTTACTTGAATTACGACTTCTTAAAAAATGCTGAGCCTTTCCATTATTTAAAAAATTTCCTCTTTCCCGTATTTTTAATTTTTTATTTGGGTTGTATTTATTATAAAGATTAACAAACCGCTCTTCGTCTAAATAATATTTTCCGCCAACAAACTTATTCTTAAATTTCTTCACTTCATTATAGTATTTCTCCAACACAAGAAATAGCGCATCTTTTCTGCGCCAATCTAATTCCTTACTTTCAGAATCAACCAAAATAAAAAAATCTACGAGTTTTAGCGGTTTTTCTAAAAGATGCAATCTTCGCTCAATTGCCTCTGGAGCGATCTTTTCACAATAAATTTTTCCGACAAAGTACAAAATCGCTCTTGCTTCATTGAGAGCCTCCCAACTAGGCTTATCGCATATCTCTTGATATCTTTTCCAAAGGTAATTCATTCTTGATTTAACCCCTCGCAAATTCATCAGATATGTATATTTTAATAGTAATCGCATATTTTATAGATTGGTAATAATGTTTAAATTAAAACCCTATTAAACTCCATTGGAGCTTTTCAACTACGGATAATTTTACAAAGTCGTAATCGGCCTGCTTTGAACTATATAGAATTTCCCGTCAGCATAAGCCCATTCAATATCCTGCGGTTTTTTGTAGTGCTTTTCTATCCGCAAGCAAGCGTTGTTCCCTTACGCCGATTTTTCAGTTTCTTTTTTATGTAGCTCATTGTAAAACTTTGCAAGTTCATCAATTTTTTGCATATCTAAATATGCATCACCGCCAAGTCTTTTTTGATTATCAAATCGCATTCGTACTTGCCCAAGCTTCCCGTTTCGGTCAGTTTTCAAAACAATATCAAATCCTTCGGATGGTTTGAAATTTCCGCCTATTTCTTCCAATGTCGCGCCATGTACTTCATTGCTGTCTTTATCTTTCCAAATTACTGTTTCAGCAAGAAACGGTTCAATCATCCCCGTGTGGCTACCAAGTGGAAATAAGAGTCTCTGGTTTGATTTTAACTTTTCTTGCATCATTTTTATATAGTGTTTCACCAAGACAGCGAGTGAACCGGCGATTTCCTTTCTTGTATCAACCGCGGCTTTGGTCTGTAAACTCATCAGATGTTCTACTGATTTTGCGTCTGCATATTCTGACACCTTTTTCTTTTCGTTATCTGACAAATCATCAAAACTCTTACCACTTTTTAATACATCACGAATATATTCATTTGCAAAATTTTCGTGTATTTTTAAGTAGTCAAATGGCATTTCTAAAACCATTGTTTCGTAATTCAAAACATCGCGTGGCCTTGTTCTGTATAATTCATCACCTGCGATTTCTTTACCAAAAATGTGTGCTGTTTCAAGCGATCTCTGCATTTCCAGCTCTTCGCCTTCCACCTTTGTTTTTGGTCCAGCAGTTGAACCAAACGCTTTTACCGCATTAAACTCTTCGTTTACCAAATGACTTGTTTTTGCGATTTCTTTTGTTCTCTCTCTGCCATATTCTTCAAGTGTACCATCTAGGTTTCTGTCACCATGGCGCAACACATGCAAAACAAGCTCAACATTTGCGCCTTTTTCTTTTTCAATTTCATTTTCAAATCTTTCCATAGTTATTTTTTAGATTTTTCTATGATACGCACAAAGCCCTCATTTGCATTTACCTCAACCAAATCTCCGTCTTCCAAAACCTGCGTAGCATTTTTCGTACCAACTATGCATGGTTTTCTCAATTCGCGCGATACAATCGCTGCATGACATATAATCCCACCCTCATCTGTGACAATTGCAGATGCTTTCTTGAGTAAGGGAATCATCTGGGGATTTGTCATGCCTGTCACCAACACATCGCCGTTCCTCACATTTGTTGTATTAGTCCATGATAAATGAGTTACAACACGACCTTTCGCAATACCAGAAAATGCGACATCGCCAATCACTTCGCTATTGTGTATTCTTTGCATCTTATCTTTCCAGTATGCGTATTGCTCGCCAGTATACAAATTCCATTCATTATTCTCTTTTACAAATACACTTCCTTTTAGTCTTTCTTTGAGTTCGTCGATGGTTATCGTTAGTTCTCCATGTAATGCTTTTTCAAATTCACTCACACGCATTGCCCCAACAATTTCCATAGGCAAATTGTGTTTTCTGGAAACATATTTTAAGAAAATATCGTCCGTAAAAAATTTCTCTGAATCTCCATGGAGTCGCAATTTCATTTTTCCCATTTCAATAAGTCGTTCAACATATTTTTTAGTTTTAGCATCTGGTAATTTATCAAAAGAGTTATGTGTTAAAATTTCAATTAGTCTCTCTTTGGAAATTGTTTTCAGAATTTCTTGCTCTAATGCCTGTTGAAATGGCTGCTCGTAAAATCTGTATAGCTCACAAAATTTATCATTCAAAAGCATTGATTTTTTCCATTCCTCATTAAGATTTTTTTCATCCAAATGATCTAGGCTGTAAAACTTCAAATCTTTATCTAATTTTTTTGACTCTACAAGAAATTTATGATAAAAATCATCATTTAAAAGCGAAGTGCTAATCTTATAACATTCTTTTGCGCCTTTTGGAGATAAATATGCACGAGTAACGTCATTTTCATATAAAACAACATGATCAGCAGCACCATAAGTTTCGTTATTATTAAAAATCATGTCTAAAAACAAAATACTGAACCCTGATACTGTAAAATGTAGTTCATAATCTTTTTCTGCATTCTCATTCTTTCTGGGTTTTGTAGTTTTGAGTGTCGTAATCGGCCTGCTTTGAACTATATAGAATTTCCCGTCAGCATAAGCCCATTCAATATCCTGCGGTTTTTTGTAGTGCTTTTCTATCCGCAAGCAAATTTCCGCTAGTTCAATAATTTGCTTTCCGGTTAATTTTTGTTTTTCTTGCTGGCTTTTTGCAACCGGAGCCCATCTTACGCCCTTCCGCAAGCATTTTGTAATCTGCTTTTTCTGTTCAGTTATGTTAATATCTATCATTGACCAATCGCGTTTATCAATAACATAAGCGTCCGGCGTGATTGATCCCGATACGATGGCTTCGCCTAGGCCCCAACCGGCTTCAATAATCATTTGATTTTTATCCTGCGTAACAGGATGAACCGTAAAAACAATGCCCGAAATTTCTGACGCGATCATTTCCTGAATAACAACCGCTACACTAACATTGGCCTTTAATAAATCTTTTTCACGGCGATAAAAAATCGCCCGCGAAGTGAATAGGGACGACCAGCATTTTTTTACATTTTCCAATAACGTTTCTCTTGTGGTGTTTAAATAACTTTCCAGTTCTCCCGCCCAAGAGGCTACTTCGCTGTCTTCAGCGGTAGCACTGCTTCTAACAGCTGTAAAAAATTGTCCTTTTGGCTCCGCGGTTTTGAATTTTAATCTTTGAGTCTTAAGATTTAAAAACTCTGAAACTATTTCCTTCTCTAAATCTCTAGGCATTTTCGCGTCACAAATCAAATCCCGAATAACATTGGAAGCCCTGTCAACAGAATGCGTATCATTATAATTAATCTCATTAAGACGAGCTTCAATGTCTTGCGTCAAATCTGTCTCCTCAAGAAACCTGTCAAAAGCTTTGGCTAAAACAACAAATCCCGGCGGGACAGGAATTTTATTATTTACCATTTCGCCAAGCGAAGCGCCTTTGCCTCCGGCAGCCAGAATATCCTTTTTTGTAAGCTGTTTAAAACTTTTCGTAAACATAAAACTCTTAAAAATAATATTCAAAAAATTTTGTCCAATATCCCATCCAGTTCTTCTTCTGAATAATAATCAATTATGATTTTTCCGCCATCGCCGGATTTTTTTATTTTCACTTTTGTCCCCAAAGCTCCCATTAATTTATTCTCCAACTCTTTTATTTCGGGATCAACATTTATTTTTCGGCGATGGGATTTGACAGAGACTTCCTTAGTTTTATCTTCAGCTTGGCGGACAGTCAGATTGCTTTTCAGTATCAGGCTCAGCAAGACTCTTTGCTTCTCGCTATTGCTAAGCGCTAAAATCGCTTTAGCGTGCCCTTCGGTAATATTTTCTTCCGCTAAAGCTCTTTGGACTTCCGCCGGCAATTTAAGCAAGCGCGTTTTATTGGCAATAGCGCTGCGGCTCTTTCCTATTTTATGGGCTATTTCTTCTTGGCTCATTTGAAAATCATCTGCCATCCGCTGATAAGCGCTCGCCTCTTCAATCGGATTAAGGTTATGGCGCTGGACATTTTCCGCTAGCGCTAATTCCAACTTTTCTTTTTCTTTTATCTCTCTGGCAACTGCCGGCACTTTTTTCAGTCCGGCTATTTTAGCCGCCTGCAGCCTTCTCTCTCCCGCGATAAGCTCAAATTGGGAACCGCTTCGGCTAACTACTAAAGGCTGAATAATCCCATGGCTTTTAATTGACTGGGAAAGCTCTTCTAACTTCTTTTCATCAAATTTCACTCTAGGCTGATATGGATTGGCGGCGATTTTATCTATTTCTATTTCCAGCGCTTGGCCATTATCATTCGGCGCTTCCTCGCCTAATTTTATTTTTTTCCGTTTTTGGGAAAATTCAACAGTGGCGTTTTTTTTATTTTTTTGGGGAATTAGAGAAGCTAGTCCTCTCCCCAATCCATAATTTTGCGGCATAAGATTTGTAAGATTAGTTTAATTTAAAACTCTTTTTTGTCATTCCCGTCCTTCTCTATGTCATTCCCGCGAAAGCGGCCTGCCTGCCGGCGAGGCAGGGAATCCAGAGTAATTATTTAAACTAGCGATTGCATCCTAGATTCCCAATCAAGTCGGGAATGACATAAAGGTATACCGAATCCCAGTATCCCTTTCTATCGCCAGGCAATCCAGTCCGCCGCGGCGGACAGGATTGCCTGGCGGCGGGCAGGGATAAGAAATCGCGAATGCAATAATATAAACAGCTGACTTAAACGCTCTTGCGATCTGACTCTGGATTCCAGACATTTTTTCTTCCACTTTCCGCCAAAGGCAGACAAACGTTACAGAAAAAATTCTGGAATGGCAAGTGGAAATAATTGGCAAAAATTGTAAACAACGCTGGACGATCTAACATTTAAATCGTAAACTTCTTGTTCTCCCCTTCCATTCTTAATATCTCTTTCGCCAGATTTTTATACGCTCTGGCTCCTTTAGAAAAAGCGTCAAAATGCAGAATTGATTTGCCGAAACCGGGAGCTTCCGCCAATCTAACGGTACGGGGAATAATACTGTCAAAAACATAACCGGGAAAATGATCGCGAACTTCCCGCACCACCTGCCGCGCCAGCCTGTTCCTTCTGTCATACATCGTCATAAGCGCTCCCATAACTTTAAGTTCCGGCTGTAAATTCTCCCTAACTAAATTTATCGTTTCCAAAAGCTGGCTTAATCCTTCCAGCGCGTAGTACTCGGCCTGGACTGGAATAATAACTTCATCGCTGGCTGTTAGGCCGTTTATAGTCAATAATCCCAAACTAGGCGGGCTGTCAATAATAATATAATCGTAATCCGTTCTGATCTGGCGGAGAACCTCGTATAATCTAAACTCCCGATTGTCCAAATGGACTATTTCCACTCCCGCGCCGGCTAAATCCTGGGAAGATGGAATAATATCACAATTAAAATTTTCAATTTTGGTAATTACATCTTGGGGATGTTCTCCTGAAATCATTGCCTGATAAAGACTCTTCTTCAAATTTCTAGTGTCAATTCCCAGTCCGGACGAAGCGTTGCCCTGCGGATCCAAATCAACTAATAAAACAAACTTTCCGGCATCCGCCAGATAAGTGACCAGATTTATAGCCGAAGTGGTTTTGCCCACTCCCCCTTTTTGGTTGATGAGTGAAATAATCTTCGCCATATGGCTTAATTATACTACATTGACAGATGACTTTCAATTTTCTATTCTTAATTTATGCCCGAGTGGCGGAATTGGCAGACGCGCTGGACTCAAAATCCAGTGATGGCAACATCATGAGAGTTCAAGTCTCTCCTCGGGCACAAAGCAACAGCTAGATGGTTTTTGCGATTTGTTCAAGCCTTCAAGTCCTGGGTATAAATTGCAAATCCTGTCGAATGACAGGGCAACTCCCGCCATCGGCACAATAAATATCATATCGTGCCATTCGCGTTAATTCGCTTTAAATTCGCTCTCTATTCGCGAGTATATAAACATTTTCCAATAAGCAAGCCACTGTCACCGGACCTACTCCGCCGGGAACGGGAGAAATATATCCGGCAATATTTTTCACTGATCCCGCATTAACATCTCCCAAAACTTTTTTTCCTCTCTTGGTTACTCCGCCGTCAATAATAATGGCTCCTTTTTTTATTATTCCGCCCTTAATCAAGCTGGGAATTCCGCAAGCAGAAATAATAATATCCGCTTTTTTTATTTCGCCTATTACCCCCTTCTCCCTCTGGAAAGAAGCCTGCCTGTCGGCAAACAGGGCGCTTGAAGAGCGGATGAAGGTATCAGCCAAAAAATACCGCGATTTCATATTCTTCCTTCTTAAAGCCTTTGCCATAATCTCTCCGAATTTTTCAGAGTTAGCTATTATCACCGCTTTTTTGCCGCTAAGCTTAACGCCGGCGCTTTCAATCATTTTAATTATGGCTCTAGGAAAAACCGGCCAGACTTTTTCTTTGTTTTTAAAAAATAATTTGACATTTTCCGAATGAAATCCATCCGCGTCTTTTCGCGGATCTATGGAATTTATAATTTTTCGCGTGTCTAATCCTTCCGGCAATGGAAGCTGGACAATCATTCCTGAAACTTTCTCATCAACATTTAACTCTTTTATTTTTTTAATCACCCTATTTTCCAAATCATTCCTATCCCCCCTATCGTCAAACTCGTATTCAAAAAAATTTATTCCTGCTTTCTCCGCCGCTTTATTTTTCAACCGCGTGTAAATTCTTGACGCCTCATCCTCTCCAACTAAAATAACCGCCAGACCAATGCCCAGCTTTTCTTTTTCTATTTTAAGTTTAATATTCCTTAAAATTTCATCCGCGATTTTTTTTCCTTTTAAAAACTTCATAAAAGAAATTAACAGCAATAGAGTCGCGCGTTCAGCTTCCAAAGGGAGAGAATTAACCAATTACTAGTTACTAGTACTGTTTTACTTATACCTCAACGCATCCAAAGGATCTATTCTGCTGGCGCGTCTGGCCGGAACAATACCGGTAGCGATTCCAACCAGTCCCGCGAAAATTATAATAGTTAGAATGAACCAATAAGGAATAAAAAATAAATCAACTGATTCACCGCCAAAACGGCTGGCAATCGCGTTAACGCCTATATTAAACAATTCTCCGCCCAAGAATCCAATAAGTACGCCTACTACTCCGCCCAATAATCCCATTATAGCGGCTTCCATAACAAACATTAATGATATGGCTAAATTGGAAGCTCCGATTGATTTCATAATTCCGATTTCTTCCGTTCGTTCCAAAAGCGCGATAGTCATAGTATTAAACATACCAATAGCGCTAACTACCAAGGCAATTATGCCGAAAATCATCAAGACAATTTGGACAACTTTAAAAACTTTATTGGCTTGGTCTACTGTTTCTGAAAGAGAAGATACTTGCAATTCTTTGTTTAATAATTTTTCTCTAACAATTTCCATTTTATCATTAGACACGGATTTGACTTTGACTTGATCGTATCTGTTTATCTTTAAGTATTTCAAGGAATTGGAATTTACATACGCCGCGCTGGAATCTTTTTTTATAACACCCACTATTTTATATTTGGTGTCCGGCGCGATTTTTTCAAAATCATCTCGAGACTTACTTTTCAAGTCTGTATCTTTTTTTTCATTGCCAGTTTTATCCGATTTGGGAACATAAAAAACAAAAGCTATTTCTTCACCAATCAACTCCTTGCCTTCTTTTCCAAAAATGTCGGCTAAGGCCGATGTTATAACTACTCCTTTTTCATCCTCATCATTTATGGACTCTCCCTCTTCAACAATAATGCCTCCCAATCTGAAAAAAGACGGTTCTGCCGCAATAACAGACATATCTACGAAAATGTCTCCCAGACTTCCCCGCGAAATAATTTGGGAAGAGGCGCTTACTTCTTCCACTTCTTCCATCCTATCAATTTCGGAAATCGTTTTATTATTTAAAACTGTATTCCCGGATTTTTTTTTCGCCACATCCAAAGTCAAAAGCGATTCGGAAGTGGTAATTTTTTCCAACAAAGTTTTTTGCAATCCGTATCCAAAAGAAACTAAAAACAGAATAGCTCCGATTCCTATGCTCATTCCCAGAATAGTAAGCAGCGTTCGCGAAGTTCTCGCTTTAAACATTCTTATTGACAATTTGAATATATCTATAAGTCTCATATGGATTATTGTCAGTTTATTATGCAACTTTCATGCTTGGAGGAAAACAAATAAAATATATTTTCTACTCAGCCATAACTACATCTTTAATATGCCGCGTGAATATAGCTAATATATTTTTAAACAAAGTTTTTTAACCTTATAAAAAAGCCTTTGGAGAAAAATATATTTTATTTGTTTTTTGGAAAAATTTTTTAAACGCGAAAATTTTGATGCTATTATGCTAAGTTGAATATCCCAAAAGCATTATGACTTCTGTTTCCATAGCTATTTTTTCAGCCGTGCTTTTATGAAATCCCAATCCTCCTAAAAATATTGGATCGTCCAACTTCTTTTGAAGATTTGATCGATCTGTTTTATTCTCAATTCTAAGCCTTAACAATGACTCAAATCGCATTCTTAGGCTGTCACTTAATTTAATGTCAAAAGTATTTATTAAATAATCCATAAGTGAAACAGGAGCTATTTCTGGATTACTTTTGACTATTTCCGCTTGCTCAAACATCAATCGCGCCTTCCTGGTAAATGACTCCGCTCTTTGCTTGTTCCAATTAGCTCCGCCTTTTTCAAAATCGGCATCCAATTTTTTCTCCAAAGTTTTCGTGTTAAAATTCTTAAACAGGAATTCTCTCAATAAATTTTCCGCCGCGCTTAATTGCTCATTGGTAATTTGCGATAAAATATAATGCAACAGCTGCTTTGATTTAAATGGGACAAGCAACGCTCCCGTTTGCTGAGCGGAAAGGTTTTTGAAAGTCCTCATTAAAATTCCCAGCTCTTTTGAGACTGCAGGCTCTTCACCGATAAAAATTTCTTTCCTGATAATCTTCTTGGGTCTTTTGTCTATATTCACATCTTCCTTGATAATTTTTCCATCTTTCATATGAAGCACCCGGTCAGCGTAGTGAAGATGATCAGGATTATGGGTCACTAAAATAATTGTCTTTTTATCAGTTTCATTCAGCTCTTTTAATATTTTCATTACATTTTCCGAGGACTCACTATCCAAATTCCCCACCGGCTCATCCGCTAAAATCACTTGGGGATCATTAGCCAGCGCCCGCGCGATTGCCACTCTCTGTTTTTGCCCCCCTGAAAGCTGGCTGGGAAACTTCTCAAACTGTTCGCTAATACTGAAACGCTGAAGCAATTTCATCCCTTCTTTGTTTCGTAATTTTCTTTTTTCCCCGCGAAATGATTTAGGAATACAGACATTATCTATGACATTTAAAGATGGGATGAGATGAAAAGATTGAAAAATCATTCCCGTTCCGACCTGATGAAGAGCCACCTTATCCTTATTGCTCATTTGGGATATTTTTTTATCTTCTATGGTGACCTCGCCATAAGTCGGAGCTTGAAGTCCCGCGATAGAGTACAGCAGGGTTGATTTGCCGCAACCGGAGGGACCGTAAATTATAATATACTCATGAGAATATATATCTAAATTTATATCTTCCAAGGAACGAACTTCATTGGATTCTCCCTGATTATAAATAACCCGAAGATTTTGGACTTCAATAATTGGCTGATTTTTTTTCATTTCTATTTTTTATTTACGCATTTTCTATACAATTATTATAGCACGATTTTTACAATCAAATAAATTATCGCTTTATTGTCGCGTAAAAAATTATTATCAGCGTTGCTAATGCCAGCCTATACCAAAAGAAGATTTTGTAATTGGATTTTTCAACAAATTTAATCAAATATTTTATGGCTAGATAACCGCTAATGGCCGAACAAATAATTCCCAGCGCCATAGCTAAATCAAAGCCGGAAATTAGTTCTTCAAATTTTAAAAGGCTGGCGCCGAAAACAATTGGCGTGAGCATTAAAAAGGAAAAGCGCGCTGAAGTTACTCTGTCCAATCCCCTCGCCAATCCCGCCGTGATAGTAATTCCGGAACGGGAAGTTCCCGGAACAATTGCCAGCGCCTGCGCCAGACCGATTAAAATTCCGTCCATAAAATTTATTTTTTTTAAATTTCTGCTATGTTTAAAATGCCCATCGGCTAAAAACAGGATTAGTCCCCAGAAAAATAAATTAAAAGCGATTAGTAACGGATTGCGAAAAACCGTTTCCGCTAAATTTTCCAAAAACAATCCCGCTAAAACTCCGGGAATGGTCGCGATAATTATTATCCAAAGAAAGTTGGATTGTAATTTGTAGTTTGCCTGCCTGTCCGGTAGGCAGGTAGTTTGCCTGCCTGTCCGGTAGGCAGGTAGTTTGTAGCCTTTTTTAAACGCGAGCTTAAATATAATCATCCATTCTTTCCAAAAATACGCTATTACCGCTAACAATGTTCCGAAATGCAAAGCCACATCAAAAGCCAGCCCGGGATCTTTCCAACTAAAAATCCAGGGCGCAATAATTAAATGCCCCGATGAAGAAATGGGCAAGAACTCGCTAGCGCCTTGTATAAATCCTAAGAATACTGATTGAATAATTTCCATTGAAAACGCTTGACAAAATTAAAAAATTAGAGTATGATGAACGATACAAAAAAAATATTAACAACAAGAGGAGATAGCCATGAGTAGTATATTGTTCTTTTTAGTAATTTCTCTGGGAGGAGGAGTGTTCCTCCATAAAACTGTTTTTAAAGACTATAACCTTAAACAATTCTGGCTGGCTTTCGCCAAAGCCGGAATAGGATGCGCGTTTGTCTTCGCGCTCCCGTGGGCATTATATTTTTTAATTTTAATGTCGTGATAATCCAACCTGCCATCTCGCTTGAACTTTGAGCTTGATGGCGGTTTTTTTATTGTCTTTCGAAATTTTAATTTCGTCCAGACAATAAATCCGCCTTTAGCGGATACCGTTCCGCTTAAACCACAATATTAACCAACCGCCCCTTTATAAAAATAATCTTCTTAATTTCTTTTCCGCCAATGTGCTTCTGGATTTTTTCACTGGCTAAAACTTTTTCCTTGGCTTCTTCTTCGGAAATATCCGCCGGCGCTTGAATTTTATCCCGCACTTTCCCGTTAACTTGCGCCACTATTTCAATCATCTCATCCTTAACCATATCCGGATCATATTTTGGCCATTTTTGGTTAAAAATTGATTCCACCGGTTCTCCCCCTTTCTTAAAGGGAGAGCTAGGGGAAGATTTTAAGGCGTTAAACAACTCTTCGGCGATAAACGGAGCAAACGGCGAAAGCAAAATCAAAAATTTCTCCATCGCTTCCCTCGGCAGTACTTTGTGCCTGGGGCATTCATTTATAAAAATCATCAATTTACTGATCGCCGTATTAAATTTCAATCCCTCAACATCTTCTGTCACGCCCTTGATGGTCTTGTGCAATAATCTTGACAACTCTTTGGACGCATTGGAAGTCGGAAACTTAAAATTTTGGAAAAGATTATAAATCTTTTCCAGAAACCGATAAACTCCCTTTACCCCTTCTTCATTCCATGTTACATCCTCCTCCAACGGTCCGGCGAACATCATATACATTCTAGTAGCATCCGCGCCGAATTTTTTAACCATATCATTAGGATTAACCACATTACCCTTGGACTTGCTCATCTTCACTCCGTTTTTATCCAAAACCATTCCTTGATGGCGAAGTTTTATGAAGGGTTCATCAAACTCCAATAATCCCATCCCGTGCATCGCTTTCACGAAAAAGCGCGCGTATAAAAGATGCATATAAGTATGCTCCGCCCCGCCGATATATAAATCCACTGGCAGCCAGCGTTTTAATTTTTCTTTTGAACAAAATTCTTTTTCATTCTCCGTATCCGGATAACGCAAGAAATACCAGGAAGAATCCACAAAGGTGTCCATCGTGTCCGCTTCCGGCGTCCATCCTTTGCCAAAAATTTTCTCTGTTCGTTTTTTTAATTCTTTAGACTTCGCTAACGGCGCTTCGCCAGTTGGCGTGAAATTAACATCCTCCGGCAGCAACCACGGCAAATTTTCCTCGCCGACAAATTTCGCTTCTCCTTCCGGAGAATAAACAATCGGGATCGGACAACCCCAATATCGCTGGCGGGAAATTGACCAATCTCGCAAGCGATAATTCATCGTCATCTTCCCGCCAATAAATTCCGTAATTGCCCTCTTCGCTTCCTCGCTATCCATTCCGTCAAATTTGCCGGAATTGATTAAAATTCCGGAACCGACATAAACTTCACAATCTTCTTTACTGTTCCTTGTTCCTTGTTCTCTGTTCCTTGTTCTCTGTTCCTTATTCTCTGATTCAATCACCTCTCTAACCGGCAAATTATATTTTTTCGCAAACTCAAAATCCCTTTCATCGTGCGCCGGAACTGCCATAATCGCGCCGGTACCGTAACCGCCCAAAACATAATCCGCTGTAAAAATTGGAATCTTCTCACCATTAGCCGGATTTATAGCAACTAATCCCTCTAATTTAACGCCTGTTTTTTCTTTGCTTTCCAATCGCTCCATTTCTGTTTTGTTTTTCGCTCGCTCAATATATCTTTTTACATCCTCGTGATTCCTAATCATTAAATCATTATTCTCGGGGAGTGAAGCGACAAATTTATGTTCCGGCGCCAACACTAAATAAGTCGCCCCGAAAAGCGTGTCTGGTCTGGTTGTAAAAACTTTAATGAAATTTTCATTCTTTTGAATTTTGGATTTTGGGTTTGATTTGGATAATTTGGATTTTGAAATAATTTGAAATTTTATAATTGCTCCTTCACTTTTGCCAATCCACGCTCTCTGGTTTTTCTTAGTCGCTTCCGGCCAGTCAACTTTATCTAAATCCTTAATTAAATCCTCGGCAAATCCGGTAATTTTAAAAAACCAACCCGGAACTTCTTTTTGTTTAATTTTCGTTTTGCACCGCTCGCACTTTCCATCTGCTACCTGTTCATTGGCAATCACCGTCTGGCAAGATGGGCACCAATTGATTTCATCGGTTTTTCTCTTAACTAATCCATTCTCAAAAAATTTGCCGAAAATCCATTGGGTCCATTTATAATAAGACGGGCTGGAAGTTCGGATTAAATTTGAAAAGTCATAGCCAAATCCCAGCATTTTCATCTGCTTAATGTAATTTTTTATGTTCTTTTCGGTAGTTTTTTTTGGATGAACGCCGGTTTTAATCGCGTAATTTTCCGCCGGCAAACCGAAAGAATCAAATCCTTGCCGATGCAAAACATCATATCCCTGCAGTTTTTTAAAGCGGTAAATTATATCCGAAGCCGTGTAAGATTCCGTATGCCCCATATGCAAACCGTCTCCCGAAGGATACGGAAACATATCCAAAATATAATACTTCGGCTTCTTCTTATTTCCTTTGGTTTTATAAAGCCCCTTTTCCTCCCAATATTTTCTCCATTTCCGCTCTATTTTTGAAAAGTTATATTTTACCATTACCTAGTTACTGATTACTAGTTATCCAGCCGTGCCAGATCTAGCATAGCTAGACTGATTACTACTCTATCCCAATTTTCCTTTTTAATTTTAAGTTCTTATTTTTCTGTAAATTTTCTTCCCAATCCAATAAATTATCCACAAAATCAGTAAAAACGCGGCAATAGAAGGAATTTTTACGATAATAAAATAAATCAGGCTGTCAATGAAACTTTGCGTGTTTTTAATTAAAGTCTTGACTGAACTTTTCACCGCTTGCCACGGCCGCCAGCCTTCGCCAACCGGAGATATTTCCACATCCTCGCTTAAATTCACGGTGATGATTGACATATTTGTTTGGGATTCCAGATATTTTATCCTCCCTTCCAGCCTTTCAATTTCCCCTCTTACTCTTGAGATCTCTTTGGTAACTTTTAGCACATCTTCAATTTTTCCCGCTCGGTCTAAAATTTTGACAAAAGCTTGTTCTTCCGCCCGCTTATTTTTTAGCTGCGCTTGGAGATCGGCGTATTGCTCCGTCACGTCTTTGCCCGTAGTTGATTCACTGACTACTTGCGTAGCTACCTTTTTAATCGCTTCTATGGTTTCTTCAAATTTATCCACTGGAACTTTTACCGTTATTGTTCCGCTTTTTAAACCCCCGATACTTTCATAAAACCTGGATGAAAAGACTTCTCCTCCTTTAGATTTAGCAATTTCTGAAATCTTTTTGGCGGACTCTTCAGTTTTCGCCACTTTCAATGAAAGGTCTCCATTTTTTATCACGCGCTTGCCTTGAAATTCATCCTTGCCGCCGTCCGCGGCGCTTCTTAATTTTATTGAATCTTCCATTTTGGTTTCTCTCATCTCAGGCGCCGGAATTTTGGAAGGTTTTGCCAAATTAACGCCTTGCAATAATTTATTCGGCTTCTCTTTGAAATTATAAGCCGCTTTATTAGAGATATCGCCGTAAAATAAGTTAAAGACTCCGTAAAACAGCAGCGCCCCAATAATTATCCCCACTATTTTTAACCATCTTTTGATTTTCTCGTTCATAAATTTATTTTATTGATTACATTTTTAACTGCTTTAATTATAACAAAGAATAAGAAAAATAAAAAATCGCAAGTTAAATACCAGCGGTTTTATAATTCATTTAGGAAATACCGATTTTATAAATCTGAAAAAATTACTTCGGCTTTAATGACGAATGGTGATGAATGATTTTCCACTCGCCGTTTTTATTTTTTTGCCAGACAAAAGTAAATCTCGCCCGAATAATTTCGCGATTGCCATTTTTCCCCATTTTAAAATCATACATTCCGGAATATATTAAAGTTTTTCCGTCTTCGGATATCTGGGCTTCCGATTTAACGACTCGGCTTACTGGACCCTTTTGCAAAAAATGCTTAAAATATTCTTCAGCGCCGCTTAAACCTTTTTTAAAATCGCCGCTTAAAGTGGGCAGAAAAGCATTTTTAGCGCTGTATAATTCCGCTACTTTACGAGAATTCTTCGTTCGCAACGCTTCATTCCAGCGTTTAAAATTTTCTTCCGCGATTTTTTTAGCTCCTTTCCGCGCCATACTCTTATTTTTTTAAATATCGTTTGGCTACCTTCACGCGCGCCAATTCTTTTTCCAACATCGCCGCCACACGGGCGTATTCCACTTCGTCCATTGACACTCTCTGTTTTTTAATATCTTCCGCTCTTTTTTTGGCTTCTTCCGCTCTCTCCAAATCAATTTCTTCCGCTCTTTCCGCCGTATCGGCTAAAACTATCAGTTCATTATTATGAAATTCTATGAACCCGCCGGAAATCGCCAAATCAATTTCTTTTTCCTCGTTTTTTTTCTTTAAGATAATTTCTCCCGATTTTAAGAACGCAATATATGACCGATGGTTCGGCAGAATCGTCACTTCTCCGTCCGCCACCGGCAAAGTAGCTTGATAAATTTCATCTTCATAAACCGTTTTTTCGGGGGTGGTAATTTTGAATTTTATATTCATACCGCTTGTCGCTTACTTCTTACTGCTTACTTCTTCTACCGAGCCTTTCATATAAAATTCTTGTTCGCCGATATCATCCAGCTTGCCGTCCAAAATCATTTTAAATCCTCTTACTGTGTCAGCAAGTTTTACATATTTTCCTGGAGTTCCGGTAAATTGCTCTGCCACAAAGAACGGTTGAGACAAAAACTTCTGGATTTTTCTGGCGCGGGATACCGCGATTTTATCTTCATCGGATAATTCTTCCATTCCTAATATAGCGATAATATCCTGCAAATCTTTATATCTCTGAAGGACTTTTTGCACGCCGCGAGCTGCTTCGTAATGCTCTTGTCCAACGATATTCGGATCTAAAATGGTAGAAGCCGAATCCAACGGATCCACTGCCGGATAAATCCCCAATTCCGCTAAATTCCGCGATAAAACCACTGTTGAATCAAGATGGCCGAAAGTAGTCGCCGGCGCCGGATCGGTTAAATCGTCCGCCGGAACATAGACTGCTTGCACCGAAGTTATTGATCCTTTTTTGGTGGAAGTGATTCTTTCCTGAAGCTGTCCCATTTCTTCCGCCAAAGTCGGCTGGTAACCCACCGCGGAAGGAATTCGCCCCAGCAACGCTGACACCTCGGATCCAGCTTGGGTAAACCTGAAAATATTATCAATGAAAAAAAGGACATCTTTATGCTCCCGGTCACGGAAATGTTCCGCCATAGTAAGAGCTGACAATGCCACGCGCTGGCGCGCTCCCGGCGGTTCGTTCATTTGCCCGAAAACTAAGGCGGTCTTATCCAGCACTCCGGATTCTTTCATTTCATAATATAAGTCATTCCCCTCGCGAGTTCTTTCTCCCACTCCGGCAAAAATGGAGTAACCGCCATGCTCCCGGGCAATATTCCTGATAAGCTCTTGGATAACAACCGTTTTTCCCACTCCGGCTCCGCCAAATAGCCCTACTTTTCCCCCTTTAATGAAAGGGCAAATGAGATCTATAACTTTTATTCCGGTTTCAAAAATCTCCGCTTCCGTTGACTGGTCTTCAAACTTGGGCGCGTTTTTGTGGATGGGATCATATTTTTTCGCGGCTATTTTTTCTCCGCCGTCAATAGAGTCGCCTAAAAGATTAAACATCCTGCCTAAAGTTTCTTTTCCGACTGGAACTTTAATTGGCGCTCCCGTATCCGTGACTTCCATGCCTCGCCTTAGCCCGTCAGTGGAACCCATAGCGATAGATCTCACTTTACCCCCCCCTAAATGCTGATGAGTTTCCAGAACTAGTTTTTCAGCGGACTGTTCGCCAGAAAGTTTTATTTCCAGCGCGTTATAAATTAGGGGAAGATTTCCATCTTCATCCGCCGAACTGGCGGAAAATTCCACATCTACCACAGGTCCAATTACTCTTGTTATTTTTCCTTTGTTTATCATATTATTTCAAATTTTAAATTATTTATTATTCTAGCGCCGCTCGTCCCGCGCTGATTTCCGCGATTTCTTGGGTAATTTTCATTTGCCTGATTTGATTGTACGCCAGATTTAATCCTTCTGACATTTCACCGGCTGCTTCCGTCGCGTTCCTCATCGCCACCATCCGCGCTGATTCTTTGGACGCGTTAGATTCTAAAATCGCGTGGTAAATCTGCATTTCAATAAGCCTTGGGAAAATGTGAGTAAGCACTTCTTTCGGATTAGGCTCCACTTTATATTCAGACTCCGGTTCATCTAATTTACGCTCTTTAGTTGAATCACTCATTTCAGAAATTTGTTTTTCCAGATCAGTTTTGCTTATGGGTAAAATTTGTCTTATTTTAGTTTGCTGAACCATTGTGGAAACATAATCAGTATAAACAATCACGGCCTTATCATATTTTTTGGCTAGATATTCATCTATAACCATTTTTGACAATGGCCGCACGCTCTCAATATCAGGAAGGTAGGTTAGCTCCGGGAAAGAAGCGACAATATTTTTTCCCAGTTTCCGCGCCAGACTTTCGCCTTTTTTTCCTACGGTTATAAAATCTATTGCTAATTCTTTATCAGAAACACTTGACTTAATTTTTTTATCTCCTATTCTATTGATTTTTAACTCTTTCGGATTATTTATTTCTTCTTTGACTTTTTTAATAACTTGCGCGTTAAACGATCCACAAAGTCCTCTATTGGATGTGATGATTATGGCTAAAATATTTTTTACCTCTCTCGCTTCCAAGAGCCCGGATTCATACTCCCCGAAAGCTCTGGCTAAATTACCCAATACGCTCCAAGCACTATGGGCGTAAGGGCGAATTCGCAAAACACTTTCTGTCGCTTTTCTCATTTTAACAGCCGACACCATTTCCATCGCCCGCGTTATTTTGCCGGTGTTTTTTATAGACTTTATCCGCCTTTTAATATCTTTTCCGTTTGACATAAATTATCCCTGATAAATCTCCTTAAACCCTTCAATCGCTTTCTTTAATTTCTTAACAACTTTATCAGTTAAATCTTGCTCTTTTTTAATTAAATCCAGCGTTTCTTTGTGGGTGGATTTCAAATATTTATGAAAATCTCTCTCCCAGTCGGAAACTTTTTCCGCCTTTACATCATCAATATATCCCTGCGTTAATGCGTATAAAACAGCCACTTGATTCTCCACCGATATCGGTTCATACTGCGCTTGTTTTAAAACTTCTACCGTTCTTTTTCCTCTTTCTATTTGCTTTCTGGTTTTTTCGTCCAAGTCCGATCCAAATTGGGCAAAAGCTTCCAGTTCTCTGAACTGCGCTAAGTCCAATCTCAATTTTCCCGCCACCTTTTTCATAGCTTTGATTTGCGCCGCCGAGCCTACTCGTGAAACGCTCAAGCCCACATTAAGAGCCGGCCTTATGCCTTTATAGAATAAATCGGATTCCAAATAAATTTGTCCGTCGGTAATAGAAATAACATTAGTGGGAATGTAAGCGCTCACATCTCCCGCCTGAGTTTCAATAATGGGAAGCGCGGTAATAGAACCTCCGCCCAAATCATCGTTAAGTTTAGCGCTTCTTTCCAGCAGACGGGAATGGAGATAAAAAATATCTCCCGGATAAGCTTCCCGTCCCGGCGGCCGTTTGAGAATAAGCGAGATCTGGCGATACGCCCAAGCGTGCTTTGACAAATCATCATACACTATCAAAACATCTTTACCCTGATCCATAAAATATTCTCCGATAGCACATCCGGCGTAAGGAGCGATAAATGAAAAAGAAGCCGGATCAGACGCCCCGGCCACTACTACAATCGTGTGCTCCATAGCTCCGTTCTTTTCTAATTCAGCCACAATTCTGGCTACTTTTGATTCTTTTTGTCCAATGGCTACATAAATGCAAACCACATCTTCGCCGGACTGATTTATAATCGCATCAATAGCAATAGCCGTTTTTCCCGTTTGACGATCGCCGATAATCAGCTCTCTCTGTCCCCGCCCGATAGGAATCATAGCGTCAATAGCTTTAATTCCGGTCTGCACCGGCTGATAAACCGATTTTCTGGCAATTACTCCCGGAGCATTTTTTTCAATCGGGTAAAACTTATCCGATTTTATTTCTTCTTTACCATCAATCGCGAATCCCAAGGGATTAACCACTCGTCCGATCATTTTTTCCGCCACTGGAACTGAAAGAATTCGTCCGGTTGATTTTACTTCATCTCCTTCTTTTATTCCCTTGTAATCCCCCAATACCATCGCTCCCACTTGATCTTCTTCCAAATTGAGAGCCACTCCCAAAATTGTTTTTTCCGTATCAGTCCGCGCGGAATCCGCGTCAGTCCGTGTTGTGGTAAATTCCAGCATTTCTGACGCCATAGCGTCGGATAATCCGGAAATTTTAGCCACGCCGTCCCCTATCTCAACCACTGTCCCGACTTTTTCCGTTTTGGTTTCCGTTTTAATTCCTTCAACTTGTTTTTTAAGCTGTTCAATTATGTAATCTTTTTGACTTGACATATTTTTTCATTTATTATTATTTTCTCAAATTTTCTTTTAATTTTCGCAACTTTCCTGCCACACTTCCATCCATTATCTCATCGCCTACTTTTATAATAATTCCGCCCTTTATATTTCCATCAACTCTATTTTTTAAAACTACTTTTTTTGCTTTGTATTTTTCTTTAATATAATTTTCTGCTTTGCAAACTTGGTAACTTTCCAATCCGCGCGCGCTAACAACTTCCGCTTCTATAATTCCGTTTTGTTCGTTCCAAATTTCATTAAACTTTTCAATAATTTTATTAGTCAATTTTAACTGGCCGCCTCTTTTTAATTCCTCCGCGAATTTTATTATCACGCCACCAACATCCGCCTCGCTTTTGCCACCAGTTAAATCATATAAAGCCTGCGCGTATTGTTTGGCTGAAATTTTCATAAAAATGTATGGCTTATGGCTTATGGCTTATGGCTTATGGCTTATGGCTTATGGCTTATGGCTTGTTCTATTATCTCCCTATCTTTTTCTTCATCCATTTTCTCCCCAATCACTTTCTCTGTTGCTAAAGACACCAGCTCCGCCATTTCAGATTTTACTTCTCCCAGCATTTTATTTTTTTCTTCTTCTATCTTCTTTTCTGTGTCGGATAAAATTTTCTCCGCCTGTGATTTGGATTCAATTATTATTTCCTCCTTGTTTTTCTTGGCAATTTCCTCCGCTGAATCTACTATTTTTTGAGCTTCCTTTCTGGCAGTTAATAAGATTTTCTTTTCTTTTTCTTCCATTTCTCCCAGCTTATTTTTAGCCTTTTCAGCGTCCTGCAATCCTTTTTCTATTTTTTCTTTTCTGTCATCCAACACTTTCAAGATAGGTTTGTAGGCAAATCTTTTTAAAATATAAAGTAAAATAAAAAAATTCACTATTTGAGCCAACAGCAATTTTCCATTTATTCCCAGATTTGAAAGCAGTTCCATATCAAAATTAAAAAATATCTTATGAAAAATGGTTTAATGACCTCCCCCTTTGGAAAAGGGGGAAAGTGAGTGGAGCAAGCAGGGGGATTTGAAAGAGTTAGAAAATGACAATCGCAAGGAATAAATTAGAAGTTTTCAAATCCCCCGCGAATGCTGCCCAAAGGAGGAGCTAAAACAATCTTACCCAAACAAAACAATCAAAGCTATTACCAGCGCGTAGATGGCAATGGCTTCCGCGAAAGCAATACCTAGAATCATCACGGTCTGCACTTTGGAAGCTGTTTCCGGATTGCGTCCGATAGCTTCCAGCGCTTTGGCGGTTAAAAGTCCAATGCCGATGCCGGGTCCGATTGCGCCAAATCCCATGGCGATCGCCGCGCCTATCACCTTGGCGGATTCTATATTATTAAGCGCTCCTTCTACAACCGCCTTTGTTTCTTCTGTTCCCATATTTTTTTATTGTTAAATTTATTAGATTATTAATTTTAAACTTTGTATGTCATTCCCGCGAAAGCGGGAATCCAGAGTAATTTCTGAAGTTCGCAGTTTCATCCTGGATTCCCGATCAAGTCGGGAATGACAAAGAATGTTTCCGCAATTCCCAAAATAAATTTTAATGCGCGACCTCCGCCGTCGCCATTTTCATAAACACCAATGTCAACATAGCGAACACCAAGGCCTGTATAAATCCCACGAAAATTTCCAAAAACAAAAACGGAAGAGGAATAATATAAGGAACCAGCATCAGCATTACCGTGAGCAGAACCTCCCCCGCGAAAATATTTCCAAACAAACGAAAGGAGAACGATATTATTTTAGCAAACTCTGAAATTAATTCAAGCCCTCCGACAAAACTTCCGATAAAATAAGGTTTCTTAAAAGGATTCACGAAAAATTTTCCCAGATATTTTTTAAACCCCAGCGCTGTCACTCCGGCTAACTGGGCGGCTGAAACCGAAATAAGAGCAATCGCCAAAGTAACATTCAGATCAGCGCTGTTGCTTCTGATAAAAGGCGCCAGCATCGTTTCCCCATGATGCTCCTGCTCCACTCCGATAGTTCCCAATCCGGGAATAAGTTCAATCCAGTTGGAAAGAATGACGAAAATAAAAATGGTGGCTACTAACGGAAAAAACTTTTTGGCCTGCTTTCTGTCTTGAGTAACGCTGTCCACTAAATTCAAAAGAGTCTCCAAAACAATTTCTATAATATTTTGAAAGCCTTTGGGAATTAAAGATATTCTTTTTTTTACCAGCCACGCTCCAATAATTATAAGAATGGCAATAAAAGCGGTCATCAAAACCGTATTGGTAACCGGGAAACTTCCTATATTAAAAATTACTTCTGGTATTAATGATATTTCCATAAGCCTAATCTATTAAATTCCGCTTCATTGCTTGTGATTTTTATCGCTTACTCCCTATTTGTCATTCCGAAATTTTTTCTGGAACGCCTGCCTGCCGGCAGGCAGGAAGTGGAAGAAAAAATATCCGGAATCTAGAATTATTAGAATCTTTAAGTCTGAGATGAATGAAAGCGTAGATTCCGGATATTTTTTTCGCTACTGCTCAAAAAATTCCGGAATGACATAAAGAAAGACCCCAAATAATTCTAAAATTTTTTTACAACTAATAATAAACTCTCAATTACTGATTACCGCGTTCACCTTCTTATAAACCAGCCAGCTGGTAATTATTATTGAAATTATAATTCCCGTTAATAACATCCATGGGGAAGTATTTAATTTGTCGTCTAATAATTTTCCGCCAAAAGCCAGCAAAACTATGGGAATGGTTATTAGATATCCCAACTCCCAAGCCAAAGAAATAACCGACCATCGCCTATCTGCTTTCCGCACATCATTCCCGACCTTCCATATGTCATTCCCGACCTGATCGGGAATCTTTCTTTTATTTTTCAAATTTTCTTTTTTCATCTTTAACACATTCAATTCTATCGCCCAATTTTAGAAAAGTCAATAAGAAAAATTGAATTTTCACAGCTTAAATGCCTGGAACTTAAAACTTACAGCACCAAATCAAATTAATATTATGATATATGATATGTCCTTATGTGGTTATATGGATATATTTTACCGTTTCAATTTTAACTAGATTCCAAAAAAATTTTCGGCATTTTGGGTGGTTATTTTTTCCACTTCTTCAAAACTGATTCTCTTAATCTCGGCTAATTTTTCAGCAGTGTATTTTACATATGCCGGTTCGTTTCTTTTTCCCCGAAATTTTTGGGGCGCTAAAAACGGGCAGTCCGTTTCCAGCATAATTCTTTCCAGCGGAATAATTTTTATTATCTCGGCTATATCTTTTTCCGTTCCCTGAATTTCTTTTTTTGTTTTGTAAGTGATATTGCCGGTAAAAGAAAAATGTATGTTTTTATGCTTTAATAATTTCTTGGTGAATTCCAAATCACCGCTATAGCAATGAAAAACTAATTTGGTCATCCCGAGCTTGCCGAGGGATCCCGTTCTATTAACACTAGCGATATTATTTCGGGATTCTTCGTTCTCACTCAGAATGGCATACACATCCTCATAAGCGTCCGCCGGATTTTGTTCCGACGCCCGACAATGAATAATAACCGGCAAATTTAATTCTTTCGCCAATTCCAACTGTCCAATAAATCCTTCTTTCTGTCTTTTTCTAACCTTTTCAATTCCCCTTGCTCCATACTTCATGCTACATACCACATGATAATAGTCCAATCCGATCTCCCCAATCGCCACCACCTTTTTATTCTCCGCTAACTTTCTCAATTTTTCAATTTGAGTTTTGAGCTTTGAGTTTTGAGTTACAAGACTAGTCGGGTGCATTCCGACCGCCGCGTAAACATTTTCATATTTTTCCGCCAGCTTGACAGACGCCTTGCTCTCTTTCAAATCCGTCCCGATGTTAATTATCTTTTTTACCCCGCTTTGAAAAGCCCGCGAGATTGCTTCATCGCGGTCTTTATTGAAATTCTTAAAATTCAAATGGGCGTGAGTGTCAATTAACATAATCTTTAAAATATTCTATACTGTAATCAACATGATCAATTTTATTAAAAAATCCGAATATTTTCTGCATGAAACAAAGCGTCACGCTTTATTAAAATTTTTAGTCATCGCTCTTATATTTATAGCTTATCTGCTATGGTTAATTTTCCATTTTGGCGCAAAATCAGGAATTGAAACAGCCGGGCTCACTTGGTCATTTTTTGTCCTTTGCACTCCTATAGCCGACGCGGGATTTATTTTGGATTTTCCTATTAGAATTATTTCCGGAATTAAAATGGTAATTTCCGAAAGTATTGTGTGGATTGCCGCTATCTCTTTAAATTTATATTTTTTCTTTACTTCTCCCGAAGTTTATCAAAAAACAATCGCGCTTAAATTGTTCAGACATATCCTGGAACAGCCATTCCCTTTTTGGGGAATAATTTTTCTTTCCTTGCTTGGCACTTTCCTTTCTGTTTATTTTGGAGATGAGTTGATAAATTCTATCAGGCATTCAGACAGAAAAAAACACAAAAAGCATAAACTAAAACACCGTTTTATAATTCTTTTATTTTTTGTAGGAGCAATTTTGATTTTCTATAACTTCGCCTTAAAGCAATTGGGAATAAATTTAAACTTCTGAATTTAATTATGACTGTTCCCATATATCAATATATAGGAATGGTTCTGCCGTTATAATTATCTTTATAAACTTTGTTGCGATTATTTTATTCTTTTAAATAAAACTTCGTTAAGCCTTTCAGTCTTCAGCGCCTTTTTGATCTTCTCCGCAGTCTCAGACATAAAAGGTTTCAAAAATTCCGCTATTAAACTTAAATCATCAACTAGTTTCTGTATTACTTTTCTAAACTCCTCTTTTTTACTTTCATCCTTAGCCAATTCCCAAGGTTTAGCATCTTCAATATATTTATTGTCCTCGCGCACAATATTCCAAACATAATTCAATGCTTTGTCCAGTTCCAGCTCATCAATTTTTTTTGAAAATTGTTCATTATTTATTGTTTTATGTTTCATATTCCATGTTCCATGTTCCATGAGCTTCACTACTCGTGAAATCAGATTTCCCAACCCGTTCGCCAAATCAGCATTGTATTTTTCAACCATTCTTTCCATTGTCATATCAATATCTTCTCCGAATGATCCCGCGCTCATTAAAAGATAGCGTGTTCCGTCCGTCCCGAATTTTTCCAGCATTTCATCTATACCTATAACATTGCCCAGCGTCTTGCTCATTTTTTTGCCTTCCGATAAAATATGCCCGTGAACAAATAATTCCCGTGGTAATTCAATTCCGAGATGCAAAAGCATGATCGGCCACATAGTGGCATGCATTCTTAAAATATCTTTTCCAATAAGCTGAATATCCGGCGGCCAAAATCCTAGATTCTCCCCCTTTAGAAAAGGGGACCGGGGGGATTTGAAAGATTCTTTACTTTGTAAAATATTACTTTCATCCACTACATTATTCTTCAAATCCCTCTCTAACTCTCCCTTTTCCAAAGGGAGAGAACCATTCCACCCAACCCCCGTTAAATAATTCAGAAAAGCATCCACCCAAACATAGGTGGTATAATTTTTATCAAAAGGAAGCGGGATCCCCCAAGAAACATTTTTTCTGGAAATGGAAACATCCTGCAATTTCTGTCTTTCCAAAAAAGAAAGGATTTCTCTTTTGTATTTTTCCGGACCAATTTTAAATTCATCGCTTTTTATTTTTTCAGTCAGCTGTGATTGGACTTCTTCCATTTTCAAAAGATAGCTTTCCTCTTTTATTATTTCCGGTTTAATGTTATGTTCCGGACATTTTCCGTCCACCAAATCGCTTTTATTTTTAAACTGTTCGCATCCAACACAATATAATCCTTCATAAGTTCCTTTATAGATCAAGCCTTTATCGTATAACAATTGCAAAACTTTTTGGACTGTTTCTTTATGCTTTTTGTCAGTGGTGCGGATAAAATTATCGTAGTTTATATTCAACTTCTCGCATAAACTTTTAAATTCTTCCGCGATTTCATCCACGAACTGCTGAGAATCTTTCCCGGCTTCTTCGGTCTTTTTCTGGATTTTTAATCCATATTCATCCGTTCCCGTAAGCAGAAAAGTTTTTTTACGCTGTTGCCTATTCCAGCGCGCTAAAATATCCGCCGCCACAGTTGTGTAAGCATGCCCTATATGCGGCTTGGCATTTGCGTAATATATAGGAGTAGTGATATAAAATTTGTTTTTCATAAAATTTTTAATTTATTTATTGTTTAACGCCTTTAACAATAACCGCGAATTCTCCTCTTACTTTTTCCGGATTATTTTCAAAATATTCCAAAACTTCTTCGGCGCTTCCGCGAATAATTTCTTCGTGCATCTTTGTCAGTTCCCTCCCGACAATTACTTGAGAATTTTCAAGCGTCTTGAGCGCTTTAAAAATTCTATAACGCGACTCAAAAAAAATTACCGGCAAATTACTTTTTTTTGCTTCCTTGAAAAAAGTTTCTCTTCCTTTTTTATGCGGAGGAAATCCTAAAAATACAAATTTTTGCAGGTTAATCCCGGCGACGCTGATTAAAGCTGGCAACGCTGACACTCCCGGAACGGGAATAACTTCAATATCGTTTTTCACCGCCTCTTCAATCAGCTTGCCTCCCGGATCGGAAATTCCCGGAGTTCCCGCGTCCGTCACTAAAGCAATGTTTTGTCCCTTTTTTAGTTTATCAATTAAATAATCTATTCTTGTTGTTTTGCTGTGCTGATGATAAGATATTAAGGAAGTTTTTATGTCATAATGATTTAACAGTTTCTTAGCCACTCTGGTATCTTCGCAAGCGATTAAATCAACTTTTTTAAAAATCTCCAAAGCTCTCAAAGTAATATCTTTGAGATTGCCAATGGGAGTAGCTACTATATATAACATATGATTTTAACAACTCACGCTCTTGCCGGAGCGGTTATTGGAAAAAATTTAAATAATCCTTGGCTGATTATCGCCCTTGTCATTCCGCTCCACTATATTATGGACCATTTTCGCCATGGCGAATATTTAAATAAGCAAATGCCTTTTCGCGATAATTACTGGAAAGTCGCATTGGATATTGCTACAGGATTAGGAATAATCGGAGCGGTTATATTTTTTAAAAACTTTGATTTATGGCAAGTGTTTCTGATTTTACTGGGAGCGTTTTTTTCTATGTTTCCCGATTTACTCACTTTATTGTATTGGAAATTTAATGTTGAATTTTTAAAAAAACCTTATCAGCTTCATAAGTGGGTTCATAAATTCCCATCCAATTCTCCGGAAAGCCAATGGAATTTAAGAAATGCCGCAAATGATATTATCTTTTCTGTTTTAGCTATTTTCCTTTTGCTAATTTAGCGTAATCTTTTTTGGCTATTAAATATTCCGCGATAACTCCGATAGCCGTAGCTGTCGGAACCGCCAAAATAGCTCCCAGCACTCCCGCCACTTTTACTCCGATTAAAAGCGCCAAAATAACAGCCACTGGATTAAGCCCGACGGCTTTTTTCATTATCTGGGGAGTTATGATATGATTTTCAGCTTGTTGAATCAGGATATAAAATAACAGCACTAATAATCCCTTGGCGGGAGAAATTAAAAATCCAACCAGCGTCGCCAGAATGGTCGCGATAATGGGACCTAAGTAAGGAATAATTTCCAACAATCCTCCTATTATAGCCAATATTAAAGCATAAGGGACACCTATCAAATACAGCGCTATAAAATCAAGAATAAAAATAACAAACATCAGAAATAACTGCCCCACCATCCATCTTCCTATTTTAGCTTTTATTTTTTCCGCCACGGAAACAACCTGTTTTTTGTATCCGCCGGGAGTAATTGATTTTAGAAATTTCTCCATCCCTTTCTCTTTCACGGACATATAAAAAGCCACCGAGAAAATTACAACAAAGGAAAGAAAACCTGAAAAAACTCCCACCGTCGTAGAAAATATTTTGGCCGAAGACTGGCTCAAGCTTTCGCTCAAATTTTCCAAAAAATTCTGGGTGTTAAAATTAAACCCTTGCGATTCCGTAAAGTTTTTAACTCTGCTGAAAGCGCCGGCTACTTTCTCAGAATAAGCAGGAAGATCTTGGGAAAAATCTTTAAACTGGGAAATTAGAGCTGGAGCCAAAAATGAAGCCGAAATCCCCAAGATTAAAAACAGAACAATATAAACTGTTAAAACGGATAGCGATCTGGGAATTTTTCTCCCTTGCAGCCAATTGACCGACGGCTCTATGGCCGCCATAACTAAAATAGCCACAAAAAACAGCGCGATAACATCTCGAATTAGATACAAAAACCACAGCCCCAAAAAAACGGCCGCCACTTTTAAAATTATTCCCGTGGAAATATTAACTGTTCTTTTTTCCATAAACTATTTTATTAAAATCAAAATTTCAAAGCTCAAATTTCAAATCAAGCTCAAAATCTAAAAACTTAAAAAAATAAATTTGGATTTTGGATTTGATTTGGAGCAATTTGGATTTTGTAATTTGGATTTTTGGAACTTGCGAAATATAATAATAATTTACAACAAACTATGGTTTCATCAACTTCCCCAACTTCTTCCCATCCTTATGCGGTCCAATCACCGCCAGATTTAATTTTTCGGATTTAAAAATATCCCAAGATACTCTTAAAACATCTTCCGCGGTCACCTTATCAATCTTTTTAAAAAATTCTGTCATAGACATTATTTTTTTCTCTTTCACTTCTTGGTCTATGAAAAACATAGCCACTTCGTCCGATGATTCAAATCTCATTACGCCCTTGCCTTTGATATAGTCTTTGGCTTTTTGCAATTCTTTCTCGCCCACTTTTTTAGAAGCGATTTTTTTATATTCCTTGAGAATAATTTCCACGGTTTTTTCCAAATTTTTATGTTCCACGCCCGCTTGAGTGGCCAGATAGCCGCAGTCGCGATAAGCTTCCACTCCCGTCTTTACGGAGTAAGCCAATCCGCGCCGCTCCCGCACTTCAATAAACAACCGGCTGCTCATATTGCCGCCCAGAATTACCGCCATAACGGAAAGCGCGAATCTATCTTTATGGTTATAATCATACGCTCTCATTCCCAAAACCAAATGAGTTTGGTCGGTTTTTTTATATTTTAATTTAATTTCAGGCCTCAACTGTTTCTCCGCCACTTTTTGAAATCCGGGTTTTTGTTTATTTTCCATTTCTGAAAAATATTTTTTAATCTGGTTTATTATTTTCTCCTCGTTGAATTTTCCGGCTACACAAACAACGGAATTATTAGCCGCATAAAAACGCTTCATATAATCGATAAAATCTTTTCTCTTGAACGCTTTTATGGTTTTTTTATAGCCGATAATGTCCCGCCCCAGCGGACTTTTTTTATAAAGCAAGTTTTCAAACACATCACTCACAACTCTCATAGGCGTGTCTTCATACATACTCAGTTCTTGCAAAATAGTTCCCCTTTCCCGTTCAATTTCTTTCGCGGCTATTTTTGAGTTTAGATACATATCGGAAATTACATCCAGCGCAACTTCAAAATGCTTGCAATCAACTTTGGCGTAATAAGCGGTTGTGTCTTTCCCCGTGAAAGCGTTGAATTCTCCGCCGATGGAATCCAGTTCCTCGGAAATAGCCAAAGTATTCGGACGCTTTTTGGTTCCTTTAAAAAACATATGCTCAATGAAATGAGAAAGTCCCGCTTCCTTCTCCGTTTCGTAACGAGAGCCCACGCCCGCCATAACCATCACTGTGGCGGTTTCCGTTCCTTTCATCGGAACGGTAATCACCCGCAGACCATTTTTTAGTTCAGTTTTTTTATAATTCATAATTTGTTTCTGCTTATTCTAATTAACCCCGAACAGGGAATAATTTCTATTTTAATTAAAATTTTTAAGATTTTTAAGTAATTCGGGAATCCTAACTCAACAGTTATTTTCCTTTCTATATTCAACTCTTTTCCGATAAAGCTTTTCCGTAAAACCGCCTTCTTGCTCATGCTTCTTTTCCAAAGCTTTAATTTGTTTGTGCAACAGATAAGTCGCCTGATGGCAAAGCGTCAAAAGCCAATTAGCGGCAATTTCCGGTTTTCCGCTCCGCGCCGCTCCGGTCATTTGCTCTTTTAATTTCCAACTTTTAATCCATTGCTCGCAAAATTTTACGGTGTGGTCGTAAATCAAAACTGAAAACCAATAAGTATAGAGTTTTTTGTAGAGTTGCTGGTTCATCTTATTCAAGACTTAAGATCCTTAGGTAACTTAAGTAACTTAAGTTACTTAACTATTCAGTTTCTCGCTCAACCACGTTTTTAGCCCTTCTGCTTTCACCCTCTCCTGCTTCATCGTATCCCGATCCCGAACTGTCACTGTTCCGTCTTTTAAAGTTTCAAAATCCACCGTAATACAGTAAGGTGTACCGATTTCGTCTTGGCGACGGTAGCGTTTGCCGATGTTGCCGTTGTCGTCAAACTCGCACATATATTGCGATTTTAAATTTTCGTAAATTTCGCGCGCTTTCTTTACCAACTCCGGTTTGTTTTTAAGCAAAGGAAAGATAGCCGCTTTAATCGGCGCCAAATTTTTCGGAAATTTCATTACCGTCCGCTCACTGCCATCCTCTAATTTCTCTTTCGTAATTGCGTCCGTAATTACGGCCAGAAAAGTACGATCTACTCCCACGGATGTTTCCACAATATGCGGAATGTATTTTTCATTGGTTTGCGGATCGCGATAAGATAAGTCCTTGTCCGAGAATTTTGAATGCTGTTTTAAGTCGTAATCCGCGCGATAATGCACGCCTTCCAATTCTTTAAAACCAAACGGAAACTTATATTCAATATCCCAGGCCGCTTTGGCATAAAAAACCAAATTCTCGTGCTTATGCCATCTTAAATTTTCTTTTTTAATTCCAAGATCTATGTAAAACTGCCAGCGCCGTTCCCGCCACTCTTCATAACTTTTCATCGCTTCATCCGAATGGACGAAAAATTGCATCTCCATTTGTTCAAATTCCCGTTTGCGGAAAATGAACTGGCGCGCCGTAATTTCATTTCTGAAAGCCTTTCCAATTTGCGCGATTCCAAACGGCACTTTCACCCGCGTAGAATCCAGAACATTTTTAAAGTTGACATAAATCCCTTGGCAAGTTTCCCCCCGCAGATAAACCGGATTCTTACTCCAATCACCCGTAAAATTTCCCAAATTGGATTGCACTAAAAGATTAAATTCTTTGGCCTCGGAAAAATCACTGTCCCCGCATTTCGGGCATTTTAATTTTTCTCTATTTTCTTTCAGCAATTTATTTATTTCTTCCTCGCTCATTTTTTCGTCCGCGAAAACTCCCGCTTCTTCCAAAAGATGATCCACTCTCACTCTGGTGTGGCATTTTTTGCATTCCGCCAAGGGATCGGAAAATCCGCTGATATGCCCTGACGCTTCCCAAACTTTCGGATGCATAAAAATACTAGAATCCAGTCCCACGATGTTTTCATTCTCTTGCACCATCGCTTTCCACCACGCCGATTTTATATTATTAGCCAGCTCCGCGCCGTAAGGCCCGTAATCATAAACGGCCGAAAATCCTCCGTAAATTTCCGAAGACGAAAAAACAAAGCCTCGCCTCTTGCAAAGAGCTGCAATTTCTTCCATTAAATCCTTGTCCCGTAAATTATTTTTGTCTTGTTTTTGAGACATAATTAAAAAAATAGTTAGAAACTGTTTTTTTAATGATAACTCTTTTTATCCTTATTTACAAATAATATACTGTGTTTATCAGCCACACTTAGAAATGTTAATTTATATCATATCATACTCACTCTAAATACATTATCTCGCGATCGCGGTAAATTGTATTTCTTTAAAAAATATCTTGCAGGAAATATCTTATAGGAAATCACAGCTAACCTACTTATTTTTCATATCATAAACTCTGTCAACTAGCAAATAATTCACATAATTTACCATTTTTCTTTTCTTAATTTCTTTTATTAAATCCACTGTTAATGGAAACTTACTCACAAAAACACTTTTCTGAAGCTGTTTATAGCTTAATAAATAAAGTTCGCTCCTTAACCAGTCCCGCTCCTTCCTTATTTTTTCAGGAATATCAAATATTACTACTCTGTATTTTTTATCCCACTTTTGTTTTAAGATTTTTTTACGCCTCAATACATAGTTTACTAATTTTTTGCCTTTTTCTGTTATAGAATAAGTGCTTCCGTTCTTTTCCACAAATCCCTGTTTTTGTAATCTTCTAATACTTTGTTTTATGGTGTTTTTTTCAAATTTTTTCTTTTTTAGCTTGTCTGGCTGTAAAATATCGAAGTTTCCGCTTGGCAAATCAGCGTAGTAAGAAGGTTTAAGAAAAGTTTCTATAGTGGCTTCACCCAAAAAAAGCAATAAAGAAAAAGACCAAGCGCTTGCGTCAAGTGAACCTTTTATAATATTTCGAGCTAATTTTTTTGAATATTTAGCTACCTTTTTATTTTTATTTTTATTTTTATTTTTATTCATTTATATATCTTATAAATTGCAAGCACATATAAATAATACATTATCTCGCGATCGCGGTAAACTGTATTTAAGGACTGTGTCTGAGAATTATGTAAATATGAGATTATAACAATGCGAAAATATGAAAATATGATTAAAACAGTTAAACTAACTACGATAATTAAAATGATTGGAAGTAGGATGAATTTTTAAAGAATACTTCATTATTTCTTTGTATTTTTTATTTTCTTCCTCAATAATGACATTGGTTTAATATTTTTCTTGCCAATATTTAAATAATAAAATTTATTCTGCCCGCCATGCGCCGATTGCACCACTTTCTCGCTTTCATTGTAAATTTCCTTGATTCTAGTCATTTGATTTCCGTCCGGACTTATAATTTCAATTTTATCATTTTTATAAACCGCGTTATGAGGCTTGATCTTAATTAAATTTTCATTTTTTTTACTTTCAACTTTCAACTTTTTATTCTCTATTACCTCTCCCACAAATTCATACAGGCATTTTTTATGCGAATTGGAAATAAAATGTTCCGGCTCATTGCCCAACAAAAAACCGGCAGTATATCCGCGACGAAACAATTTATTCAATTCTTTTTGCTCTTCTCGGATAATTTTTTGTATTTCTTGTTTGGGCTTTTTTTTCAATACCGCGTCCAGAACTTTTCTATAAGCGCGAACCACCACCGACAGATAAAAAACGCTTTTATTTCTTCCTTCAATTTTAAAGAAAGTTACTCCCGCTTTTCGCAAATCATTCAGATACGCCAATAGATTTAAATCCCGGCTGTTAAAAAAATAGGTTCCATTCTTATCTTCTTCCAAATCAATTTCAAATTTTTTTTGACTATCGGTAACGGTAGAATATTTCCACCGGCAAGGCTGAGCGCAATCTCCCAAATTAGCCGACCGCCCCGTCATCCATTGGCTCAAAATGCAACGGCCGGAATAACTCATACACATCGCTCCGTGCACGAGATACTCCAATTCCACTTCGGGAACTTTCTTTTTAATTTCTTTTATTTCTTTTAAAGTTGTTTCGCGCGCTAAAATTACCCGTTTTGCTCCCTGCTCTCCCCAAAATTTTACCGCCCGCCAATTAAGAGCGTTGGCTTGTGTGGAAAGATGAATATTAACATTGGGCAAATTTTTTTTAACCAGCGTTAAAATTCCCGGATCGCTGACAATAATTCCGTCTATATCAAGTTTTTTCAAAAATTTCAAATGCCGTTCCGCTTGTTTTAAATGAATATTGTGAGCGTAAATATTGATGGTAATATAAAACTTCTTGCCTTTTTGATGCGCGTATTCAATTCCTTTTTTCAATTTATTGGGAGTGAAATCATTAATTCGCGCCCGCAAAGAAAAATCAGGAACGCCCGCGTAAACCGCGTCCGCCCCATATTCAAAAGCGTATTTAAGTTTTTCCGTGTTCCCCGCCGGCGCGAGAAGTTCAAGGGTTTTATTATTTTTCATTATTTTCTTTTCTCTCTCCACTCTATTTCATCCGCCCCGCCCTTGTCAATTTTCCGACCAATAAAAAACTACGGAGTTTTTATCCGCTTTGGGAGGGAGCTCTGTAATTTTGCTTTATGATTTTATCGCAAAGCTTTTTTCATTCCCCATAAATAATAACCGTAGCTTGATAGTCCGATAATAATTATCAGACAAGGGAACCAAATATTTATATGGCATTGGTCAAACATATTCCATAGCGACAGCGCCACGATCGTATAAAGCGCTTCCCAGAACCACCTAATTCTTTCTCTTTTCTGTTCTCCGAAAAAGTTGTTGAAATTGAATAATATAGCATAGACAATTAACGCTAACGCCCATATCCACCATGACTGCCCTTTGCAATCACGGCCATGCTCCCCGGCCACCTCGCCGTTTTCCTTCTCGGTTCCCCCTATTTCAGAAGAAGGCGATAAAGAATCCGCCACTGATGTTTCATTATTTGTTTCTCCGCTCTCACCATTGCTTAAATTTAAACTGCTTGCCAGTATATTGCCCGCCAGCTTTTTATTTTTTCTATAATGCTTATGGCTGCTCTTACCGCCGCTTTTTTTGCCGTTGCTTGAGGTTGATCCAAGCGTGGTAAAACTGCGCTCTTCGGTAATGCTTGGGGGCGAAGCATGGGAGATGGCTCGGTAATAATAAGTTGTTCCTGATGAAAGATTGCTTAAAACAACCGAGTGATTTATAGTTCCGTTCTCACTGATTGGAAAAACATTGTCTTCCTCAATGGAAGAATAAACATAACCGTAATTCGGAGGATAGTTTAAATTAAAAAGATGGGGAAACCCTTGCGGCGAATAAATTACCCGGCTGGTTGAATTATAACTAGTCGTCCATTCAACAATAGCTTGAGTTTCTCCAACCGTAACACGCTCATCCGAGATTACAACTCCAGCGATAATAATTCCTTCGCTTCCGCCGGAAGGAATTTCCGCCCCTATTGACTCCTCGCCGAAAAATCCTATTTCAATATCAAATTTAACCGCTGATTCTTGATAATCATTTCCCGCGGCGGAAGTAAATTTTACGGATAAATTATATTCAACATTCTTTCCCGCGCCGATATCCGATAGGTAAGTTTCGCCATTTTCGTAAAAATTCGTCAAAGTGCCGTCGCATAAGAGATTATTGTTTCCACTTTCGTAAATAGAAATATCCAACTTATCAGATAGACAGTTTTCATCACATTGAATTCCGCTGGTGTCGGCAAATTTTATTCCGATTTTTTGCTCTTCCGCGGTTTCGTTAGCCACTCTAATATGCCGGGCGGCATCTTGTCCGGGCAGAAAATTTTCTTCGGAAAACAAGGACTGGGAATTAAAAGAAACCCAAGATGAGGATGAATTATCCCAGACTTCCACGGTCAAATTACTTCCGTCGCTTCGCGCCAGCGCGGTATTGTTAAATAATAAACCGCCGCTAAAAGCAACTGCCGCTAAAATTATTCTTAAAAATTTCTTGCTGGATAAGTTCATAGATATTACTCGCTAAGTCTCGCAAGATTACCTATAGCTTCTACTTTCCGTTTACCTCCATGTCTGTCATTCCGGAATTTTCGGCTCTTTTTCTTTCTCATCATCTTTTTTAATCATCACTTTGAAAATAGATTTTTTCATAGGACAGCCTATGGCTTCCAAACTTTCCGGCAAATTCAGATCTTTAATTTTGAATTTAAATTCTCCCGCTTCTTCAATTTTATCTAACTTACCTAAGTTTATAACAATTTTGTCCCCCATTTTTTCCAGTTCGCTAGCTAATCCCTTTAGTTTTATTTTTTGCAATTTTCCGTTAGTTTAACCATACAATTGAAATTACTTTCATTTTTTTGAAACTACTTTCATTCTATAAAAAACTACAGAGTTTACTCTGTAGTTTTATTTCGCGCTTTTTTTAAGCTTTACGCTTACGCGCGATTGTAATCGTCTTCATAGCGCTTAATGTCCTCTTCTATCGGTTCGCCGAACGCCACTTCCACAATCGTTCCTCCTTTTTTTGAACTAAGGCGATGCAACTCATCTTGTTTTATGAAAAACCTCTCCCCTGCCGTAAGCGCACGCTTTTCCGTTATTTTTGGTTTTCCATTTTCCATTACGCCCCGCTCCGCGTCCACTTCGCCCTCAACGCACGCCCACAGTTCGGAACGCTTGTTATGCGCTTGCAAACTTAATCTTTCTCCCGCATTAACAGTAATGCGTTTTGCCCACCAATTCTTCTCCGACCCCAGCACACGCATTGAACCCCATGGGCGGACATCTTCTTGTGTTTTAGCAACCGCATTAGTGAGCCAAGAGCTTGATTGTACTTTTCCACCCTCACCTACGTTAAAGACCATCTCTATTCCATTCTTCTCACATACCTCTGCTTCAGGTATATCGCTCTTATTTTTCCTATCACCACCATTAGCAAAAATATTTATTTGATATTCTTTACCTTCTATTTTCATTCTATAATTTTCAAGCGCTTTACTTACATGAGAATCATCCGAATGATGTATATACACATCATCCACCACAGCAAACTTTTTTATAATTTCCGCTCGTTCTTTTTCCGGCATAAAGGCGAATTTCTTTTTTCGTTTGAGCCACTCGTCGCAGTTGAGTATTACCACCAAATGCGTGCCAAGCGCTTTTGCGTTTTCAAACATACGCACATGCCCGATATGCACCGGATCAAACCCACCCGAAACCGCCACTATTTTTATTTCTTGATTTTTCATAGGAATATAATTATTTATCTATTATTTCTTTTAAATTATCAATATTATATTTTCCATCATTAGCTCCGCGCATAGAAAATCCAAAAGAATCATCAGAAACAGAATTCCAATTCCATATCAAATAACCATTATAATTTAACCTATTAACATCTTCCGTTATTTTTTTAGCTATTTTTAACGGTTTTTCACTAAAAGGTTTTGTTTTTTTAGATACTCCAAATTCTCCTAATAAAATTGGTTTATTTTCTTTTTGAGAAAATTTAACTTGATTTTTAAGAAATTGGTTAAGCTGACTAAAATTTTCATAATTAGCTTTATTTTTATGAAAAAGATATAAATGTACAGAACAAATATCAATACTGTCAATTGAGCAAAGTTTTATAGGTTTATTTTCATTACTGTTCATTCTTTCAACCTCCTCCTCACTTCCAATTGAAACTAAATGATTTTTATCACTCTGTTTTATATAGTCAGCCATTTCTTTTGTCCATTCCAATAAAACACTTTGTTTATCAGATGAAATTCTTGGCTCATTCATTAATTCCCATGATAAAATCGCAGGCTCATTACTATAAACACGCTTCGTCATAGTATTTTTTCTCGAAATAATATGATCAATATAATTCTTAAATAATTTTTTTGTATTATTTTCTGAAAAAAACAAATCACCATTCTTAATATCATTTCCTGTCCACTTTAAGTATTGTTTTTTACCACCATAATCATCCCAATTATTCACTAATACTGGAATTAAACGAATATTATACTTCTCTGCATCAAAAATAATTCTGTCCATTTTTTTTAATCTTTCTTCATTCATAATACCTGATTTAACTTGAAAACCGTTATTAAACCCATCCCCAAATGCCCAAAAACGAATTGTGTTTATACCAATTTTTGATAGTTCTTTAAATGTTTCGTTTATATCCTTCTCTGATTTATAGGCTAAATCATAGGAATTAATACCTTTAATTAAAAACTTTTTATTTCCAACAAAAAATTGCTTTTTTTTGACAAATACAAACATTTCATTTTGTTTTTTTAATTTATAAATACTAACATCTTTGAACTTGTGTACTAATTTATAATAACGACTAAAATTATAGTTAGATTTTTTCATTAATTTTCTAAATACAGGATCTCCATTATATCCCTCGCGCATTATGATCCATTTTGCAAAATCTTGAGGATTTTTTAAAGCTTTATCCCATTGCTTGTTCACACCCTCATGTATAAATTGGCTAAGTGGTAAATTACTTTTAAATAAAAGAGAACTGAATACTGCGTTAGAAACTAGAATTTTATCACTTTTACTAACTCTGTTTTTTAGTATTTCAGCAGCATTAGAAATATTAGAGACTTTATTATCAGAAATACCCTCAGCTAAAATTATCTGCTTATAGCTAAATAATTGAAAATTTTGAAATAATTACAAAATTTGAAGGGCAAAGTGGTGGGTTCTTGGG
>JAGGSH010000035.1 GCA_021159185.1 bacterium
TTATAAAACTGCAAAAGGACAAAAAAAATGAACTGGATCGCAAAGTTCTCTCCCAAATGGCCGTGGAAAATCCAAAAGTGTTTGAAAGATTCATTGAGGAATTGAAAAAATAGTCTTATTCCCTCCTTTGCCTTCTTTTTAAAATAGGAATTAAAGAAAATTTTTAAAATCACTGTCCGCCGCGGCGGACAGTGATTTTTTATCTCCGCGCGAGAGTAGCTCCAAATTACTAAAAAATCTTTCCGTTTAAAATACACCCGGTGATATAAAATGATATAAATCGCAATATAAAATAATCAACACTACCATTCAACCTTATAAGGTTGAATGGTAAAAATAAAAATATTGGCATAAAATTTCTTTAAAAATAAAATTTCAAAAAATAAAAAAATCAAAAATAAAAAGCGGCAAAAACGCCCTTTTTATTATTTGTACGGTTGGCCGCATAACAGCGCAAAGCTATGTTTTAGGTTTTTTATTGGGATTTTTGGCAAGCGGGAGAATATTTTTCACCGTAAACAGAAAATAAGCCAGCGCCGCCAAAACAATTCCCAGTGAATCTATGCCTATATCTAAAATTTTTCCTTCGCGCCCAAAGACAAACAGCTGGTGAAATTCGTCAGAAAAAGCGTATAGCAGAGAAAGGATAAAAGAAAAAACCATAATTTTGCCCGGCCGTATTTTATAAAACTTAAGCAGACGAATGAATAAAAGCGCCAAAATGAAATATTCAAAGATATGCGCCCCTTTCCGCTCAATGTAAAACCAAAGAGTGCGCGCGCCATGATAGCCGTTTCCCGGAATGGAAGACAAATAAAAAATCACCCCTATCCAAAGCAACAGAGGCAGATAATATTTGACGGCAAAGTTTATTTTAGAAAACTTTAGCATTTTAGCATTTGAACAATTGGAACACCTTCAACAGCTAGAACATCTTTAACATTCTCAACGCTTCTCGGCTAGTTCCTTAATTAAACGGTAAAGCGCCGTGAAAGGAAGCCAAATCCATAAAGTCTTGCGTAAAAAGTTGTCTAAAAATTGGTTCATATAATATTATAAATCACATCTTTCTTTTCCACTACTATTTTCCAACTATTTTCCTCCGCGATTTTTTTGAGATTTTGGTTGGGATTAAAAGCGATGGGGTTTTCCACTATTTTTAAAAAGCTGGCGTCCGATTCCGTATCGCCAATTCCATAGGAATTTCCCAAAGTCAATTTATTTTCGTAAATATACTGCCTTACTACTTGCCCCTTGTTTTTAGTCGGCTCAAAATCCGCGCCTCCGGTATAAGCGCCGCTTCCATCCATCTCATAAACGCTGCCGAATACTTTATCGAAACCCAGATGCGCCCGGTTGAATTCTTCCACTATTTCAATAGGCGATCCGGAAACAGCGATAATATGATAGTCAGCGCTTTTAAATTTTTTAATCAATTCTTCGGCAAAAATATATGTCCTGTTTTTATGGAAAGAAACGACTTTTCGGCTGGCTTCTTCCACATCTTCTTTCTTTTTCCCTTGAATGTATTCCGCGTAAAGGTTAACCAGCGCCGTACGGTAGGCCTCGTAAGTCCCCTGGTGCTCCAGCCAATCAGCGTAAAAATCAATCAGTTTCTTTCTAACAGCCGCGGGGAAAACTTTCATCCAAACCAGCTCGTCAATGAGTTCAAAATGAAGATTTTTTCGGAAAATTGTTCCGTCAATGTCAAAAATGGCTATCTTGTTGTTCTTCATAAATTTTTATTTGCCGCATAAATATAAACAGTCTTTCATGAATTACAGTGCGATAAAAAATCTAAATTTCAAAGCTCAAATTTCAAATCAATGTCAAATAATTAAATTTCAAATTATTAAAAAATTTGTCATTTAGGTTTGATTTGTTATTTTGATTTTAGATTTTGGATTTAATTTCATATCCGGCGATTCCCGTTGCAACTGAAACATTTAAGGATTTCTTTTTCCCTCGCATGGGAATTTCAATAATTTTATCGCATTTCCTTAAAATTCTTTTATCCAATCCTTTCACTTCATTCCCGGCTATTAAAGCCAGCGGAAATTCGGGCTTAAACTTTTTATAATCAACACTGTTTTCATCTTGCTCCAACGCGACAATCTGAAATTTATCTTTCTTTAATCTTTTCATTAAATCGTTCAGGTTTTTAATTTTCTCCCAGCTGACATTTTCTTCCGCGCCCAAAGCCGTTTTTGCCAGCATTTTCTGCGCCGAGGTCAAATAAGCTTCTTTACCGCTCGCCGGCGCCGGAGAATATCCGGTCAGATATATTTTTTCTATCCCCGCCCCGTCCGCCGTCCTGAATATGGAGCCGACATTATAAGCGCTGCGGATATTGTGGAGAATAAAATAAAATTTATTTTTCATTTGGCAATAATATCAATATAAAAAACCAAGCAAATATAACGGGATGCTGTATTTATCACCGTGTAAGATATTATCTAAAACAAGAAAACTATTTTTTATATTTTTAATTTGTTTAGTGTCTTTATTTTTTCCGCCGATTTCAAAAACATACTTTTTGCCAAAAATAGATTTTTTTTCAGTAACTGCCATATCGCCACTATCAGCCGAAAAAACCGCGTATCCCGCTGATTGCAATTGGTTAATTGCGAATAATTCGCGCGCGCTTCCACTGCTAACTTCTTTTCCTATGGAATTGCTTAACGCGTAAGCCATATTAGTATCATTCAAATAAACTTTTTCGGCATTGCGAATCATTGAATGCCCTGTTTTGTTGTTTAGCAAATAGCGGATGAGACCGCTTTCCCGCGCCATTTCAATATAGCGAGAAGTGTCCGGAAACGATTTATCTAAACTGTTTGATAATTTAGAAATATTTATTGAACCTGGCGACGATGTAAAGATAAAATATAATATTTTTTTGAAAACGGGAAGCGTTTCCGTTTTAAGCGAATAGTAAGTCGCAATATCAATATTTATCATTTTGTCAATAATTCCGCTTAAAGCATCAAATACACTTTCTTCATTTTTGAATTCAGAAAAAATCGGATAATATCCGATACGCAAATACTCCTTAAATAGCCCGCTTATTTTGCGAACACTTAAAATTTTATCATCTATTCGCGTTCTATTTTCTACAACATTTTCCAAGGAAAGAATTGGCAATTTTACATTTTGCCTAAATTCCAAGTATTCTCGAAATGAAAACCCCGGCATTATTTTTAAAGTTGCCCTTCTTGAGAGATCATATTTTTGCTTAATTAAGTCAGTAGCAGAACTTCCGCTGAAAATAATTTTAATTTTTTTGTGATACTCATCATAAATATTTTTTAACTCTTGCGCCCATCCGGGATAGCGGTGGATTTCATCAATACATATCACCTTGCCATCGTATTCATCAATAAATTTTTCCACCAGTTCAATCAGGGAATTTTTGCTAAAATAAATATCATCCATTGAAACATATAGGGCTTGATCCGAGGCGGAATAATATTTGTTCAGATAGTAAAATAAATAAGTAGTTTTTCCAATTCCTCTGTTTCCCGTAATGCCGACGATTTTATGTTCACTTTCCAGTGACTTGAAAAAATCCCGTTCATAAATATGGATATATTCTTTTTGCAACCGCTTGTATTTTCTAATTAATGTTCGCATATTTTGATAAATCCAAAAAATTAAGTTATGACTTAATTATAACAGCTATTTTTTAAGTTGCAACTTAATTTTTAAAGTTTTCTGTTTTTTACTTTGCCGGATAGCGTTAGAAATGGTTTTCAAGAAAATATTTTAAAACCTCAAATATTTGTCCCAGTATTCGTAAAGTTTTTGGGTGGCGATTAAATCTCCGACGCAATAGCGGGCGATTTTTTTGTATTCTCCTTTTTTATATAAATTCCCCACTTCCGATCCGTCCACTCCTCCTTCCTTGGGACTTTTAAATCCGAATGATTTGGCGTAAAAATCAAGAGTAAATTTTCGCGTCGCGCCGTAATAAGTGAGCTGTTCCAGTAAATCGCAATGCGTTTTATAATCGTAGCGGTAAGGCATTAAATTTTTGCTGGGAGCTATTTTAAAAATAGCGCTTCTTAAATGTAAATACGGCGCGTCAAATCCCCTGCCGTTGAAAGTAATTATTTGATTGTAATTTTTAACGCTATCCCAAAACTTTCTTAAAATTTCCTCTTCTGTCCCCGCTTCAAAAACAATTCCGTTTTCTTCAAAGTTTTCTTTTTTCCCGCCGCCGTTTTGGTATAACATACTTCCTTTGCCGGTATCGGGATTAAGCATGCCGATAGCCACGATTTCTCCCGTAAAAGGATACAGCGCCAGCCGCTGTTTTATATCGTCTTTTTCTTTTTCAGTTTCGCTGTATTTTAAAAGATATTCCCGTGATTTCTCGTCCAGGCTGTCAAAATCAATCCCGGCTGTTTCAATGTCAATAATAACTTTAGACATAAATTTGTAACTATAAAATTTTCTTTTTTCCTCTCCCCTTTTTTCAAAAGAAGGTTAGAAAGATTTTTAGAAGGGGTTTCCTAATTTAAGCTGGAACTAAACACTCACGCACTTAATTATTTAACGCTTTCCAAATCCCCCTGCTCGCTTTGCTTACTTTCCCCCTTTTCCAAGGGGGAATTTTGCTGCAAAGGCATGTAAGTCGCAACACAAAAAATTGAAAACTTAATGGATCATAAGTTATCTAGATTTTTAAACTAATCGTTTTTATGCGCTTCACGGCAATTTAAATAATTAGCGTATACCGCCAAGATCACAGCCACTAGCATCCACTGAGTTCCCGCCAACCAAAGATTCATACTAAACAAAGAAACCAGCACTGCCAATATAAAAGCTACTAATGACAGCCCAAAAAGGGACGAAGCCAAACCTTTCGTATTTTTCATAACTAATTCACCTCCATTCTAATTTTAAGAAGCAAGCTTCAAGCTGTAAGCTGTAAGAATTTTTATTATTTGCTTTCTGCTTTCTTCTTATTACTTTCTACTTATTTTTTATTATACAAAAAATAATAAAAATTAGCCAGAAAAAATTAGCCAGAAAAAATAATTCACTAATACCGCTACTTTTTCACAATAATCATCGCTTTCTTCCCCTGTTCAATTAAATTTTTATCGCCGGGAAAATCGTGAATGGCGCTGTATAAAATATCTAACTTATAGCGATAGCCTTCGCCTCTTTTTGTTCCCGGGTCGTTGGTAATAATTTCATCGTCCTCGTAACCGATTAAAACTAAATTATGGTAAAGCGGTCCGGGCGGAGTGAAGTAAGGATTCCCCAAAAGCCGACCGGCTGCCGGAATGATAATCGGATTTCCTTTAACCAATTCTTCTTTAATTCTGTCTTTCTTAAAATCGTAAATTATTTCTAGATTTTTTATTCCGTAAAAATCTTCAGCCAATTTCACGATTTGCCGCGCGTTGCTGTCCTCGTAATCTCCGTAATTTTTAATTTGAAATTCAATCATATTTTGGATTTTCTTTTCCGCGATTTCTTGATTTAATTCTTTTTCTTGAATATAAAAAGCGGCCATTATAAGCGCCGCTTCTTCGCAAGCCTCTTCGTGATACTCATCCCATACCGCGTAAGGCGCTTGTGAAATAAATGGAACCGAAATTAAAACTTTCTCGGGAATTTCTTTTTTTAAATTTTTATCATTAGACAAATTATTTTCCGGCAAACTTTTTTCTCCTGTTTCTTTAATTACTATCTCCGCGCTGGCGCTCTCCTTTAAATTAACTTTTATTTCACTATTATTTTCTTCAATTAAACTTTTAACTTCCTCCCAGACAGCCGGATAATTCGCTTTGGTTTTTAACCAATACCACCACTCCGCGCCCCAAAGATAAATTTCCGAAAATCCCGATTGTTTGGCGTATTCAACATTTTCTTTAATTTTTTTCTCGTCCATAAATTTCAACTGTTCTTCCAAATTATTATTCACCGTCCAACCCGGCATCCACGGCTCCGCTTGCAGTTCAATAACTATGGCTTTGCTTTGATTAGCAAATTCTTTAATCATCCAGCGTTTGAATTGGAAAAACCTAGGACCGATGGGATATTCGTAATGCCCCCATCCTTTTTTGCAAACATCTCTATACATGGTTGTTCCGAAAATATCCGCCCTCTTGGCGGCTTGAATCCAAAGGCTTAATTCCCCGCTGTCAGTGATTATAATCTCGCGGCTGGGATCTTCGCTTCTGGCAATTTTAATTTCTTCGTCCAATAAATCGGCGTCAATAGACGGACAAATTCCGAACTTCAAAAACGGCTCATTTTCAATTTGCCAATATTTAACGGAGGGATTGCTTTTGTAGCGATTGATTATAACGCTTGTCAATTTTAGCAATTCTTCTTTTCTTTGCTCATCATTATTTCCGATCCATTTTGGGATAAAGCATTCCGGCCAGCGCGGAACTTTTTGCCCAATGGCTAAAATTATTTCGGCTTCCCTCTTTCTCGCTTCTTCCAACTGCCAATCAATATCGGAAAAATCATATTTCCCTTTGCTTGGCTCCGCTAAATCCCAATAAACCGGAATCCGTATTTTTTTGATTTTGAGATCATCCAAGACAGCTAAATAATTTTCTTTCCAGTCCAACCCAATATCTTGGGAATAGCGGCTGGAAAAAGTGACTCCCAGTTCCGCTTTATCTTCAGCTTTTTTGGTTGGAATATTAAAGCAGATAAGAAAAATCACAATTATTAAGATAATTGCGCCTAAAATATAAAGTGAGATTTTTAAAATTTTTTTTGGCATTGTGTTTTTATTTTTTCTTCTCCCCCTTTTTCAAAAGAGCCTGTCCCGTCAAATGACTGGAAGGGATTTAAGGGGAATTTTTATTTTATTACTAGATTTCAGAATATTGTTTATAATTTTTCCACCTGCCCTCTATTTGTCATTCCGGAATTTTCGGAGCAGCAACGGAGAAAATATCCGGAATCTATGCTTTCATTTATCTCAAGCATGAGACTTTAATAATCCTAGATTCCGGATATTTTTTCTTCCGCTGTCGCTCCAGAAAAAATTCCGGAATGACAAAAAGTTATAAGCTATAACCCTAAGCAGCCAGCAATCCAATCCCCGCCGCGATCATAACGACTGCTCCGATTTTCTGCGCCCAATCCCAGAAATATAATTTCTCGTTAAACATCCGGGGGTATCTAACTGACACCGCGGCAACTAGCATTAAAACAAAAACAAACTGTAAACTACTGACTGCTTGGACCAAAGACACGCTTCCCAAAAAAATAGCGTAATTTACTAAAATTGACGAGCTTCCGCCAAAAATTTTATTAAGAATAAATAAAGCGATTGTTGCCATATTCCTTCTCCTCCTGATTTTTTTTGATCTTTTGAATAATCCGCGAAAAGACGAAACGATGCTTTTCCTGAAGGCGGGAAACGCGAATAAACTTAACCCTCCCGCGAGAAGCCCCAGCCGCGTCCAAATAAACCCGTTAATAAATTCGCCATTGCCGTAAACGTATTTAAAAAAGCTATAAGCAATAGCGAATAATATTCCGCTTGCCAGCGAATAATAAAACCCTTTGAATATTTTTCTTGATCTTAAGGGAAGGTCAAAAGAAATCAAAAAACCGCCCCCAACCAAAAAAATAAACCCGCCTAAATTTTCAACTGTTAACCTTTCATTTAAAAATACCGCCGCGATTAAAAAAGTCGCAGTCGGGACAATAGATCCAATCAACGGGGCCACCCTGGAAACCTCGTTTCTTTTTAACGCCTGGTAATAAAACAAAAGGGCGTAAATAAAAATTACGCCCGACAGAAGAGAAAGCGCCATCCAATAAATTCCCTGCCAGTAAAATCCAAAAGGAATCAAGGTTAAAGAAGCCGCGCTTAAAAGAGCCACATAAAAAGCGTAAACCGCCGGTTTGGGAATCCTGTCAGCTAACAGAAATTTGTCCAAAACATAAGAAAGCGCTAAAAGAAAATACGCGGCTATGGCAAAAAATAACCAGTTCATTTCATTTTTATGTTAGGATTTACAACAGTCCGACTTGCCCAAAGAAAGCCAGCACCAGTAAAGGCACTATGGCTAAAAGCACAGCCATACTGGCTTCCTCCTGCTCCTTATCTTTTTTTTCTCTTTCTTCGCAATGGACGCATTTGTTGGTTGTTTCCATTTTTTTGTTTTTTAATGATTAAATTATTAAAAAATAAAAAGCGGGCATTCACCCGACTTTTTTAAGAGCCATTTTACCGACCTCTGCAACCAGTATACACCATTTTTTTCAAAAAGTCAAGCATTGCTAATTAAAACTTTTATTTCTTCTCCAAACAAGCCTGGATAAATTTATCAATATCCCCGTCTAAGACTTTTTCAACTTCGTTTGTTTCACATTTTGTGCGGTGGTCTTTCGCCATTTTGTAAGGATGCAAGACATAAGAACGAATTTGGCTTCCCCATTCAGCGCTTTGATGTTCCCCTTTTAATTTTTTCTTTTCTTTTTCTTGCTCTTTTAAATATTTCTGATGCAGCTTGGCTTTTAAAACTTTTATGGCCCGTTCTTTGTTTTGCGCTTGCGACCTCTCGCTTTGGCAGGCAGCGGAGATTTTAGTGGGAAGATGAGTTATACGGACGGCGCTATCCGTTTTATTGACGCTTTGCCCTCCCGCGCCGGAAGAACGGAAAGTATCTATCCGCAAATCCGCCGGATTGATTTCCACTTCTTTTATTTCTTCTATGACTGGCAGAACTTCCACTAAAGCAAAACTGGTCTGACGTAAATTGTCAGAATTGAAAGGAGAAAGGCGCACCAGCCGATGCGTGCCGGCTTCTCCTTTTAAATATCCGTAAGTGAATGAACCGCCGATTTCCAGCGTGGCGCTTTTTATGCCCGCTTCCGCTCCCCGCGACTCGTCTATAATTTTAGCTTTAAAATTTTTCTTTTCCGCCCAGCGCAAATACATTCTCATCAGCATTTCCGCCCAATCCTGCGCGTCCACTCCCCCGGCTCCGCTGTGAATAGTTAAAATCGCGTCATTTTTATCATAAGGTTTATCCAAAAGAGCTTTAAATTCCAGCGCGCTTATTTCTTTTTCCAGCTTATTTACATCTCGTTTTATTTCTTTCTCTATTTCACCTTCCCTTTTTTCCATCTCCCACAATTCACTCAACTCTCCAATCTCGCTTTCCAGCCTGCCAATTTCTTCCACCTCGCTTTTCAAGCCCTCCAGTTTTTTCATTGCTCCTCCCGCTTTTTTAGCGTCATCCCAAAATCCGGCTTCTGACGATTTCTTTTCCAGCTCTTTTATTTTCTCTTGTTTCTTGGAAACCTCAAAGACGGTCCCGCAAAAACGGGATTTTACTTTTTAAATTTTCCAATTTTTCTCTAATTTCGCTTGTCATAAATTTGATATTGATTCCACCGCCAAATTGTTATATGGTTAAATTGTGTAGAAATTAGCCTAGATTCCCGCCGGAGTTTATCCCGTATTTATTACGGGGCGGGAATGACATAAATTTTGCCGAGGTAGCTCAGTTGGCAGAGCAACGCACTCGTAACGCGTAGGTCGTGAGTTCAAATCTCATCCTCGGCTCCATGCATACGGCTTATAGCTTACTGCCTATAGCTTACTGCTCGCTTCAACTCTTCCCACTTTCTATCCACCATCTTCTGAATTTCAGGAATGACTTTTCTATGTTCCGGGGAAAATAAATGTTTAAACCTTTTTTGCGTTTTTAAAAAATCTTCAATCGGTTTCCTCTTTGGCTGTTGATAGCTAATTCTATATTTTTCATTTTCAATCTCGTAAAGCGGCCAGAAGTTGGTTTCCGTCGCCAGCTTTCCTATTTTTACGTAATCCGAAACGGGAAATTTCCAAACATTAGTGCAAGGCTGTAAAACCAATAAAAAAGTCGGCCCTTCCGTTTCCAAAGCTTTCCTGGCTTTCATGGCTAAATCTTCCACGAAAGCCACATTGGCTTGGGCCAGATATTTAATATGGTGGCCGTTCACAATCCGCATTAAATCCTTGCGGTCGGTTTCATTCCCAATATCACAGCGGCTGGCGGGAGTAGTTTCCATATTGGCGCCGTAAGGAGAAGCTCCCGATCTTTGCCCGCCCGTGTTCATATATCCTTGATTGTCGTAAGCCACATAAAGAAAATTATGCCCCCGCTCCAAGGCGCCGGACAAACTTTGCAAGCCGATGTCGTAAGTTCCCCCGTCTCCGCCGAATGCGACAAATTTTATGTCTTTTTTTATCTTGCCTTTCTTTTTTAAAACTTTATAAGCCGTTTCCACTCCGGAAATTGTCGCTCCGGCGTTTTCAAAAGCGTTGTGAATATAAGGGACTTTCCAGGCCGTGTAGGGATACAGCGTAGAAGTTACTTCCAAACATCCGGTAGCGTTAACCACCACTACCGGTTTTTTGGCGGCGTTTAGGATCGTCCTTGCAATTACCGGAATTCCGCATCCGGCGCAGGTAGAATGCCCTGTGGCAAATTTTTCCGTCAATTTTTTATTCATATTTTTACTGATATCTCTCCCGGAAAAAGGGAAAACAAAAGGAAGATTTAAAAAACTGTCTTTTATTATCTCCTTTCAGTTCTATTTCTCTCTTTCTTTACTTTTTCGTTTAAAATAATTTTAATAAACGATTGATAAGGCACATCTCTTTTATTAGCTATCATTTTTAAACTATTGAGCAATGATTCGGGAAGACGCAAAGAAATTGTCTTAGTTGATGGCTTAAGGTTGGGAAAGTCTAAATTCCCTTTAGCTTTTGACCAATCAATATAATCAATGGAGTCTTTCTTGCTCCAAAAATCTCTTTCTCGCTTCTCGTTTTTAAACTTCGGAATTTTTTTTCGCTTTTTCATAAATTTGTCTTTCTTTTCTACTCATATCTCGAGCAGAAATAATTCTTATTTTTCTATTTCTTATAGTGAAAACCAGAAATAATAATCGCTTTAAACTCGTTTGTCCTAAAACATAATAACGCGCTTCTTTTCGAGAATGCTTTCTGTCAAAATAAACTAAAAGTGGCTGATTAAAAAACACCTCCTCGCATTCTAAATTACTCACCTGATGCTTCGTCCAGTTTTTATTAATATTTCCTTTGTCCCAATTAAAACCTTCCAAATAGCTAAAATCTCGCATACATTCTAGTATATTATCATTATATACAAAGTATTTTACTCAGTCAACATTTCCGCGCTTTACAATTTAAATATCTGACTTTATTGGAAATTTTTCCCTCAATCATATCTTCAAAAACTTTCTCAATATCTTTAATAAAAATATCCCTGCCTCCCAAACCGTAGATGTAGCTTGTAGCTTGTAGCTTGCCTGCCCGTCCGGCAAGCGGGTAGCTTGCGACACTATTGATAATCTCTGAATATAAAGGAGCGACGGATCCAAATGACATAGCGCGATCTAGCACCGCAACATTTTTCGCGCCGGACAGCGCTTCAGCTATTTCTTCATATGGAAAAGGGCGAAACAGTTTTATTTTTAATAATCCCGCTTTTTTTCCTTGACTTCTCAACCTATCCACCGCTTCTTTGGCGGTTCCTGCCGTTGACCCGGCAACTACAACGACATAATCAGCGCCTTTAACTCTATACTCTTCAAAAAGCCCGTAAGAGCGCCCCGACATCTTTTTGAAATCAGCCGTAATTTTTTTGTAATAATCTTTAGCTTTTCGCGCAGCTTTCTCTTGATCCACTTTAAATTCAAAATAAGAATCGGGCAGTCCCACCGGACCGAAAGTGACGGGATTCTTAACATCTAATAAATATTCTTCAGGCTTGTATATTCCCGTAAATTTTCTTACTTTCCTATCCGGCAGTGTTTCTAAATCTTCCACGCAATGGGAAGTGATAAATCCATCCATAATCGCCATTGCCGGCAATTCCGCTTTCTCCGCCAATTTCATTCCAATAATCGTGTTGTCGTAAATCTCTTGGACATTTTCCGAAAAAATCTGGATCCAGCCGGCATCCCGCGCCCCCATCACATCGCTATGGTCCCCGTGAATGTTAATCGGCGCGCTTAACGCTCGGGAAGAAATGACCATCAAAATCGGCAAACGCAATCCGCTGGCGATATATAAAATCTCATTCATCAAAGCCAGCCCCTGCGAACTGGTAGCCGTTACGGTTCTGGCGCCGGCCGCCGAGGATCCCACGCAGGCGCTTATGGCGCTATGCTCCGATTCCACGGTGATAATTTCCGTGCTTACTTTTCTGTTAGCTTGAAATTTAGCAAACACTTCCACAATGGGAGTTTGGGGAGTAATGGGATACACCGGCATCACATCCGGATTTATTTGCCGCAAAGCTTCCGCCGCCGCCGCCCCGCCGGTCAGCGCTATTCTATTCTTATCTTCGGGTTTATTTTTTAACAAGCGATCTATTTCTTTTTGCATATTCTTATTTTGTCTCGCAAGTAAATTTTATCACATTAATTCAATAGAGCAAAAGATTGCGCAGTACTATAATTTTTTTCGCTTATTCCCCACCTGTCATTCCGGAATTTTTTCTGAAGCACCAGCGAAAGAAAAAATATCCGGAATCTAGGTCAATTAAAATTTTTTAAGCGTGAGATAATTGAAAGCGTAGATTCCGGATATTTTCTCCGTTGCTACTCCGAAAATTCCGGAATGACATAAACATAAAGTGTGGACATATCAATAATGTTAGAAATTTTTACAGCTTAACCGCTTTACATATCTTCCGCGATGCGCGGCGCCATCTTGCGGTAAGATAAAATACTCAAAGCAAAAGCTATTCCAATCAAAGCTATGAATATTAAGTTTTGCCACGGATCGGCAAAATGATTTTTAATAAGCGACTCTTTGGTAAAGTGAATTATGAAAGCCATGGGGTTGATAAGTAAAATTCTTTGTATGTATTCGGGAAGCATTTGGAGCGGATAAATAATGGGACTGGCGTAAAACAGCGCAGTGACAATCACTTCCCAAATCATTGAAAGATCGCGGAATTTTACATAAAGCGGAGCGGTGAAAAGCGAAAAAGTTAAGATGAGAATATAAATTAAAATTAAAGAAAGTATAAACATCAGGATAGATTCAAGACTAGGAAGAAAACCTTTCCAGACAAAGAAGAAAATGATAACAATCAGATTCATCAAAAAAATAAGCGCCGCGTTAATAGTGGACGCTAAAATAATCGTCCAGCGGGGAACATAAATTTTAGTCACCAACTGCGCCTTGGAAATAAGAGATCCCATTCCGGCTGAAGTACCCTCGCTAAAAAAAGTAAACATCATAATTCCCACCAAAAGTTCCAGTGAGTAATATTCATTGCCTGTTCCGCGAGGATTGAAAATTGAAGAGAAGACAAAATTTAAAATAGCAAACATTAAAAGAGGCTTAAGAATAGCCCACACATAACCCAGCGCTGATCCATGATAACGAAGCTTAAAATCAGTCTTGGCTAATGTCCAAATAAGCTCTTTATAATTTTCATGATGCTTCATAATGCAAACGCGCGATACACAACGCGCGGGTAGAGGGAATTGAACCCCCGATTGCGGTTTTGGAGACCGCTGTTATACCACTTAACTATACCCGCAATAGCTTACTTCATCTCTTTATGGATAGTATGTTTTTTACAAAATTTGCAAAACTTTTTCAGTTCCAGTTTTTCTTTAATTTTTTTCTTATTTCGGTTGGTGTAATAATTTATGTTTTTGCATTCAGCGCATTTTAATTTCACTAGATTTTCTTTTGCTTTTGCCATAATTTTATTTCATAAAAATATAAATTTGTTAAATATATCCCGGTTATTTTCTATCAGAGCCCGAGACCGGATTTGAACCGGTGACCTACTCCTTACCATGGAGTTGCTCTGCCAGCTGAGCTACCCGGGCATGATATGCTACGAGTAAAAATTAATGTGGGTGGAGACGGATTTGAACCGCCGAAGTCCGAAGACGCCTGATTTACAGTCAGGTGCATTAGGCCACTCTGCCATCCACCCATTTGTCCGACATGAGCCACCTGTCAGATTCGAACTGACGACCTGCTGTTTACAAAACAGTTGCTCTGCCAGCTGAGCTAAGGTGGCATATTGCGGATTGGCAAATTAACTATTTAAAAACTTTTTCAATTTTCTTATTTTTACTCTGGCTTTGTAATTAACCGGGCTTAATTTTAAAACTTGCCTGTAACATTCCAAAGCGTCTTTGAAATTTTGCCGCTCAATATAATAATCACCCAGCCTTTCATAAGCTTCCAGATCGCGCGGATTAATTGCTATCCTTTCAATAAGCGTCTCCTCCAGCTTATCTTTAACTGCTGCTGATTGGCCTCTAAAATCTTCGGGCTGCGCCGCTTTTCTGCTTACCATAGGACGATTATTTATATCGTTTGTTTCCCTATTGCTTTTACCAGCTTTTTTTATTTTTTTTCTTGCAAGCAAACTGCGCGGAATAAATTTTCTGGCTGTTTCTTTCTTTAAAAAACTTTTTTGAGAAGAATCAAGACCGTTTTTAATTTTCTTTTCTTTTATGGACCGAAAACATTTATCGGCGATGTTGTGGGATTTTAAAAATAATACTTTAAACCACTGGCTGATTATTTCCAGAAAACTGAAAGTGATCGCGGACACCTTAGAAAAACTAATTTTTTTCAGTCTCTTGGCTATTTTTGCCTGCTGGCTTTCTTCGGATAATCTTGCGCTTTCCTCATTAGAAAAATTGGAAATTTTGCGGGAAAGAAAAAAAAGCAGAAGGGCCAAACCAATAATTATTACAGCAGGAGGAATTATTAAATACAGCATACAAAAAAATTAACGGCAGTTAAACTATATTATAGGATAGGAATGTAAAATTTCTAATTTCTAATCAATGTCCGATACTTAAATTTTAATGCCCAAATTTCTTTTGAAATTTGTCATTAGAAATTTGAAATTTTGTTAGAAATTATCTGGATTTGCCAGACCTGGCATAGCTAGGGGAATTAGAAATTGGTAATTATTTTAAATCTTCTTTCTTGACAGTTATAATTTGTTTGTCCTTTAATTTAATTTTAATTTCCTGTTTAAGAGCGTTAACCTCTATCACTTCTCCCTCCGCTTTATCTGTTTTAACTGTGCTGCGAAGTTCCGGCATACCTGAGAGCAACTCTTGATATTGCCGCGCTTCATAAGCCAGACAGCACATTAATCTTCCGCAAACACCTGAAATTCTTTCCGATCCCCTATGCGATATTTGCTGAATGCGCGCCATATTAGATGAAATACTAGGAAGATTTCCGGGAAATTTTACACAGCAAAACTCCCTTCCGCAAATTCCGCAACCTCCCAGTTTCCTGGTTTCATCCCTTGACCCAATTTGCTGCATTTTTACCGAATGATGAAATTTTCTGGAAAGGTTTTTAACTAATTCGCGAAAATCTATTCTTCCGCTGGCGGTAAAAGCCACCACCACATTTCCTCTTTCCAGCGTAATCCAAGCATCTACCAATTTCATTTCAATTTTTAATTTTCTAATTTCCTCATGGCATATTTCCAAAATTTCTTTTTTTTGTTTTTTATTTTTCTCAGCTGTCTGGATATCTCGCGGACTGGCTTTTCGAATAATCTCTTGCAGCGGCGTTTCTTTAGTTTCTATGAAATCCGTTTCAATTATTCCCAAATCATTATCAAACTCTCCCTTAAGAATAATGTAATCGCCTTTCTTAAATTTTATATGGCTGGAACATAATCTTGGATTTTCCCAATCATGCAAGCTGGCTAAATATTTATACATAAGCAGATACAGATTTTTTACAATTCATACCTAATAAATTCTCCCACTTGAATATTTTCTCCAATCTTTCCAATTTTCTCGTTAATCAAATCGCTTATTGTTTTATCGGGATCCTTAATAAACGGCTGAGTTGAAAGAGAGATTTCCGACCGGAATTTTTTTTCTTTCTCTTCCAGTATTTTCTTCTGTATTTCTTTCGGTTTTTTCTCTTTCTCAAGCTGAGCGCTCCATATTTCTCTTTCTTTTTTAATTAAATTTTGAGGAACATCCTCCGGCTTTAAAAATTGAGGGTCCATCGCGCTTATGTGCATAGCGATATCTTTGGCTAATTTCCGAAACTCTTCATTTTTAGCCACGAAATCAGTTTCACAGAAAAGTTTAACCATAGAACCCAGCTTGCCAGTGGAATGAATATAAACACCTAGCACGCCTTCTTTGGTTTCACGGCCGGCTTTTTTAACAGCTTTGCTCTGACCGCTGGCTCTGATAATATCCAAAGCTTTAACTTCGTCTCCTTTAGATTCTTCCAGCGCCTTCTTGACATCCACTATCCCCGCCCCCGTTCTTTCTCTAAGTTTTTTAATTTTATTTAACATAATGATTTAAATCGCTAATCAATGCGAATTATACTCTAATTATCACTAATCTATTTTTTCTGCGGAACTTTTCTTTCCGTGACAGCCCGGCAAATATAGCCCAATATCAGCTTAAGCGAAGAGACAGCGTCGTCATTGGCCGGAATAGGATAATCTATGGAGACAGGATCAGTATCGGTATCCACTAAAGCCACTATCGGAATACCAGCCCTCTCTGCTTCTTTTACGGCTAAACTATCTTCCTTAGCGCTGGCAATAAAAACCGCTCCGGGAAATTCAGCCATATTTTTAATTCCGCCCATTTTCCTTTCCAGCTTTTCCAGCTCTTCGGATTTTTTCATTTGCTCAAATTTGGTGTATTTCTTAAAACCTCCGGAAGTAAATTTTTCTTGAGAATCTTTTAGATACTTTGCTCGGTTCCTGATAAACTTAAAATTAGTAAAAGTTCCTCCAATCCATCTTTCCGTTACAAAAGGCATATCACAATGAATAGCTGCTGATTTAACCAGTTCCTTGGCTTGTTTCTTGGTTCCCACAAAAAGTATTTGCCGGCCTTCTCGTTTAATTTTTTCAATGAAAGCCAGAGCCTCTTCCAGTTTTTTTAGAGTTTGCTGGAGATTAATAATATTTATTCCGTTGCGGGCGCCAAAAATATACTCTTCCATTTTAGGGTGCCGGCGGGATTTTTGATGCCCGAAATGAACACCTTCTTTAAGCATTTTCTTCAAGCTGATTTCAAGATCGGAAACATCGGAAAAATAATCCTTACCAGCAATTTCGGATTTCTTTTGAGTCTTTATTTCTTCCTTTTTTTTAACAGCGATTTTTTTTGTTGTCATTTCTTTGTAGAATTTAAAAAGATTGTTTATAATTAGAATTTAGACTTCATCATACCCGCAAATCTGCAAATATTAGCTATCGCATTGATTTATGGAACTTGTAAATTTGTAAATGAATTTGTAAATTCGCGAGATCTAAAGGCAATGGAGATAGTATATCAGATACAAAGCTCTTGTCAATTATTTAGTTGTATGATAGGCTAATTAAGGATTAGAAACAACTATGCGATAAGTCTGCTAAATAATCAAATTTTATGAAAAAAGACATTCACCCAAAATATTATAATGACGCGAAAATAACTTGTTCCTGCGGAGCGGTTTTTGAAGTCGGCTCTACTCAAAAAGAATTGGAAATTGAAATTTGCTCCCAGTGCCATCCCCTTTACACTGGAAAAAAGAAAGTATTGGACACTGCGGGAAGAGTGGATAGATTTAAAAAACTGACTGAAAAAGCGATGGAGAAAAAAGCGGAAATAAAAAAAGCTAAGGCTCAAAAAAAGAAAGTTAAGAAAACAATTAAAACTAAGGCGGTTAACAAGAAAAATAAAACTGCCACTAAACCAACCAAGGAAAAGAGTAAGAAATAATAGAAAATTTACTATAAAAGAATCCCTGAATTTATTTAGGGATTTTAAATTTTAAAAGCACCCTAAGAAATTTATTCTTAGGGTGCTGTGTTTCATTTAATAAAGAACTACTGGCAAGGCGCGTTTCGCGGTCTGGCGACATACCAGATGGCGAAAGTGTCCGGGTCGTAGCCGATGACAACCTGAAGTCCAAGCTCTTGGGCTTTCAGAAGCGTCTGATACCAAGCAGCAATAGAAATCTCCGAGTGCCAAGATTCTTTGGCATCCGCCCAAAGCTCAACGTCATTTATCTCTGGAACACTCCAAAGGCTCAATCGGCTGACTCCATTCATATTGTAGAAATAAACACTAGGGTCATAGCAGACTTCTGCGGATTGGGCAGGCACAACAGGCACCAACAAAAATAACGAAACCAAAACAGCAAAAATACATTTCTTCATGACTCTTTTCTCCTTTTTTTGGTTAGTCGCTGAAAAGCAACATTAACGCGGCGGGGCTGAGATGTTTCTCAACCTTAATGGTTATTGATTGGCAATTATCAGATTCGTCGGTTTCTTGAATCTGGTTATTGCAGTCAACGCAAACTCTGGCAGTATGGTCTCCCGGTTCGCTGGGAGCAATGGCGTTTTCCAAAGCTTCCGACCTGTATGAACCATGGGAAAAGTCGCTGGCAGAAATCGTGTCTGTTCCGATGAGAACATCATCCAAGTAATATCCAACATGGACATTGCTAGGCGGATTATCTCCGGAATTGTAAGCGGTAGTGCTTACACTGAAAGCTTCTCCCGGCCATAGCTTAACTCTGTCTTTTACGGAAAAAGTTAAGTTGGTTATGGAAAAGTTATACTCTGCCGGCGGCGGTGGTGGTGGAACATTTATCGTATAGCACAGATAATTATCGTCCCAAGTGTCCGGGTCGGCTGGTTCAATCCATTGAACGCAATTTAATCCGGCAATCGGACCGGCGGATGACCATGAAAAATTAATAAGGCTGTCATTGGGAACAGCTAAATAGTTATCATCCCAAGTGTCAGGATCAGCGGATTCGTGAATCTGCGTGTTTTTCATATTGCTAATCGGTCCGCAACATGACCATTGGATGCCATAATTCTCGTTCCCGCAAAAATAGTTGTCATTCCAAGTGTCTGAATCGGCTGGTTCTGCTATTTGCGCGCAAACCATTCCGCTAATCGGTCCGGAGTACGACCAAGCAAACTTTCCGTCAGGAGATGTGGTTTGAGGCGGTGGGGGTGGTGCTGGCGGCGGGGGCGGATTGGTTACCGTAAATACCGCTTCAGTGGAACAGTTATTGGATTTGTGTTCCTCCTCATAATCTCCGTCTTCGTTGTTTTGGTCTTTGGTTCTGTCCACGCAGGCGACAATATTGTAAACTTGTCCCGGCTGGATCTGATTGTATTCCCATAATCTTAATGATTCTTCTTCCCAATGGGTTTCTCCGGGGTCAAGATTGGAGCCTTTAGTGTATTCTCTTCCAATCCTTATCCATTCGCTATGGAGGTCTTCCTTGTATCCCATGGAAAGATAAAATCTGGTTTCAATCTTATCATCGGAACTTATATCATTTTCTCCGATATTCTTCAGTTTAGCTCTCACTTTAATCTCATCGTTTTTGGATGGATTGTAATTTGAAAGCTCAACCCTTTTGACGATGAAATCGGGTTTGCCGGGGTCTTCCTCGTCGGTCGCTAATGTTTCAGCTCCCGGACCAGATACGGCCGCGATTATTTGTCCTGTATCACATACCTCTAGTGAACCCGGAATCGTGCTTGTATCCGCAGTTCCTCCACTGGGAGTAGAATGGTAGGTAGTATTTACCGAACCGTCATACCAGAGAACGATGTTACTTGTTCCGCAGCCATAAGCTGTTGTGTACATGGGATCTTTCCCGAAACATGCTTTGAGTTTTCCGCCATATTTATAATATGACAAATCTCCACCAGAAATTCCGTTGTACAGAGGGACAACAGCGTAAATCCCTTCATTATCGTAGAACGACTCAAGCCATCTTCCTAAAGCTAATTCTCCTGTTGCAATCCCATCTACATAAATCTTATTGACATCAAATGAACTGCCAGCAAGGTGAGAAAAAATAGAAATGTCAAACTCCATCGTTCTGTTGGGTTCAGATTGATTACAGCCACATTCATTTGGAGCATCTACCAGCTTGCCAAAGACAATTGGCTTGCTGCCATTCTCATTATACTCCTTTGTTATAATAAAAGATGGGTCATTCGTATTAAGCACCCAATTTTGCGCGCAGGCGCCATTAGCAAAAAGCAAACCAAAAAACAATAAACTGACTACTTTCCATACCATACTAAATCCTCCTTTTGTTTTTTTGTCAAAGAACTAAGTAGATTGTAATCATAACCACTAACCAGCACGATTGCCAATTAGTAAAATAATTACAATTATAATTTTAAAACTTTACAGTTGACAATACTCCTTTGAACATATTAATGCTACAATTTCCTTCAAAAGTAACAAAATTGTGTTCTTCACCTTTAAAAAACAACAGCTCTATACTTTGATCAAATTTTTCAGATTTGATTTTTTCTTCTATATCTTCATTACGCGGATTTAGTATCGGATATGCTATATTATTATGGAAAACATACCATAAAGGCTTCCCTTCCGATATCCAATTTCTTGTTCGTGGCATGCTTATTGCCCATCCACCACCATAGCTAATCACAACTTGGCATCCATTACTAATATCTATTATGTCTCTATTAATAAAAAAAGTATAGTTTAAATCATCATCAGGATTCTCAATTTCATAATCATCTGGATATTTAAATGAAAAACCATTCTTTTTACTTTCATAAGTTCTCCATTCCGATGTATCCACATCATCAATTTTAAATTCTTGCCCGTTTTCTATAAGAAAGTCGCTAATATTTTTTTGGTAATATTTATCAGGATTGGAAAGACCAATTAGATAATGTGGTGGAAAGAAAGTATCATAATGCGTAAGTGTGTACATGAACCACGCCACTGCTATAAAAACTATAACTCCTGTCGTTATCGCTATTCTTTTCAGGATTTTCTTATTCATCATTATTTTAATACCTATTTCTATTTGCTAATGTTCAAATTAGCATTCAGAAATAGTGCTGTCAAACTTTACACAATATTTTTACACAGTCTGCTGAAAAACTTAACAATAAATGCAATGGCATACCCAATAATAAATGCGCCAAACATAAATAAAAAAACAGGTACGGCAGAATATGCGATGTAATACATCAGTCCCTTAAAATAGCCGGAGCGTTCAATAGGATCAATAACGGAAAACCAAATGGATGCTATCAGCATAACAAATGTCATTGCTAATAGTAGAATCAAAAAAGCCTTTTTGATAACGCAGTATTGAAAGTTCTCCTTATATGATAGACCTGCGATAGTTCCCCAGAATAAAAGCAGTATTATCTGTATATAAAATGTTATAGTGTCATTGAAATTGTTAAAATAAAATTCTGCGATACTGCAGACAATCATTAAAAAAGCTATCACTAGACTCCATAGAAAAACTGAAGCCTAATTACATTTTTTAAAAAACATTGTTTTCATTATGGTGCATGATAAACGATAATATTTTTACTTGTTTAATCTTAATCGTTTATTTTACAAGCTTACCCCCAAAACTTAAACCTCTGAAATATATTTTTAAAGCTGTTAATTATTTTGCTAAATGTGTTTGACTCCTCAATTTTATTATCCTTGCATAAGTCCAAGTGGGAATCTAACACCTTATTCATTATTTAAATACCTATTTAAATAAGTATTTCTTTTAAATTCGTATCCTCTGAATTCAGCTAAAAATAAACGCTCCATAGAGATGGAATGTTTATTTATTTCACTTTGTGAGCTATCAAGAACCGATAAATCATTCGCTTAATTCTCCGTCAATAATTTCTTTTATCGCGTCGTAACCGGCCGCGCCGCTTTTGAACTGGTCGTTGATGAATATCGCCGGCGTGCCGGAAATTCCAAATTCCTCCGCCGTTTGCGAATCTTCATCAATTTTCTCTTGATATTTTTTGTCGTCTAAGCACTTGTTAAACTGAACGGCATTTAATCCTATCTGCCTGGCGTAAGTTTTTAATTCTTGTGTTCCCTCTGATTTACCCCAATCTTTCTGGCCTTCAAATAATTTATCAGCGTAGTTTAAGAATTCACCTTGTTCATTGGCACATTCTGAAGCTAAAGCTGCGTCAATAGCTTTCGGATGAAGCGAGATTAACGGAAGCTGTTTAAAAACATACAGAACTTTATCTTTATATTCCTCCAATATTTTTTGGGCGGTATCGTTGAAAGCTTTGCTATAAGGACATTGGAAATCACTGAAAACAACTAATTTGACTTTAGAATTTTCATCTCCAATTTTAATATCATCTTCGCCAATTTTAGGAAGTTCCGTGTATTTCCCCGCGGGAGCTCCCAATTGCGCGGTGTTTAAAATATAATAATCGCCTTTTTTGTCAAAAAGCATTTGCGCTTGTTCATAGAAATCAGTATTTTCTATTTCCGAAGAAAAAGCAAAAACGGGAATTGACTTAGCGCTGGCATCCTCCAGTATTTTCTCGCCTTCAATAGAATCATAATCAATTTTTGAAGACAATAAAGTTGGAAGCATTCTTCTTAACCAGGTTAACACTTCGTCCGGCTGGCACTCTTCGCAATTATCGTCATTGATAACACTGACATTTACAATCGGCTCGGGATAAGCTACCCATGTTTTATCATTCAGTTCAAAAACATCGGTTTCGTTAAGCGCTTTCTGCGAAACACCCGAACCTTTAACCAGCTGTGCCACATCAACAAACACACTTCCTATTAGCAATCCCGCCAATAGAATAATTAAGGAAATTAAATTCTTTATTTTCTTTTTTTCATGACCAGCTTCCTGTTCAGCGCTTTGGTTATCATTTAATTCATTTTTATTCTGCTCTATATGAGCGTCTTTTACTTCTTCTTTGTACTCGTCCATAGTTTTTTTACTTAATGCTTAATTATTATTTATTGTAATTCTTGCCACTTGTTTTCCATTTGTCATTCCGGAATTTTTTCTGAAGCATAGCGGAAGAAAAAATATCCGGAATCTTACTTTTATAAAATACTTTTTAATTACCGCACGAACTATCCTCTGGAACCGGCTCCCCTGCTTCCTTATTCTCTTGCGCCGCTTCTTGCTTCTCCGCTAAATTTTTCCGCATTTCGCTAAAATTATAACCTTGTTTTAACGAAACAATTTTATAATCATTGAATCCGATAGTCACTCTTTTAGCTGCTTCTGTCTTAACGGCCACGCCTACTAAAAATCCCAGAATAAGAAAAAGCGCCATTTCAAAATAAAATCCTTGCCTGTCTTTTGGGCAAGCTGATTTTATTGAATCTAAAATTTTATTTTTCATAATATTTTTTTGTTAATAATGATTTTTACCTTTATGGTTTTTAACACTATCATCATTCAAAAAATTAAGCAATATTGACAAGGGTTTAATTATGTGAAAATCTTTTTTATTCTTTTCTCAAAGCGTCCATGGGACTCAAGCGCGCCGCTTTAAGAGCCGGGTATATCCCAAAAATTACTCCCGTTAGGCTGGAGAAAGAAAGCGCGATCATAACAGACCAAAGCGTAACTTTAAATTCCAAAAAGTATCCCATTTTAAAGACCATGTATTCAGCGCCCAGCGAAACTAAATATCCAATGATCACTCCCGCGATCCCTCCCAACAGCGTTAAGAAAATAGCTTCAAATAAAAACTGCGCCAAGATGCCCGACTTTCTGGCGCCCACCGATTTCCTAAGCCCGATTTCAAAATATCTTTCTATAACCGTCACATACATCACATTCATAATTCCCACTCCTCCGACAACAAGGGAAATAGAAGTGAGCGCTAAAAGCAAAATATTAAGAATGGTAAAAACCTGCTCCAGCATATCCTTGGCTTCTGACATAGACATAGCCGTGAAATCGTCATCGTCCGGATCGTCAATGTCGTGCCGTTCTCTCATAATCTCATTTATTTCAACCGTGGTCAGATCCGCTTTTTTTTCATCTTTCATTTTGAACATAGCAAATGTTATATAATCAACTCCCATAACTTTTTTCTGCAGAGTTTTTAATGGCACATAAATAAGCTTGTCAAAATCAAAGAAGCTGACAGCGCCTCTCTTTTTTAACGCGCCGATTACTTTAAATGATTTTCCCTTGATTTTTATATTTTTTCCTACCGCGTCTTCCTTTCCAAAAAAAGATTCTTTTATCCCGTTTCCCAAAACCGCTACCTGCTTCAAGCCGTCATCATCTTCCTCGCTAAACATTCTTCCAAATTCAATCTCCATTTTTTTATCCACCCGAATAACATCCGCCGTTGTCCCCATAATAAGCGCCTGTTTATTTTTATTTTTATAACTGGTTATATTCTGACTCATAATTCCCCCATACCAAACACTGATATTAGACAGCTTCGCGACTTCTTCTATATCTTCAATTTTTAAAGTCGTAACCTGCGCTCCTCCCACCATACCCCCTATGTTTTGAGCGGATGTCGAGGCGGTTTTAGGGGTTTTAATTTCAATTTCAATAATATCCGACCCGAAAGCTTCAATTTGTGAAATTACAAATCCTTTCACTCCCGCTCCCAGCGACAAAACAATTATTACCGCCGCCACTCCGATTACGATTCCCGTCAGCGAAAAAACCGTCCGTCCGACATTGGAGCGGAGGCTTCTTAAAGCTAATTTAATTGAGGTGATTATCTCATGCATAAATCGCGAAGCTATTCGTATCTCAACGACTCCATCGGACTAACGCGTGAGGCTTTGTAAGCCGGATACAATCCAAAAATTATTCCGATTAAAATAGAAATGGTAACGGCGATGGCAATAGACCAAATTGAAATTAAAAACGGCCAATTATATCCCAGTGACTGAATAATTACAGAGGCCAGAAATGACACTACTACCCCTAAAATTATTCCTATTGCTCCTCCCAAAAAAGAAATGGTGGACGATTCAACCAAAAACTGCGCCATAACATCAGCATTTTTCGCGCCCAGCGCTTTTCTCAATCCCACTTCTCTTATCCTTTGACTTACCGTAATAAGCATAATATTCATAATCCCCACTCCTCCGACAACCAACGCCACAGAACCTATGGCCAACAAAAAATATCTCAAAACATTGGTGATATCACCAACCGCTTCAACCGCAGACGCTTGATCGCGGATTGTAAAATCGTCATTGACCGAATCGTCAATGTCGTGTTGGTTTCTTAAAGTTATTCTCGCGTTGGCAATAGCGGAATCAATTAAATCAGCCGATTTTACTTTCAGGCGAATAAATCCAAGATGGTCTATTCCCAGAATTAATTTTTGGGCGGTGCGCAACGGAATGAAAACGCCATCATCCTGGCTGGATATTCCAAAAGCCGTTGACCCCCTATCTTTAAAAATGCCAATGACGGTAAAATTATGCTTATTGATTTTTATTTTTTTATTTAACGGATCCGAGGAACCGAACAAATCTTCAGCGATATTGTTTCCCAATACCGCCACGCGGGCCAAATTCATCTCCTCTCCTTCGGTGAAAAATCTTCCGCTGGTAATTTCCGCGCTTTCCACATCAATATAACTGGCGGTTGTTCCCGTAAGCGACGCGTTCAAATCGGTTTCCTCTTGGGAAACTGAAACTGTGCTCATTACATATCCGACCGCGTCCTCAATTTCCGGAACATTTCTTTTTTTATTCAGAGCCAGCAAATCTTCGTATTTAAGAGTGGTAGACGAAATTCCCATCAGAACCGCCGGCGGGCCTTCTTCATCCGAAGCGCCAGGCAAGATTCCGATTAAATTTGACCCCACGCCTTTTACTTGATCCAGAATTAATTCTTGGGCAGACTGCCCGATCGCCATAATAATTATAACCGAAGCCACTCCAATAATGGTTCCCAGAATAGTTAAAAAAGAACGGAACTTCGCCGCCATCAGATTTTTATAAGAAATTTTTATCGGATTTATAATTTGCATATTGCCGAGATTATATGCGGGTCTAAATATAAAATATCGCCATTAACTTTTTCAACAACTTCGTTTATTTTAATCTTTTTTTGGTGTTTGATTTAGGCAAATAATTTTTCTTTATTGAAACCTTTTTACCACTTTTCGATTCTAAGTCCTTTCTCGCTCTTCCTGCGACCGCACCACCGGCTTGCGCTGTTACTTTGTTTTCATCTAATCCTTTTGCATTTTTATTCTTTGCTATTTCTGTTGTTGATGCCTCGCCAAGCATTGTAAAAATAAGCTCCAAGTCATTCATATGGTCGCGCAAATTTTCCCGTTTAAGTTTTTTGAATTTTTTGTATTCATTAGGTGTCATTCCGAAAGTCGCTTTGGAAATCTCAGCTGTTAAAATCGCATATTCTTGCCCTTCTTTTACTCCTCGTTGTTTCCACTCATTTGTAAGCGTTGTGCGCACTTCAATACCACGCATTCGTTTTTCAATCCACGCTTCGGAATATCCTTTTGCTCTGTACAGCGCGCGCGTTCGTTTTGTTGCCAATTCAGGATCTTCAATCTCTTTCACTCTTTCATACCCAACTTTAGCCAGCCAACGTTTGAACGGTTCGGCTTTTGGCGAAGGAATTGATTGGATAATGCGAAAAATACTCTCTGTGTTAGCGCTGGTTATTTTCCTTTTTTTGCCATCTTTAGCGATCATTTCAAGTGGGGGACAATTTGTCCCCCAGTAGGAATCGAGTTCTTTATCCCTTTTTCTCATCTTTTTTATATAATCCCTAACATTTACCGTATCTGTAAGAGCTTCAACGACATCTGCGACCGAGAACCACCATTCGTTATTATAGAGAACTTTGCGAATTTCTTTTCTCTGGAAAATTGCTATTTTTGTTGTTACCTCACCCATAACAATGCAATAAATAATTAAATCCTACTTCAACACTTCTCCCTCCCGCGCTTTTGCCGGTTTTTCAATTTCTCTGTCCGCTATAATTTTTCCATCTTTCATTTCCAATATTCTTTTGGCATGCTGAGCGGTGTAAGTTTCGTGGGTTACTAAAATAATAGTGTGCCCTTGACTGTTGAGATTTTGCAGAATTTTCATTATCTGAACTCCGGCTTTTGAATCCAGATTTCCGGTCGGCTCGTCGGCGAAAATGACATCGGGATTATTTACCAACGCCCTCGCGATAGCCACCCTCTGTTTTTCCCCGCCGGAAAGCTGGTTGGAAAAATGGCCAATTCTATGGCTCATCATCGTCGCTTCCAGCGCTTTCAGAATTTTTTCTTTATTTTTTCCGCGGTCGGAAAGCCGGTGATCATACAAAAGCGGCAGTTCCACATTTTCAAAAACAGTTGTGCGAGGAAGAAGATTGAAAGTTTGAAACACGAATCCGATTTTTTTATTTCTAATCTCCGCCAATTCATCATCGGAAAATTTTTGGGCGTTTTTTCCTTCAAAAAAATATTCGCCCGTCGTCGGACGATCCAGCAGTCCCAGCATATGCATCAAGGTGGATTTCCCAGATCCTGACGGACCGATGATGGCTATAAACTCCCCGCTTTGAATATCAAAAGAAACCCCGTCCAAAGCCCGAGTTTCCACACCGTCCCCGCCATATATTTTAGTTAGGTTTTTAGTTTGAATTATGGGTGTTGACATAAAGTTATTTCACAAACACCACCACTTCGTCCCCCTCTTTTAATCCCGACTTAATTTCAATATTTCCGTCGTCTCCGCGCAGGCCTGTTTTTACTTCAACTTTTTTGACTTCGCCATTTTCTAAAAGAACTTGGACTATTTTCGCGCCGTTCTCGCTTTTCACCGCCCTTTCCGGAATGGTTAAAACACTATTTTCTTGAGCGGCAAGAATATCAATGTCGGCGCTCATTCCCGCTCTGAATCGCTGGTCAATATCCGCCAATTTTAATTCAACTTTATAATAAACGACATCCTGAATTATAGTGGCGGCCGGTTCAATTTCAACCACTTCCGCTTTAAATATTTCTTCGGAAGGCAAAGCGTCAAAAGTAATATTGGCTTTCTGTCCCAAATTAACTTCCGCTATGTCCGACTCCGAAACCTCGGCTTCAATTTTAAACTCCCCTTTTTGAATGATAGAAATAATCGTCGCGCCTATGCCGGCAATTTCTCCGGGCTCCGCGTCGCGTTCTGTTACAATACCCTTAAGGGGAGAATACAAAACCATTTTTCCAAGCTGTTCTCTAATAGTTTGAACACCGGCGCGCGCTTGGTCTACCGCCAGTTTTTTAGCCGCTTTTTCTTCCGGCTTTAGATCGTTCCATCCTCTTCGGCTCAAATCCAAATTTTTCTGCTGTATATCCAGCGCTATTTGCGCGCCCCAAAGCTGTGATTTAACAACACTATCGTCAAGTGTGGCAATAATTTGCCCTTCTTCCACTTTATCGCCCACTTCAACATTAATGGATTTAATTCTTCCTCCCGTTTCAAAAGCCAAATCCGCTTGCTTTTCCGGTATTATTTCACCCGTGACGGAAACTGTTCGAATAACCTCTCCGACTTTCACCATTTCAGTTATTCGTTCAACTTCCGTTTTTTTAGTTTTGAAATACAAAAAAACTCCGCCTAAAATTACCGCAACGATAATAATCCAAATTATAACTTTCTTTCTCTTAGACATTTTGTTTTGTTTGCTAGATTTTACAATATTGTTTATAATTTTTTTCGCCTACTCTCTATATGTCATTCCGGAATTTTTTATGAAATGTAATGGAATAAAAAATATCCGGAATCTAGGATTATTAGAATCTCTAGGCTTAAGATAAATGAAAGCGTAGATTCCGGATAAATTTTTCCGCTACTGCTCCAAAATTTTCCGGAATGACATAAAGTAAAACCGCAGATAATGCCAGAAATTACATTTCATAATAATTTACCCTGTTTCTCCCTCACGTCCAGCGCCTCATTCACCATTCCATCGGCGATTTTGTTTTTTTCTCTGGGAATATGAGAATAACTGACTTTTTTAAAGTCTAACATTAAATTCCAAATTTCAATAAAATATTTTTGGATGCGCGCGTTTCTTAATTTATACTCGTGATTAAGCTGTTTGACAATTAATTCGCTGTCCAAAAAACATTTTATTTCCGTTTGCTTGGATTTTGCTTTCCCTATAATGGATTTTAGCTTTTTTAGCCCAAAAAGCAAGGCTTCATATTCAGCTTCGTTATTGGTTTTTTCTCCAATGTATTTTCCGAATTTTTTGTCCAGCGTTTTTCCGCCCAAGGCGGATCCGCCTTGGGCGGAAATCCACACCCCGATTCCCGACGGTCCCGGATTTCCCCGCGACCCGCCGTCGGTGAACATTATAATTTCATTTTCCATATTTTTATCCGGCATACTTTTATTCCCCTCTTACTTTCTCAAATGTTTCTTTTGACTTATAAGCAAAATCACGGCATAACGATTATACAATAATTTTAGCAAATATTGAAAACAAAAATGGTTTTTGGTTGTTTTGCTGTAGATTGTCCATAATTTTGTTTTTAATTAAATTATTTTTGGTCTAAAATCGTAAAAATTTTAGCTGTTAAAAATACGGGTAAAAAATATGTTTTACATTGATTATATTTTGAAACAGCGTAAAAATCTTTAGTTAAAACAAAAGCTTGCCTTGGTGAATAAAGATTGATAAACGCTTTTAAGCCAGATGGCGCAATCGGCTTTGCAAATGATTTATATTTCACTTCAACAGGAACAATTTTATTTGCTTCTCCTAAAATTACAAAATCAACTTCTGTTTTATGAGGCGTTCTCCAAAAACGAAGTTCGTCCGTGATTTTTTTACGCTTTAATAATTCCAAAAATACAAAATTTTCCATTAACGAGCCAGTATCCTGGCGCGTGACTAAAGAGTTAAAATTTTTCACAGCAAAATTCCGCAACCCTGTATCTAAAAAATATATTTTGGGCATTTTTACAACTTCTTTTTGCTTGTTGGTATGAAAAGGAAAGAGCTGTCTGATAATAAATGTATTTTCTAAAATAAAAAGGTATTTTTTTAAAACATAACGTGAAATACCAGCAACTTTGGCGATTTCATTTTGATTAAATAAATTTCCAATTTGCACGGCCAGCAGAGAAACTACTTTATTTACAGAAAGAGCGTCTTCAACATCTAAAAAGCCGGCGATATCTTTATTTAAATATGATTGATAAATTTCAGCCAGCTCTTGGCGTTTTTCTTCGTAACTGTTTGATAAAACTACTTTTGGATATAATCCCCAAACAGCGCATTCTTCTAAATTGGAAATAAACTTTTGCTTAAGCGAATCCGAACTGATATTTTTTTTGATAATTCTTTTGAATATTTCACAATCATTAGGTTCAGTAAAACTTAAATATTCTTCAAAATCCAAAGGAAAAATAATAAACACTCTTTTTCTGCCAATCATTGATTCTTCTCTTAATTTTTTATATATGTCCAAAGATGAAGATCCTGTGGCAACAATTTTTAAAAACGGATAATGGTCATGGATTATTTTTAATGTTTTTGTCGGAGCAGGCATTTTTTGAAATTCATCTAATAAAATAAAATTTGTTTTATTTTCCTCAATTCCCTGCGCGGACAGAAAATTCAGAATTGATTTATAATCCAAAAAATTTTCTAAAATATCGGGTTTTTCTAAATCAAAATACAATATTTTATTCTTTGGATAGCGCTGTTTTATGTGTTCCGCAAGCAATTTTAAGATATATGTTTTCCCTGACTGTCTTGCGCCAATTAAAATCAAAACCAAATCATTATTAAGTTGTTTAGCTATTTTAGGCAAAATTACCCTATTTTTTAAAATTATATTCATAATTTGTAAAATGTTTTAAATATTATGACTATATTTTATAAAATAATTGAAATATTGTCAAATTTTTATTGATTTGATTTTATTCTATAAATTTGAAAGTTCCAATATTTTTTTGAATATCCTCAAATGCTTCTTTTTGACCTTTCATATAATCTCCATTTATGATGCCATAAGAAAAAACATATCTGTCATTTCTTGCAATTTCAGAATCAATCCAGTCGCACATACCTAAATTGCGATCTCTCCTGCAAGGTTCCGTACTTTCGTCCCATTCCTTTCTATTATTCATAGAAATATTAAACAATTCGCTATAACCTATATCACAAGGAGCGTTAAATATTATAGTAGTACCAGAATTTGCAACCTCTGTTTTATAATCTTTCCAATTTTCAGTTAATGTAAGTTGGAATCCATACTCCTCATTCCGATAAGTCTGCTAGTCATCCGTCGCTGAAGCTTTGGATGATAAATCGGAAGTACTGGATTGGTTAGAGCTTTTTTTATTTGATTCAGAATAATCTTCCCTTACTGATTCCGATGGCTGGATTGTTATTTCTTTCTGGCTTTTTATGTTCAGCCAAAACAGTCCTCCGGTAATTAACAAAACTAGAACTATTATAGAAACTAGTATTTTTTTATTCATGGTTTTAGTTATTATTTTTTATTCCTCCTTCACTTTCTCAAATGTTTCTTTCATAATTTGTTTAAACAGTTTGGGATTTTCTTTCAGGAATTGTTTGGCTTTTTCGCGCCCTACTCCCAATTTTTCTTCTTTAAAAGAGTAAGAGTTTCCCGCCTTATTGATAATTCCGTATTTTACTCCCGTATCCAGCAGATCGCCTGATCGGGAAATTCCTTCGTTATACATAATGTCAAATTCGGCAGTTTTAAAAGGAGGCGCCACTTTGTTTTTAACCACTTTGGCCTTAACCCGATTACCCACTACTTCATCGCCCTTTTTTATCTGGGCGCTGCGGCGCACTTCAATGCGAACGGAAGAATAAAATTTCAGCGCCTGCCCTCCGGTAGTCGTTTCCGGATTGCCGAACATCACGCCGATTTTCATTCTGATTTGATTGATAAAAATTACCACCGTGTTAGATTTTGCCACAATCGGAGTAAGTTTTCTCAACGCTTGGGACATCAATCGCGCTTGCAATCCCATATGATGAGCGCCCATCTCACCCTCAATCTCGGCCCTGGGAACTAAAGCCGCCACGGAGTCCACTACGATCACATCCACCGCGTTACTGCGTGTTAAAGTTTCCACAATATCCAATGCTTGTTCTCCAGCATCCGGCTGGGAAATAAGCAAATCATTTATTTTCACGCCGATTTTCTTGGCATATTCCGGATCCAGCGCGTGTTCAGCATCCACGAAAGCCACTGTTCCTCCAACCTTTTGAGCATTAGCCGTAATATGAAGCGCCAAAGTGGTTTTGCCGGAAGATTCAGGTCCGTATATTTCAACTACCCTTCCTCTTGGCACTCCTCCAATTCCCAAAGCGATATCTAAAGAAACAGCACCCGTCGGAATGGCTGCCACATCCACTCTTTTCACATCTCCCAGTTTCATAATCATTCCTTCTCCAAATTTACTTTTTATTTCTTCCACTACTTCCTCAACTTTTTTTTCGCCTCCTTTTACTTCATCTTTTTTTGCCATATTTTTTTAAAATTATAAATTATTGTAATTACCCACAAATATACAAATCTTTTTATAAATCTACAAATAAATTAAGATAGAACTAATTTGTATATTTATAAAAGGATTTGCCTGCCGGCAGGTAGGCAGGCAGGTATATTCATGGGAGAAATGAAAATTTTCGTTCATTATTTATCCGCTTTAAAAACCACATCTTTCACTATACCTGCGTCCTCGCTTAAAGCGCCTTTATCTTCACCGTTTATTTTAATAAATGTATGGTTGCCTTTTCCGGAGGTAACACTGATTTCTTCTTCCGCTTCAAAACTTTGCTTAACTTGCGAAGACAAAGTCCCGCTGTAAGCCAAATTGCCATCCACTTTTACTGAAAGCCAGACTGAATCAAAATCCACATAAATCTCCATTTTCATTTTTGTTTCCTGCTCTCCTTTTACCTCGCCACTCGCCTCATTGCCATTTTCGTTTCCTATTCCTTCTTCATAATTAGACTGAACCGAAACTGTTTGGGATGATTCTTTGTCAAAACGGTTTTTTGATTTGATGGTTATAAAATTAACTCCTTTTTGCAAATTAACTTTTTCGTTAAATTCTCCTTTGTCGCCTACTAAAATTGATTGACCGTTAATAAAAACCTTGCAATCTTTGTCTGTTATTCCTTTAATCCAAACTGCTCCGCTTTCCACCGTGATTCCATCAATCGGCTCAAGAACAGTCAAAAGAGGAATGGAAACAAACTTGTCCACTTCTTTATAGAGATACACTGCTGCTAAAATAGCCAAAATCACAGCGAAAGCAACAGCGGTCGCTTTTGAAATAATTACAAAATTGGAAATTTTAACCAGCTTTCTCTGCTCAAAACCCTCATTTGTTTTTTGCTCTTTTTTAATATTTCTCTGAATTCCCCGCTCTCTATTATACAGTTTAAGCAAAGAATTTCCATCAATTCCCAAAAAATTAGCGTAGTTTCTTAAAAATCCTTTTACATATACTTCCGCGGGAAGTTTTTCGTATTTGCCTTCTTCTAAATATTCCAAGTATTTTAACTGAATTTGAGTGTTTTTAGAAACTTCATTTAAGCTTATCCTTCTTTCATTTCTAACCTGGCGCAATTTTTCGCCCAAAGTAAGAGACCTAACTTTTTTTCTAATAAAACCGCCTTTTATCATATCTTTGATTTTTAAGAATTATCAGCATTATTTACAATATTTTTTTCGATTACCCTATTTATGCCATTCCGGAATGACATAAGGTGAAACTATAGACAACTTTAAAAAATCAAAAGCTATGCTTGCCATTTATCCCTCTGTTCCTGATCCTTTATCGGATCTTCGTAGTCCGGATCTGAATTATTAGATGTTTTGCCTATGAGAACTTTTCTTGGCTTTGACCCATCCGCCGGACTCACTGTCCCATTTTCTTCTAAAGCATCTATAATGCGCGCCGCGCGGGCGTATCCAATCCTAAACCTTCTTTGAAGAAAAGAGGATGAAGCTTTCCCAGCTTTAATAATTTCATTCTTAGCCTCTTCATAAAGAATGTCTTCTTGTCCCGATTCACCAAGAGGCGCTGAATCAAAATCAACTTTCTGTTGAAAAGATTCATCGCCGCTTTTTCCCATGCCCTGATTGTTTTCTTCTGACACGGAATTAAAACCACTATCTGTGGATTCTCTTTTGCTGTTTTGTTTTTTAATGAATTTCACCACTTTTTTAGCTTCAGCTTCAGACACATAAACGCCCTGGAGCCTTTTAGCTTTAGCCGAATCGGCGGATAAGAAAAGCATATCGCCGTTGCCCAGCAATTTTTCCGCGCCAGCCATACCCAAAATTGTCCGCGAATCTATCTGAGTGGCTACTTGGAAAGCGATTCGCGTGGTGATATTAGCTTTTATAAGCCCGGTTAAAACTTCCACGCTGGGACGCTGAGTGGAAACAATTAGATGAATGCCCACCGCCCGCGCCATTTGCGCCAATCTGATTATAGCGCCTTCTACTTCTTTTCCATGAGAAGCCATCAAATCGGCCAATTCGTCAATAATAATTACAACAAAAGGAAGTTTTTTAAGATCTTCCTCTTTTTCTTCTCCCGTTTCCGGATCAACATACTTCCTTTTCTTTCCATTGTCCGTTTTCTGATTATAAGAAGCTAAGTCTCTAGAACCGATTTCCTGGAATAAGCGATATCTCGCTTCCATTTCTCTTACGGCCCATTTCAAAGAATTAATCACCTGCCCGTTTTCCACTACTACATTATCGGAAGCGAGATGGGGTATTCCATTATAAAGAGAAAGCTCCACTCTTTTAGGATCAATTAGAAGCAGTCTTAAATCTTCGGGAGAGTTTTGATAAAGCAAAGAAATAATAATGGAATTGATGCAAACGCTTTTTCCCGCGCCGGTCGCCCCCGCGATCATAAGATGCGGCATTTTTTCTAAATTTCCCAATATATAGTTTCCGCTCACATCTTTTCCCAACGCTAATGTCAGTTTGGATTTATGCTCTTTAAACAAATTACTTCCCAATATATTTCCCAACCGCACTGTAGCCGTTGATTTATTAGGAACCTCTATTCCGATCAGCGCTTTCCCCGGAATGGGAGCTTCTATTCTGATAGAAGGAGCCGCTAAAGCCAGCGCCAGATTATTGCTTAGAGAAGTAATTCTGTCCAGCTTTACACCAACCGCCGGGCGAAAACTGTATTGAGTGATCGTTGGACCTGTTTTAGTTTCTGCCGGTTCCACTTCAATTCCGAAGTGCTTAAAAGTATCCTGGATAATTTTAGCGTTGTCTTCCGCGTTTAATTCTTTAACTGCTCGGCTTGATTTGCCCAAAATATTCAGCGGCGGCAATTTCCAATCGCGACTGGCGGAAGAAATGAGAATTTCGTTTTCATCTTCATCTTTTTTTCGCTCGACTAATTTTTCGCTGTCATTTCCAATTAATTCTTTTTTATCTTCTTCCGGATTTCCCACAAATTCTATTTTTTTAATATTATTTCCTATTTTTTTTTCCTCGCTTGCGTCTTCCTTTTCTTTTTTATCTATAGCAAATTTGTCCGGTTCATCGGAAACAGAATCCTTCTCATCTTCTTTTTCAGTTTCAATATTTCCCTCGTCGGATTTTTCTTTTTCTTCCTCTCTATCTTTTTTATTGAAATCAATAATCTTATGAAAAAAATCAATAATAGAAAAATTAAAAGTGACTATTACTCCCGCTAATAATAAAGCCGCGAGAATAATCGTTCCCGCCGCTGTTCCGGTAAATTTAATCAGCGAATAAGAAATGCCCAGTCCGATATATCCTCCTCCCGATCCAATTTTGGCCGCGTTCAATAATTCTGCTTCGCCGAAATAAATATGGAAAAATCCCAGCGCGCTTAAAAAAACGATTATTAAGCCTGCCAGCTTAGTCACATAGAAAACAGTCTTTTTTCTGCGCAGCAGAATTGCCCCCGCGTAAGCTAAAACGAAAGGTAAAAGCCACTTGCCCCAGCCGAAAATAATTCCTGAATATTTATCCAAGTGCTGACCTAAAATTCCCGCATATTCAAAAAATCCCAAAACAAAAAGAATAGCCGTGGCAAACAAAAAAATAGCCGCCACACTTCTTTTAGCATCGCTGCGAATATCAAATCTCACTTCTGCTTTATCTTCTCGCTCCTCCCGTTCCTCTCCGTCTCTTTTTCTTTTTTTGTATTTTCTTTTTCTAGCCATAAGGCTATTCTAGCATATAATTTATTTTTTGTTTAGTAAACACTTCCTGCCTTATTTAAAATGACTTGCGCTTCAAAAAGAAAGCTGATAGTCTTATTCTAATCACGAAACAAAGGAGGGACTAAGCCAAAACGGTTTAGTCGTTTTTGTAGCCAGCTCTTTGAAAATTTAATATTAATGAAAGGAGAAAAATACCGATGATTACATTTCCTAACGAATTATCCATATCATCTATTATGATCTCAACAGCGCTGGGCCATTCTGGAAGAGGATTTTTTCCATATCTTTTATTTCCTAATTATAGGAGATTAGTGTCAACAATAAAACAAGAAAAGATTTCAGTGGCGGCAAAGTCTTCCACGCATTTTCCTCGCATTGGCAATTTTGTTATGAAAGATCCGCGAATATGGAAATATGTTCAAAGATTGCCCAATACAGGAATGCTCAACGCGTACGGACTTACCAACGATGGCGTTGAAAAATGCGCGGAACAAATTGCTATTTCCCAGAAAAAAGGCTTTAATGTTATTCCGAATTTTTATCCGGAATTTGATAAAGGCGAAGAAACAGCAATCAAAGAAACACTTGAAGCTATAGAAACATTCTACTTTTATTTCGGAACGGAAAAATGGATTCAGGAATTAAATGTTTCCTGTCCGAATTCTGAAGAAGTAATCGCGAAAAATATTCAGATGGTTTCAAGGTGTGTCACAAAAATTAAAAAGTCATATCCGAATATTGTGATTATTGTCAAGACAAGCATTGTTCATCCTTATCACTTTTATACAATGCTTGAAGATGCCGGCGCTGATTGTATTCACGCGGTTAATACTATTCCGTATGAAATGGTATTTAATTCAATATCGCCACTTAAACATGTTGGCGGTGGCGGAGTTTCAGGCGGATCGGCTTTTCAAAAGACGTTTCCGTATGTTAGAGAGATCCCTAAATACACATCACTTCCATTAATTTTCGGATGTGGAGTTGTTAACCAATATAATATGGAAATGTGCTTTGAAATTGGCAAGCGGTTTGCAAGGCCAGTGAGCGTAAGTATTTGCACGCTAGCGGCGCGCACTCCAAAACAAGCGCGGAAACTGATTTACAGAAGTTTGGAAAAGAGAGGCTGATTAGCCAAAAGGAGAGCCTATGAAAGCAAAAAAGTGGCGAAAAAAGCAGGCAGGGAATAAGGGAAATAGCACGAAGAATAAAAGGAAAAAATGCGGTACAATTCCCGGAAGCCTAGTCTGCAACAAGCAGGCAAAAAACAAGGGCAGGTATTGCCCGGGATGTAAAGACAATAAATTTCGATAAAAGAAAAAAGGAGAAAAATCATGAAAAGAATCATTGAAGCAAAAAGAAGTGTTATTGTAGCGGCCGATGTACCTGGCTTAGGTGCTTTAAAAAAATTGGTTAGTGAAGTCAAGGGTGTGCCAGGTATTGGTGGCTTTAAAATAGGTTTTCGACTAGCTTTTAAAGATGTTATGACTGCGGTCCATACTATACAGAGTACATATAGTCCTAACGCGGTGATTATCTATGACCACCAAAAGGCAGGTAACGACATTCCTGCAATGGGCAAAGGTTTCGCAAACGATCTTAAGGAAGCAGGTGTAAGCGCCGCTATTCTATTTCCGTTTGCCGGTCCCGAAACTCAAACAGCATGGACAAATGCCTGCCTTGAAGCTGGATTGCAAGTACTTACAGGCGGAATAATGACACATCCTAAGTTTTTGGTCAGTGAGGGTGGCTATATTGCCGATGAAGCGCCGGAAAGAATTTTTCGTTTGGCCTGCGAACTAGGCGTGCATCATTTTATCGTACCGGGTAATAAACTTGGCTGGGTTAGAAAATTGCGTAATCTTCTCATTGAGACACTTGGCGAAGATAATTACACTTTGTCTGCACCTGGGTTTATCACTCAAGAAGGTAATATTTCGGAATGTGGAATTGTGGCCGGCGATGAATGGCACGCCATTGTAGGATCAGCAATTTATAATGCCGTAAACATACGAGAAGCCACTATAGCGGTGACTCGACAAATCATTTAATTGATTTGAATGAGGCGTAAGATGAAAAATATGGCAAGGCTGGTTCGCCAAGATATTGAGCGAGCCGAAACAGAACTGAAATATCATAAACACTAGGAGGTGTATAATGGAAAAGTTTATACTGATGTTGCTGATAGGATATTTAAAAGAGGGGCATTTGAATTTGGAGCTTTTTCTCTGAAGCTTCACGAGATAAATCCAGACGCGCCTTTGCCTCCTTTCTATCTTAATTTGAGAGATAGGAACAATCCAAAACCCGGATCACTTGTTGATAGCGACTATATTTCCATCGCCAGATGTATTTTTAGGACGATAAGTGAAAAGGGTGGCAATATAGTGTTTGACGCAATAGCTCCTATCCTGCGTGCCGGAGATCCAATCGTCAAGGCTATGATGCGAATTGAGGAAATGACTGACATTAATCAGGGCGATTATCGTATTATAATGCTTGCCAAGGAGGAACATAATGACAAGAGAAAAATAGTGCCTCTTCCCGGGTTTAAATATAAATCAGGAGAGAGAGTCCTTCTTGCTGATGATCTCGTAACAAGAGCGGATACAAAATTTGAAGCTATCAGGGCAATTGAATCAGAGGGTTCCGTGATAGTTGGTCTAGTAGTTCTGGTTGATCGCCAACAAGGAGGCCGAGAACAACTCAAAAAAGCAGGATATGACCTGATTTCCTGTTTTACTATTGGAGAGTTGTTTGATTACTACAGAGCTACGGGCAAAATCAACGAGGATAAATATCAAGAATGTATTGATTATATTAGAGATAATTAATTAACACTTCTTGTGCCTCTTGAAAAAAATTATAAAGGGGAATAGCACAAACAAGCTATCCCCCTTTTTCTTTTGTAATAAACAATAAGCCGAAAGTCCAAATGGACGAGTAGGCTTTTATTTTTCGCCTTTACATAACCCTGAATGAATGCTAACTTAAAGAAAGTAAGATAATTTGTTGTAAAAATTATATGGGCGGATTAGAAACAGTTATCCAATCTAATTTAGCTTTAAGCGTAATCGTCTTTTCTATTCTGGGAGCGATTTTGCTGGCGCTTAATGCGCTGGTTTTGATGAAGTTTAGAAAAATTAACCGAAAAAGCCGGGAATTTTTTTCCGGGAAAAAAGGAAAGGATTTAGAGAGCTTGATTTTAAAACATTCCAAAGAAATCAAGGGATTAGACAATGAAATACAGGAACTCTTTAATATATCCAATAAAATTCACAAATTATCCCGCCAAGGTTTGCATAAAGTAGGTGTGATTAGATTTAATCCTTTTAAAGATGTGGGCGGCAACCAAAGTTTCGCCATCGCTTTACTGGACGGAAAAAATTCCGGGCTGGTTATTTCTTCCCTTTATACCCGTGCTGGAACTAGAATTTACGCTAAGCCAATTGCTTACGGCGATTCCAAAAAACACGTTCTCACCGAAGAAGAAAAACAAGCTATCAAAATCGCCAGTCCGATGAAGAGTGGCGAAGTTTGAGAAATTTAAAAAAATTGTGTAAGATTTCGTCGCATTGTTTGCATTTTTGTTAATTATTTTTACTTATCATTCCCGCGCTTCTTTATGTCATTCCCGCGCAGGCGGGAATCCAGGATAATTATTTAAGCCAGTGATTTTACTCTAGATTCCCGTCTGCGCGGGAATGACATTGAAATTATTTCAAAGTTATAAAATCTTACAATTATGGAAGACCAAAATCCAGAAACTAAAAAAACCGTGAAAATACCTTCTTTGATCACTGTAAAAAAATTCAGTGAGCTTTTGGATTTGCCTATTTCTCAAATTATTACCGAACTGATGAAAAATAAAATATTGGCCACCATTAATGAAGAAATTGATTTTGAAACCGCCAGTATTATCGCCCAGGATTTGGGGTTTGAAACAGAAGAGGATTTGGAAATCTCCGACAGTGAAATTTTAACCCTGGAGAAACTCATTGACATCTGCAAAAAAGAAAATGAACAGGGGAAAAATCTTAAATCCCGCCCGCCTATAGTAACTATTCTAGGCCATGTTGATCACGGTAAGACCACTCTTCTGGATAATATCAGAAAATCCAGCGTGGCGGCCGGAGAAGCCGGAGGAATTACCCAAAGCATCAGCGCTTATCAGGTTAAAAAAAATGGCCAGCTGATAACCTTTATTGACACTCCCGGGCATGAAGCTTTTTCCGCTATGCGTGAACGCGGAGTCAGCATCGCCGACATTGCCATTCTGGTCGTAGCCGCTGATGACGGCGTGCGTCCCCAGACGGAAGAAGTTATAAACTATCTCAAAGAAAAGAAAATTCCCGTCATAGTGGCCATTAACAAAATAGACAAAGAAGGAGCTAATCCTCAAAAAGTAAAGCAAGAACTGGCCGATCGCGAAATTTTAATTGAGGAATGGGGAGGGAAAATTATCTGCAATGAAATTAGCGCTAAGAAAAATATTGGAATTGACCAGCTTCTGGAAAGCGTTTTACTGACGGCCGAAGTGGAAAATCTGCGCGCCAATCCTAAAAGGGACGGATTGGCAATAGTCCTGGAGTCGCGCGTTGATCCGCATAAAGGCCCGATTTCTACTGTTTTAGTAAAAACCGGAACATTAAAAACGGGACAGGACATTACCGCTGGATCCGTCTGGGGAAGAATTAAAAGAATAGAAGATTTTACGGGCAAAAGCGTTAACAGCGCCGGTCCGTCTATGCCAGCCACTATTATCGGGCTTCATAACACTCCCAATGTTAATGATACACTTCAAGTGATGGATAAAAAAATGTCTGTTCGGCTGAAGTCAAAAATTGAAGCGGAAAAAACAATCACTGCCAAGAAAGAAGCTTCCAAGAAAAAAATTTACGAAGCTATAGATAAAGATAAGGTTAAAAAACTAGATATTGTTCTTAAGGCTGATGTTCAAGGATCATTGGAAGCCATTAAGCAAATAATTTCCAGTGTGGATTCTAAAGAAGTAATTATTGAATATATTAAAACCGGCGTGGGAAGCATTACTGAATCAGATGTAAAAATAGCCCAAAGCTCAAACGCTGTCATCTTCGGATTTAATTCCACCGCTACTTCGGTCGCCAAAAGAATGGCCGAAGAAAGTGGCGTAAAAATAAAAACCTCTGATGTTATCTACGAGTTAGTTGAAAATATTAAAAGCGAAATGGCTGAAATGCTTCCGCCAGAAATTATCAGAACCGACTTGGGAAGGCTTAAAGTTTTGAAAATATTTAAAACCGGAAAATACGATATGATCGTGGGAGGAAAAATAACCGAAGGAAAAGCGGTCAAAAAATGCGGGATAGAAATAAAAAGAGACAAAGAAATTATTGGAAAAGGAATGCTGTCTAATTTGCAGCAAAATAAAGCTAATGCGGAAGAAGTCAAACAAGGCAGCGAATGCGGAATTACTTTTGAGGGAAAAACTAAAATAGAGGAAGGAGACACATTGATATTTTATGTAGAGGAAGAAAAAAAACGCAAGTTATAAATTACCAATTTCTAATTTCTAATTTCTAACAAAATCCCAATTAAAAAATGGCAAATAACCAAAATTTAGCCATTGGAAATTTAGATATTGGGTATTGATTAGAAATTAGGAATTAGAAATTAGAAATTTTATTCTTATGCTTTTTAGAATTAATAAAATCAACAGCCTAATACAGCAGCGGCTATCTTTAATATTATCCCGTGAGTTAAATCTCAAGCCGGGAATTTTTTTAACTGTTTCCAAAGTTGACACTACTAAAGATTTACGCTACGCTCGTATATTCGTGAGTGTTTTTCCCGAGAGCGAAGCGAACTACGCTTTTAAAACTCTTGAGAAAGAATCAGGTCGCCTTCAAAAAGAATTAGGCAAAAAGCTTAAAATTAAAATACTTCCCCGCCTCAACTTCAAAATTGACACAACTGAAGCCAAAGCAGATGAGATAGAGAAGATATTGCAAAAATTATAGAATTTCTAATTTCTAATTTCTAATAAAATCCCGATTAAAAAATGGCAAATGACCAAAATTTAGCCATTGGAAATTTAGATATTGGGTATTGATTAGAAATTAGGAATTAGAAATTAGAAATTTTACTATGCGTTTCGCTTCCGAATTCAATACTCTAAATTACATAATAAAAGAATCCGACAAAATACTTCTAGTCCCGCACACTCGGCCGGACGGAGATGCTGTGGGATCTGTTTCGGCGTTAAAAGAATATTTACAATATCTAGGAAAGACTGCAGATATCGCCTGCTTTGATCCCCTTCCCGATTATTTTAAGAACTTAATTCCTTTTGAGTTTAAATATCCGGATCGCCTTGATCTTAAATCTTATGATGCTATTATTGCCAGTGATAGCGTGGAAAGAGGCTTTGATAAAATCAAGCCTCAACTTTCTGAAAATCAGGCTACGGTTTTGATTGACCACCATCCTGACATTACCATTCACGGAGATGTCAAAATTATTAATTCTAAATCTTCTTCCGCTTGTGAAATAATTTACGATTATTTGGAATTCAACAAAGTAAAAATAACTAAAAATCTAGCCACCTTTTTAATGATCGGGCTTTCCAGCGACACGGGAAATTTTCAACATTCCAACACTACGGTAAGGGTAATGGAAATAGCCTCTAATTTAATAAGGAGCGGGGCTTCTCTTTCTAAAATCGTCAACGCCAGTTTCGCCGACAAAAAAATATCTACTTTGAAGCTTTGGGGAAGGGCTTTTGAAAAAGCTAAGATAAACCCAAAAAACAATATGATCCTCACAGTTATTACCCAAGAAGATATTGCCCAGTGCGGCGCTTCCATTGAAGATATTGCTCAAGTGTCCGCCATTCTTAATACTGTTCCCGGAGCTAATTTCTCGCTGGTTTTATCCCAGCGCGACGGAAAAACCATAAAAGGCAGTTTGCGCTCCGAAGAATACAAGGGCACTAATGTTTCTAACATCGCCCATCAATTTGGCGGCGGAGGGCACAAGTTCGCCAGCGGTTTTGAAATTAAAGGAAAGATTGTGGAAACGGAAAAAGGATGGAAAGTTATTTAATGTTCAAAATGTTCTAATTGTTCTAAATGTTAAATTTGTTGAAATTGCAGCGACTAAAACATTGGAACAAGCGAAGCGATAGAGCAATTAGAACAACTGGAACATTATGCGTATTGGTTGCCATATTTCCATCTCTGGAGGAATTCAAAACGCCCCGAAACGAGCGGCTAGTTTAGATTGTGAAACGATGCAGATTTTCACCCGTCCGCCCCAGGGAGGTAAATCTTCATCTCTTACAAATAAAATTTGCGAGGAATTCAAAATTCAAAATTCAAAATTCAAAATTCGCAATATTTATATTCATTGTCCCTATTACATAAATCTGGCTTCCGCTAACAACCGCGTTCGCTACGGATCAGCTAGGGCTGTCCGTGATGAATTAGAGCGAGCCAGTCTGATTGGAGCGAAATACGTAGTGGTTCATTTGGGATCAGCTAAAGATCTGGGAGAGAAAAAGGCTATCAAGCAAGTCGTTAAAATATTAAAGAAAACCTTGGACGGTTATGACGGCAGCGCCAAACTTTTGCCGGAAAATACCGCCGGAGCGGGAAAAATTATCGGCGACAGTTTTTCGGAATTGGCAAAAATTATTAAGCTGGTTAATAACAAAAATATCGCCGGAATTTGTATGGATACCCAGCACAGTTTCGCCTCCGGCTATGATTGGACAAATTTTGAAAATACTTTTGACAAAATAAAGAGCGAGATAGATATTAATTTAATAAAACTTATTCATAGTAACGACAGTTTAGTGGATTGCGGATCCCGCAAAGATCGCCACGCGAATATCGGAAAAGGAAAAATCGGCCTGAATCCTTTTAAAAAGATCGTGAAATTCGCCGTGAAAAATAATGTTGATATGATTTGCGAAACCGCGATGCCGGGAGTGAAGGAGGATATTGAGATTTTGAAAAAGATGAGAGATTTGCTTTAATAATTACCAATTCCTAATTTCTAATTCCTAATTTCTAATTTCTAACAAAATAACCAATGACTAAATGTCTAATGATAAAATTTAGTAATTTGTCATTGGGAATTTGAAATTTTATCAGAAATTAGAAATTAGAAATTAGAAATTAGAAATTTTATGCTAGTCGCTATCACTTCCGACATCCATAACAATCTAACGAACCTAAAAAAGGTTTTGGATTACTGCGCTTCCAAAAAAATCCGCAAGATGATTTGCTGCGGCGATTTAGCGTCGCCGGAAACTTTGGATTTTTTAAACGATAATTTTCCGGGAGAAATTTTTTACTGCTTCGGGAATATGGAACAAGGCCATTTAAACATGGAAACATTAAAACATATAAACATAAAAGCATTTGAGCATAAAAATAAAAATGTAGCCCATTATAAAAATACAATTATCTATAGTGAATTTGGCGAAATTAGATTTGGCAATAAAAGAGTAGCCTTCGTTCATTATCCAGACAAAGCTAAAGAGTTATGCCAAACGGGAAAATACGATTTTGTTTTTTACGGCCACACGCATAAACCGTGGTCCTCCTTCGTTAAAACTTCGGAGGATAAAGAAGAAAATATAAACGGCTGCTTAATGCTAAATCCCGGCAATGTCGCTAACGAACGCTATCTTCCCACTTTTGCCATCTGGAACACGGGGAATGACAAGTTTGAGCTGGTGAGAGTAAATGAGTTGAAGTAAATTTAATATTATGTCTAAGCAAGAAGAATTAGAAAAATTAAATAAGCAAGCTCTGGCTTGTGATAAATGCGGCCTGCGGCAAACTTGCTTCCAAGTGGTTCCCGGCGCCGGGAGCGCCGAGGCGGAAATTATGTTTATCGGAGAAGGCCCGGGAAAAGAAGAAGACAAACAAGGTATTCCTTTCGTGGGCGCCGCCGGAAAATTCCTGGACGAGATGCTGGAAATGATAAGTCTTAAGCGAGAAAATGTTTACATCGCCAATGTGGTCAAATGCCGCCCGCCTAACAATCGGGATCCTCTCCCGGAAGAAGCGAAAGCCTGTTGGCCCTGGCTGGAACGGCAAATAAAAATCATAAATCCCAAACTCATTGTAACTCTCGGGCGGCATTCATTGGAAAGATTTTTGCCCGGACAAAAAATTTCCCAAATCCACGGTAAAGCTCTGCGGCGCGCCGTTCCAAAAATGGGAATTAGGATTTTTTACGCCCTTTACCACCCCGCTGCCGCTTTATACAACGGTGGTATGCGGGAAGTTTTAATTAAGGATTTCAAAAGAATTCCCAAAGTTTTGGAAGCGGTCAAGAAAGAAAAAATAAATTCTTCACAGTCTGCCGCGGGAATACAAGGCGCTGCATCGCCATCCGAAAAAATTCCCAATCTCCCCGAAGAAAACCGTCAAGAAAGTTTGTTTTAATTATATTCCCGATCTTAACGCGCAATTCTTTGATAATTAGAAGGGAACATCTGCTCACGACCGTTTTAAGAAGTTCTTTTTTATTTTTGTTTTCCCGTTCCTTTGCCGCTTCCCTTCAATAATCCTCTTAACAAAAAATTGACGCTTAAAAAACGCTTTGCTAATATTGTTTTAGATTGGTCGCGTGGCGAAGTAGCTAACGCAGCGGTCTGCAAAACCGCTATTCGTGGGTGCAAATCCCACCGCGACCTCAAAAAATAAGGGCAAGTGGCGGAATTGGCATACGCGCGACACTTAAAATGTCGTCCCGTTTTCGGGATGAGGGTTCAAGTCCCTCCTTGCCCACTAACATAGAATTCGCCGTGTCATCCGGCACGGCGCCCCGTTGGATAACGGGGCGAGTCCCGCCCGCGGCACACAAAAACACCCCGACATTATATCGGGGTGTTTTTTCTATTCAAATCTTTGTTTTTAGTTGATCACTTCCGCGGTTAGATTTCTTCTTCCGAAAGCGAAGGCTTGTTTTTTAGTTGGCATATAAATGTCAAACTTATTGCCCTTAATCGCTCCTCCGCGGTCTTCGCAGGTAAACTTTCCGTATCCTTCAATTTTAATTTTCGTTCCGAAAGGATATTGGGGAGGACAGGCTAAAGTCCCTTTGTGAACTTTAATCCCGCTAGCAGTAATGCCGTCGCTTTTCCCGCATTCATCAGCCGCGGCGGTGTAAGCGGAAGCGCTAATTGTAAACTTGCCTTGAGAAAGGCTGGCAAATTTGTAAGCCTGTTTTTTCTTCCACTTGTTCAGAATTTTCTCGTTCTTCGTTTCGGGAAGATTTTTAACCGGCTCGTAGCCTTCATAATTATAAGGCGCGTTTTTAACTATTGAAATATTTTCTTTTGTTTGAAAATCTGTTTTTGTATTAGTATTTATTGTCTGGTCAGCCAGCGCGATTTGGGGAAAAAGCATCGCCCAAAGCGTCGACATAGCAACAAAAATACTAATGACACGCATTGTTTTTCGTTAAATAATTATTCCGCAATATTTTCAGAGAACTAGGCCGGTTAATTCCTCTTTTAACCAACTTTACACCTTAGCATATTTTAAATTAAAAGTCAAGCAAAATGGGTGAAAATGGCTTGTTTGAGGGGAAAAGTGTTTTTTGAGAACAAAAAACACCCTGATAATAGGATGTTTTTGTTTTTAATTTTTTATATGTCATTCCGGAATTTTTTATGAAATGGAATGGAATAAAAAATATCCGGAATCTACGCGTGAAGAAAAATAAAGATTCCCGGTTAGGTCGGGAACGACATAAAGAAAGTTTTGTAAATTAATTCTAGATTCCGGATATTTTCTCCGTTGCTACTCCGAAAATTCCGGAATGACATATAGTTTCGCTCCAAAAATTTTCCTGAATGACACAGAGTGGAATTGCAAGATCTCTTATTGCCTTACCCCACCTACTTCCTGCCTCTTAACCCCGTTCCGGCGGGAATCAAGCGCCCGATTATAACATTTTCTTTAAGGCCTATTAGCTTATCTTCTTTGGCCACTATGGACGCGTCAATTAAAGTTCGCGCCGTGGCTTGGAAAGAAGCTGCGGATAAAAAAGATTCAGTGGAAAGAGCCACCTTAGTAATGCCTAAAAACAAATTCTCTCCTTGAGCAGCCTTTTTAGCTTTCGCGTTAGCTTCATTGAAGCGCCCCTTTTCCACTATATCCCCGGGTAAAAATTCAGTCGTCCCCGCGTCTATAATCTTCACTCGGCTTAGCATTTGGCGAATAATCACTTCGATATGTTTGTCATTTATGCCTTCGCCCTGGGAAGCATAAATATCCTGAATTTCTTTTGTGATATGCCGCACCACTTCCTCCCGCCCCATTACCTCATAAAGTTTTTTTAGATCAACATGTCCTTCAATCAGTTGCGTTCCCTTAGCCACTAATTCGCCTTTCTTAATTTTTAGGGTTGCGTTAACGGGAATTTGGTATTCTTTAATTGCTTTTTTCCCTTGTTCGTCTTGAAATTCAATCTTAACGGAAGTTTTAGCGCTTCCGCCTTTGATGTCCGTTAGCTTGCCGTCTACTTCGGAAATCAGCGCTTCGCCCTTGGGCAATCTGGCTTCAAAAATTTCTTCAACGCGGGGAAGCCCTTGAGTGATATCAGATCCGGCTACGCCTCCGACATGAAAAGTTCTCATAGTAAGCTGAGTTCCAGGCTCTCCAATCGCTTGGGCGGCTATCACTCCCACCGCTTGGCCGATTTCCACCAGCTTATTTCTTCCCAAATCTTTTCCGTAGCATTTTCTGCAAATTCCCAGCTTGCTTTTACAAGAAACTACACTGCGGATATTTACTTTTTCAATAGGAAGACGATCAATTTCTTCAGCCTGTTCTTTGGAAACAAGCTCTCCTTTTTTAACGATAATTTTTTTATTTTTTGGATTAAGCACATTTTCCAAGACCACTCTTCCTTCCACTCTGGCGGCAAAATCCTGTCCGATTTCATCGGAATCGCTGCGGTAAAGACAACCCCCTTCTTTATCTCCGCAATCTTCTTCCCGGATAATTACATCTTGCGAAACATCTACTAATCGTCTAGTTAAATATCCCGCTGTCGCTGTTCTTAAAGCGGTATCTGCCATACCTTTTCTGGCTCCGTGAGTGGAAATAAAATATTCCAAAACATTAAGTCCTTCCTTAAAAGAACTTTTAACGGGAAGCTCCAGTGTTTCTCCGGTAGGACCGGCCATCAATCCTTTCATTCCCGTCATTTGAACCACTACCGATTCTGTTCCTCTCGCTTTAGAATGAATCATGGTGTAAACCGCGCCTTCTTTATCTAAGGATCCGCGAACTTCTTCGGTTATTTTATTTTTCGCCTCATTCCATGTTTCTATCACCTTGTCTTTTCTTTCCCCGTCAGTGAGAAGCCCTTCATTGTATTGTTGATTGATAATTTTTACTTGAGCCTCCGAATCATCTATTATTTGATTTTTTTTCTCGGGAATTTTTAAGTCATCCATGCCCCAGCTAACACCGGAGCGGCTAGCCATATTAAATCCCAGATTTTTAATGTTATCAATAAAACGAGCGGTTTCTTTTTGTCCAGCTATTTCCAAAATTCTTGCCATTAACGCCTTGAGTTCTTTTTTAGTCATCTCTTCATTTAAAAATCTGAACGCGACAGGTAAAATGTCATTAAGCAGTATTCTTCCCACGGAAGTCTTTATAATCTTTGTTTTGTAAAGCAATTTCACTTTAGCGTTAATAGCCACCACTTCTGCTTGGTAAGCTAATATAGCTTCTTCCATTGAAGAAAACATTTTATTTTCGCCCTTAACGCCGGGTACTATGTGAGTTAGATAATAAATTCCCAAAACGATATCTTGCGAAGGCGTGGCAATAGGATCTCCGCTGGCAGGCTTGAGCAAATTTTTTGAAGAAAGCATTATTTCCTTGCTTTCCCGGCGGGCATGATCAGTCAGAGGAACATGCACCGCCATTTGGTCTCCATCAAAATCCGCATTGAAAGCGGCGCAAACCATTGGATGAATTTGAATAGCCTTCCCCTCTATAAGCACCGGCTGGAAAGCTTGAATGGAAAGACGGTGCAAAGTCGGAGCGCGGTTAAGAAGAACGAAATGATTTTCAATAACTTCGTCCAGAATTTCATAAGCTTCTTCGGCTTCCGCGTCCACCATTCTTCCCGCCGTACGGACATTATAGGCATACTCTTTTTCAATAAGCTTGTTTATAATAAAAGGCTTGAATAATTCCAGCGCCATTCTTTTCGGAAGGCCGGCTTGATGAAGCTTAAGTTGAGGACCCACCACAATGACACTTCTTCCCGAATAATCCACTCTCTTTCCAAGCAAATTCTGCCTGAAGCGACCTTGTTTTCCTTTGAGAGAATCCGCTAATGATTTTAGCGCTCTTTTTTGACCGGTAGAAGCAGCTACTGCCGCCTGTCCGTGACGAACACTGTTATCAAAAAGGGCGTCCACCGCTTCTTGAAGCATTCTTTTTTCATTGCGGGTAATTACTTCAGGAGCTCCCAAATCAATTAATTTTCTAAGTCGGTTATTGCGGTTAATAATTCTTCTGTATAAATCATTAATATCAGAAGTAGCAAATCTGCCTCCATCCAAAGCTACCATGGGACGAAGGTCGGGAGGGATAACTGGAATTACAGTCGGCAACATCCATTCCAATTTTAATCCAGCCTTTTTAAATCCCCGAAAAAACTTTAAACGCTTAACCAGTTTTTTACTGTCACTGTCAGAAGATCCCTCTTTTAAATTGGCTTCTATTTTTTTTATTTCTTGGGAAATATCCATCTTCTCCAGCGTTTTCCTCACCGCTTCCGCTCCTATTCCCGCGCTAAACACTTGCCCGAAGCGAGTAGATAGATTGAAATAATCCACTTCCGGCAAAACCTGAAAGGGCTTAAGATTTTTAATTTCTTCTTTGGCTATAGAATAATCACGCCTAAGATCTTCGGATATTTCTTCCTTGCCTCGCGAATCTTCAGTGGACTTCACGACATCCTTTTGCTTGGATTTGTGTTCACTGTCTAGATTTTTCAAGGCTTCCTTTTGGGCCTGCTCATCCACCTCCATAACCAAGTAAGAAGCAAAGTAAACCACTTTCTCCAAATCCTGAACAGATATTCCCAACGCCAGCCCGATTTTAGACGGTACTCCCCGTAAAAACCAAATATGTGAAACGGGCGTCGCCAGTTTAATATGTCCCATTCTTTCCCGACGCACGATGGATCGCGTAACTTCAACGCCGCATTTATCACACACTATTCCTTTATAGCGAATTCTTTTATATTTTCCGCAATAACATTCCCAATCCTTGGACGGACCGAATATTTTTTCGCAAAAAAGCCCGTCTTTTTCATATCGCTGAGTGCGGTAATTAATAGTTTCCGGTTTGGTAACTTCCCCGCGCGACCAATCTAAAATATCTTCGGGGCTGGCCAATTTCAAGCGAAAACTGTCAAAATCGTTTACTTTAGTTATATTTTCCATAAAAAACTTTTATTATTTTTATCTTTTCTATGCCATTATCTTTTCTATGCCATTCCCGCCCGCCAATTTGGCGGATAAACTCCGGCGGGAATCCAGAGTAATTTCTAAAACTAACTAGCGATTTTATCCTGAATTCCCGCCTGCGCGGGAATGACAGGATTTATTCCGACTCTTTGTTTTCTGTCACTTTAATTCCTAACAATTCCGCGTTTAAACACAAGCCTTTCAGCTCGTTGACCAGCACATGAAATGAAGCGGGAATGTTGGGACTTTTAATCAGCTCTCCTTTAATAATTGATTCATACGCTTTTGACCTTCCCAAAACATCGTCTGATTTAATGGTCAGCATTTCCTGGAGCGTATGCGCCGCGCCGTATCCTTCCAGCGCCCACACTTCCATTTCCCCAAACCTTTGCCCTCCAAATTGGGCTTTTCCGCCCAAAGGCTGCTGCGTAATTAAGGAATACGGCCCTATGGAACGCATATGAATTTTATCATCAACCAAATGGTTCAGCTTCATTACATACATTACTCCTACCGTGGATTTGTTATCAAAATATTCTCCTGTCATTCCGTTAGTAAGACGAACCTTTCCATCTTCCGGCAAACCGGCTTTAATCAGCTCTTTCTTAATATCTTTCTCGCTTACGCCATCCAAAACAGGACTGGCTACTTTGTATCCCAGCTTACTGGCCGCCCATCCGAGATGAGTTTCAAGAATCTGCCCGATATTCATACGGCTCACCACGCCCAAAGGATTGAGAATAATATCTATAGGAGTTCCGTCTGGCAGATAAGGCATATCTTCTACGGGAGCAATTCTAGAAATTACACCTTTGTTTCCATGCCGTCCCGCCAATTTATCTCCCACTGAAATTTTCCTTAATTGCGCCACGGAAACCTGGATTTGTTGTATAACTCCCGTAGGCAGCTTATCTCCCTGTTCCCGAGAGAAAATTTTAATATCTACCACTTTCCCGTGTTCTCCATGAGGAAGATAAAGCGAGGAATCTTTCACATCTCGAGATTTTTCCCCGAATATCGCCCGCAATAATCTTTCTTCCGGAGTCAAATCGCCTTCGCCTTTAGGAGTAATTTTGCCCACTAAAATATCTCCGGAAGAAACTTCCGCGCCAACGCAAACAATTCCGGTTTCGTCTAGATTTTTAAGCCGTTCGTCTCCGATGTTGGGAATATCTCGAGTTATGGCTTCCGCGCCCAGTTTAGTATCTCTAACATCCACGGAAAAATCTTCAATATGGATTGAACTGTAACGGTCGTCGTGAAGAAGTTTTTCTGAAATAATAATGGCGTCTTCAAAATTATAGCCTTCCCACGAAACAAAAGCAGCCAAAACATTCTGCCCCAAGGCCAATTCTCCATGATCAGTGGAAGCGCCGTCCGCTATTAGCTGGTTTTTTTTAATCTTTTCCTTTTTAATTACGCGCGGAACTTGGTTCATACTGGTAAAAGCGTTAGATCTTACAAAACTTTGAAGTTTATATTCTCTTTTATAATATTTATTTTTGCTTCCCGCCGGAGCTTTTTCCCTGATTATAATATGGTTGGCATCTACGCTAAGCACCTCCCCATCTTCAATCGCCAGCACCGCCTGTCCGGAGTCGGAAGCCGCTTTATCTTCTATGCCGGTGCCCACAACCGGGGATTGCGGAACTACGCAAGAAACGGCTTGGCGCTGCATATTAGATCCCATAAGAGCGCGGTTAGCGTCATCATGTTCTAAAAAAGGTATAAGGGAAGTAGCTACTGAAACGCACTGCTTAGCAGAGACATCCATATAGTCAAGTTTTTTAGACTCAATCATTTCCGGATTTCCTTTTGCTCTGGCTTCTACTGAATTTTCTTCCACATTGCCGTTGGCGTCTAATTTTATTCCCGCATGGGCAATGGCTTTGCGATCTTCAGCGGCAGCGTCTAAATATTCAATTTCCTTGGTAATGAAAGGTTTTACTTTTATGGTCTTATTTTTGATTCCGGAGATTTTTTTGGCTAGCGCGGAATTAATTCGGGTTCCCGCTTTTCCTATTCCCGCAATATTTTGATCCAGTATCCTGTTCTCCAAATCTTGAACTTTATTTTTCACCTCTTTCACAATTTTTAAATAAGGTGTTTCCAGAAATCCGAATTTATTTATCCGCGCGTAAGTAGCCATATGCCCCACTAAACCAATATTCGGACCTTCGGGAGTTTCCACGGGACAGATTTTTCCGTAGTGGGAACGATGCACATCTCGCACTTCAAATCCGGCTCTTTCTCTGGTAAGCCCTCCCGGTCCGATAGCGGTTAACCGGCGTTTATGTTCCAATTCCGCCAGAGGATTAACTTGGTCCATAAACTGGGATAGTTGAGAACTGGAAAAAAATTCTTTTATGACGGCGGCGACCGGACGCGAATTTATTAATTGTCCGGGAACGGCTGTGGCTAAATCGCAAGTGCTCATTCTGTCTCTAATGTTGCGTGTCATGCGGGCAATTCCCACGCGCAACTTGTTTTGGATTAATTCTCCCACGCACCTTACTCTTCTGCTGCCCAAATGGTCAATATCATCCGGACGCGCTAAAGGATTATTATTTAAGTTTATAATTTCCTTGATAATCAGTATCAGATCTTTCACATTCAAAATTTTATGCTTTTTGTCATTGGGAGAATTAACATTAAGTCTTTGGTTAAGCCTATAGCGCCCCACTCCGCTGAAATCATATCTTTCAAAATTAAAAAACATAGCGTCAATCATTTGCTTGGCATTTTCTTCCGTGGCTAAATCTCCGGGGCGAATCCTTCTGTAAATTTCTTTATATCCTTCTCCTTGACTCTTAGAAATATCCTTAGCAATGGTTTCTTCAATATATTTTATTTTTCCCGTATCCACATCGGCAAATTCTTTTTTCAACTTTTCATCGCTTCCATATCCAAAAGCGCGCAAAAGCGCTGTTATGGGAACTTTTCTTTTACGGTCAATTCTGGCTGAAATAACTCCGTCCGCGTCAGTATTTATTTCTATCCAAGCTCCTCTGTTGGGAATTATTTTGGCGCCAAAAAGTTTTTCTCCTTTTTGGCGCTCCATAGTGAAAAACACGCCGGGACTGCGTATTAGCTGGCTAATTACAACTCTCTCCACGCCGTTAATAATAAAAGTCCCCCGACCGGTCATAACCGGAAAATCTCCGAGGTAAATTTCCTGCTCTTTAATTTCTCCCGTTTTTTTAAATAAAAGCCGGGCAATAGCTCTTAAGGGAGCTTCGTAGGAAATATTTTTCTCCCGAGCAGTTACTTCGTCGCACTTAGGCTCATCCAAATAATAATCGGAAATTGAAAGCTCCAAATTCTTTCCCGTGAATCCTTCTATGGGATTAATTTCGTCAAGCAATTCGTTAAGGCCTTCCTTCAAAAACCAATTATAAGAATTAATCTGCGTTTCAATGAGATTAGGCAAGGAAACTGTGAAGCGTTTTTTGAAAAATTTTCTCTTAGATAAAGAGGAGGAAGAACCAAAAGTATCTTTAACTTTTAAAGTTTTTTTACTTTCAAGCATAAAAACAATTCCCACTATTTTCTTTCGCTTCGCTAATTATCTTGGAAGCAAAGATTATTTAATGAGATTATTGGAGGATATTTAATTATTTTTTATAAGCGTAACCAGCCATTCACTGTTAGATTTAACAGGCGTTTCTCTATTGTATATAAAAACCAAAAATAACGCAATTTCTTTTCACTTTCTAAAACCTACCACTCCCGTGTTTTTTTGTCAATAGTTTTTTATTTATAAAGATTACTGTGTGTGTCTATGTCAATAAAGATAACCGTATCTTCACCTTTAGATATGTAAATAGCGCGCCAATCACCGGTAATGTTAATGCTCCATTGGTCTTTTCTGCTCCCCGTAAGCGGATGATTGCCAAGAAGAGGATAAAACGGATTTTTCAGAAATAAATTCCGGCGATTTTTAAACGCCTTTTGGATTTTCGGAGAACTTTTAATAAGTTTCTTCTCAAAATTTCTATGAAGTATTATCTTCATCAATGTAAAGACTCTAAATAAGCATCCATTTCTTGAGGAGTATGGAAAACCGGCGAAAGATTCTTCCCTTCCATAGCTTCCTTTTGAAGGCGGTTGAGGCGGCGTTTAACAGAGGGCTTTAACTCTCCCTCTAAATAAAAATGGATTTCCCTTGTGCGAATAAGCTGATGTAAATAGGCGTTGATAATAGTGGAAAGAGGCATGCCAAAACTGCGCGCCACTTTCTGCGCTTCTTCTTTCACTTTTCTGTCCGCTTTGATATTAATAGTAGTTTTAGCCATATGCCCAAAGTATATACAACGGATGTATAGATGTCAAGAAACTTTAATCCCATAAACTTTAATCCCATAATTGAAAGTTTTAGCCACCGTTTTGGCGATGCGAACCGTGGTATAGCTGGCGGGAATATCGCTTTTGACTTCCAACTTTTTTACACCATCCAGTTTTAATTTATTTTTTTTGATAATCTTGTCAATTTCTAATAATAGCTTTTGGCTTATATTACTCTCTTCTTTCCAAAAAAACTGATCAACAATTTTCTCGCCGTCAATTAAGTAAAGTATATTTTTTTCTTTTTTTAGGCAGAGTCGCAATACCATAAAATAAGTTTTGACTTTTTTATTTCTTTATTTTTTTGAAACTCTCTTTTGTCATTCCCGACTTCCCGCCTGCCGCCAGGCAAGCAAGGGGGGAATTTTAATCCTTCTTGAGCTATAAGTTTCGCGTTTTAAGTTTCGCGTTTTAAGTTTATCGTCTGCGTTGGGTAAGCGAACTCAATTTTTTCTTCGGCGAATTTTTTGTAAATCGCCAAATTAACTTCCTGTTGGACGTCCATATACTCCTCGTATTTTGGAGAATCCACAAAATAAACAACCTCATAATCCAGACTGAAATCCCCATATCGGCTGAAATGCGCCCGGCTAAACTCCGCTGAATCTATCCCGCTAATAATCTCTTTAACTATAGTTGGGATCTTTCCCAGTTTTTCCGCGCTTGTCCCGTAAACCACGCCCAAAGTAAAAACCACTCTTCGCTTTTCCATCCTTTTGAAATTTTGGATTCGCGCGTCGGTCAAGTCTTTATTGGGAACCACCAATTCTTCCCCTTGAAGAGTTTTTAACCGAGTGGTTTTTATGCCGATTTTCTGAACCGCGCCACTTTCTTTCCCCGCCACAATGTAATCGCCAATTTCAAAGGGCTTGTCAATAAAAATTGAAAAAGAAGCGAAAACATCGCCTAAAATATTCTGCACAGCTAAAGCTATGGCGATTCCGCCAATTCCCAATCCAGCTACGACGGAAGAAACATTTACTCCCAGATTAGACAAAACCAGAAGAACGCCCGCCGCCCATAAAGATATTTTAAATATCTTGCTGATAAGACCAATAACTTCTTTGTCTTTCTCCCGGTTTTTTCCTTTAGTTCTATTGATTATTTTTTCAGCCGCGTAATCAACGGTCCTTTGCAAAATTAAAATAACTTGGTAAGCAATCACAATTATGAATACGGCATTGATTATTTTTTCAACAATGGCAACTAATTCTAAAAATTTCAGCGAAACATACAGCGAGATGAAAAAATAAAACGGCGGCTTAACATCCTTCACTAAACTAATTAAAAGGTCGTCAATATCAGTCGGCGTTTTTTTGGATATTTGGGAAAGCCGTTTAAGAATAATTACTTGAAAAATTTTAAAAGCCGCCGTCAAAACAGCTAAAATAACCAGGGCTTTAAAATAGTTCTCGCCATTGTTCCCCCATAATTCAAATGAGGTTAGTTTTTGATAATCCATAGTCTTGTGTTAGTAGTTAGTAGTTAGTAGTTAGTAGTTAGTAGTTAGAATAATTCAATCATACTACTTGCTACTTGCTATGTGCTACATAATACTATTTTCTTAAAATAAATATCCACATCATTTATCCATTTTCGGACGCTTTGGCGGCTGTGGCCGGCGCAGGACGACCCGCATTTCCAAACAATCATTTTGGAAGGAGTGTTTAAATTTTTGCCAACCAATTCTTTTATTCTCCCGCCGACAACTTCCACTGCTTCCCGCGAAGAAGAGAAACAGCCGTAATTCATCACCCGCCCGCGGCCTCCCGCGCCTTTGTATCCCCAGTAATTATAGCATATTTTTCCATTCTTGGAAGGCGACCTTTTTCCCCAGTCACTTTCTTTTTTAGCGATTCCAATAATAAGAGCGGCTGTTCTGCGATTATAGCGGGCAATATACGGAACCATTTCTTCTATAGGATAGCCTCGCGTTATGGCATAAAGCTCCTTTTCAATTTCTGTTGTTTCCGGCGATTTATTTTGTGGATTTAAGCAAAAGTTGTTGTTTATATTTAAAACATTTTGTTTTTCAGCACTTCTCTTTATGCCATTCCCGCTTTCTTCACATGTGTCATTCCCGCGCAGGCGGGAATCCAGACTTCTTTTAGCGCTAGCTTTAATGCCAAAATTGTAATTTTGAATGTAAAAAAAACAGCCTGCTATTAATATCAGGATGATTAAAGTTGAGATTCTATTATTTTTCAGCGGATATTTACTTATAAACCAGTTTTACTCTTTATAATACTCTGATTTTCAAAACCGTATTAGCATAGCAAGCTATCATTTTTTGTCAATAGCCTGTACTAGATGACCACCTCTTGGACACTTTTGAATATTTTTGAGTAAAATTAACA
>JAGGSH010000010.1 GCA_021159185.1 bacterium
CTCCGTGGTTCCCGGGATCTTTTCCATGGGGGTATAGGTGTATTGGGCGAGGGTTGGAGAAACTATTAAAAAAGATATGGCGCAGAGAAAAGTGAAAATTAAGATTTTATATTTCATGAGTTTTTAATTTTTAATTATCCCTAGTTACCAGTTACGAATTACTGGTTACTAGTTACTAAGACACGCTCCGTCTTTGCATCCGTTCTCGCACTTCACTACTTCAAAAGCGGCAAAACCCTGGTCATCTTTATAAAATTCAACCAGATAGGGTCCCGCGTTTACTTTATGGCTGCCCACGCTCCCGTCTTTAATGGTCGTGCAATAATCTATTCCTTGATCCTTATTACTTTCATCCATATTCCAAAAAGCTTTATATCCGATAGTGTATCCTTTAGTTGAGTAATCTCTATTATCTTGCTTTACTGTTTTTTCTTTGCAGTCTTGAGAGCAATTTTCAGAAGTTTCGCTTGGAACGCAGGGAGAAAATTCGCCTCTGCAATCATTGCAAACTCCGTCTCCGCACTTAGCCGCTTGACATTGTCCATTTACACAGCTCCATTGGCTATTCCCGCCGCAATTTGTCGCGTTAACGCAATCATTTGCTGAACCGTTGCCATTATTATTGTCAGCGCCAAATTTGCACATTCCATTCTCGCACCCATTTTCGCAATACTCGGACTTCCAAAAACTGCCCTTATTTGGATGTTTTAACGCGCACGGCTCTTTCATATTAATTGAATATATTTCGCCGTTTTTAATTGTTTTCAAATTAGTAAATCCCATTTCGTCAGGAACAAATGAAGTCCATTTTTCAGCATTAAAATCATAATGCCAAATTATTTCCACTTTTCCCGCGCATCCATAATGGCTATTGTTTCCGAATAAGGTTTGGGCGTCTATATCCCAACCATCATCTGATTTATAAATCAAGCCTGTTCCCGCTCCTTTGGCTTTTAAAAACCAACCTTGAGAAAAATTAACTGAATTTCCGATATAGCTTGTTTTATATGTCCAGTCTTTATTTTCAAGCGGCTTGTAGCAATAAGGCTTGCTTTCATGGCTTGACCCATTATTATCACCAGAATTGTCTCCGTTACTACCGCTTCCATTATTACCATTCCCTCCGGCAGAACTCCCTCCGCAGTCTTGAGGGCAGCCAAGCGCCTCTTCAGCCGCCGGGCTAAATCCGTCGTCATTGCAAACCCCGTCTCCGCATCTAGCTTTTTGACATTGATTATTTACACATGACCAACTTCTTATGTCACCGCAATCTTCCCGAGTTTTATCTTTACCCCGACAATAATTATCCGGAAGGCTTTTATCTAAAACATTGAATTCGCTAATTTCATAACTGCCATCTTTAAAGCATTGCCCGACAATTTTTTTTATTTTATCATCTTCTTTAATATCACTAAATTTGGCGCTTTTAAAATTTCTAATTACTTTCTTGATTTTACTGCTATTAAATCTAGCTTGATTAAAGGCAGTTAAAATACCATCTTTCCAGCAATTAACATTTTTTATTCCGGAAGAATAAATCGTTATTTCAGTGTTCATTATTCTTGAAACATATCCATCGGTAAGCTCAAACTTTTTAGCCTCGCGTTTCAGCCAAAATAAAATATCAGAAAAAGATTTGTCGCTGTGATATGTGCCTTTTATATCCTTAATTTCATCTGCCATAGTCACCTCAGAAAAACTTATGTTAGTACCTAAACCGTTAAGAATAGGATTACTGGAATGACCTTGCGCCTTTATTTTGCTTATAATATCTTTGTTTACTTTAAAACTACGAATTGGAGTCGGGATAGCTTTTAATTGATTCGCTAATTCTTTCTTTTCTCCCATAAAGAAGAAACTGAAAGGCACGGAAATTTTAGTTATGTCAATAATCAACCCGTCGCTTTCCACTTTTTTTAAATCCGCCTTCAGATTAAATGTCACCGACGCGCTTCCCGCGGCAGCGGCAAAACTGAAAGAAAACGCTAACGCCAAAACCAGTCCCCCGAAAATTAACTTTTGATACATCTTGTCCATATTTTTTTGTTTTAATGGTTATTTTAACTTATGATGATTTATTGCAGACTAAAGATTTATAATTTTCTTGATTATTCCAAGCTACTAGCTACTGGCTACTAGTCCCTGACAATTTCGTCCGTTCTAAAATTTCTCTATTAACCAGCTTCGCGTCCCGCCCGTATTTTAAACGGGAAAGTTCCTTAAAACTGTCGGCAATTTTTTGGTCTCCCTCTGTAGGCGGATAGGTTTTTATATTAAACGGCTTGCTTAGTTCACTATTAATCAATAATTTAGCGAAACAATTATAATTATCCACATTTACCAAATCATTTACTCCGAAAACAGGCTCAAATTGTTTTTCCAAAAATTCCGCGTCCTCCGGACCCACTCGGAAAGAGCAGAGAGAGCCGACATTTCCGAATACCGCCTTGGAAATTTCCTCGCTCAATTGGCCGATAAATTGGTGGGCGATAATAAGATTAAGGTGATACTTTCTAGCTTCGGACAAAATCTGGGAAATTGAATCGGTGGTCACATTCTGGAATTCGTCAATATACAAGTAAAAATCCTTCCGTTCTTTTTCCGCCATATCCACCCGCGACAGCGCCGCCATTAAAATTTTACCAACAATCACCATTCCCAGCAAATGGCTGTTAATTTCCCCGATTTTTCCTTTAGAAAGATTAATGAGAAGAATCTTGCCTTCGTCCATAATTTGGCGAAAGTCCAAAGTGCTTTTCTGCTGGGCGATAATCGGACGCATCATATCGTTGGAAATGAAAGTGGTGAGCTTAGAGGTAATATAAGGAACCATGTTGGCCAGCGCCGCTTCTCCCCCCGCTTTCTCCGCTTCCTTAACCCAGAAATCTTTCACTACCGGATTATTACAGTGTTCCAATTTCATTTTGCGAAATTCTTCATCCGCCAAAACTTTGGGAATTTCCATAAGAGTTGACCCGGACTCCGGATGCTCCATAATCAAAAGCATAGCGTTTCTGGCATACTGTTCAAACATCGGACCGCCCGTCTGTTTTAAATCATACAGCTTGTCAAAAATATTTATCATTTCGTTAATCACGAAACTTTTTTCTTCCGGAAGTTTATATTCCAGCATATTCAAGCCGAATGGCCGTTCGGTATCCGAGGGATCAAACACAATTACATCTTCCGCTCTCTCTTTGGGGATGGCCGTCAGAATCTCCTCTATGGCGTCCCCGTGAGGATCAATAAAACACATCCCCTTTCCGTTTTTCGCGTCTTGCTTCGCCATCTCCTGCAAAAATACTGATTTACCGGTTCCGGTTTGCCCGATAGTATATAAGTGCCGGCGGCGGTCGCTATCGGCTAATTTAATATCTGTTTTAGACCCTCTGTAATCATTAAAACCCAACAGCATTCCTTCCGGAGGAATATTGGAGGGCGGCGGAGCGAAATTGGATTTCAACCATTTTATTTTAGGCGTTTCAGTAGTGGAAATAGGAAAGTGAAAAATGCCGGCGATTTCTTCCGTGTTTAAAATAACCGATTGACTGCCGTTAAAATTTCTAAAAATATAATCAAAAGCGAATTTTTTATTTTTAGTTCTTTTATTTATCGTGAAATGGTTAATATCAGAATTTTCAAATTGCGAAAAAGCGTTTTCCATCTGGGCCAAAATTTCATCCGCCCTTTCTTGGCTGTCCGCGGAAGCCAGAAGCCTGATATTAACCCGAAAGCCCGTTTTATTCGCTTTGCCTTCAATGGATTTTATTAACTCCTGTTCTTCCGGAGTAAGTTGAATGGGATCTTTTTCAAATTGCCGATTAACATCCTTATCTTTGCGAGCAGCGTTCGGGGAAGCTAGCAAAGCTCCCGCCATTCCCTTGCCCATATCTTTGGCCGCTTTTTTGACAACGGAATTAGGCTGGACATCTTTAAGCTGTTTTCCCTGTTGCATTTTATGAGCAATGGATTTTCCCAGCGAACGCCAACTTTCTCCCGCCGGACAAAGTATTAGCTGAATCGCCGCTCCTTCTTCTACTGTTTGGAGCTTGCTTAAAGCGTTGGAAATTTCATTTAAAGGATCCGCATCCATTTGTTCATAAGTTTTAACCGGCAAAGCGTATTTGTTTTTTAATTTTAAAACCGCCGCCGCCGTAAAACTGCCCGGAGAAAAAATCGTATAATCAGAAACTTTTTCAACCGAAGCGTTGGGAAAAAAGCTATGCACTTGCTTTTCTACGGTTTCGCGAAATTTTTTTGGCGCGGATAAATAAAAAAATATTTCCTCGCTATTGGAAGGGTTGGCAATTTCAAAAGAAATATGCGGATCATCGTAAAAAAGCCCGTGAAAAAAAGATTTCTTCTTTTTTATTTTAGCCAGACTTATTAATAAATGCTCCATTGAACCGATTTCTTCTTTCCAGCTTTCTTTTTCTCCGCTTTCCGTTCCCGTTTTTTTCACTTCTTTGGTAACTCTGATGACCTCAAGATCCATATTCATAGCGTAATTTATCTGGGCGCGAAAACCCAAAAAACTTCGCAACACTAAATAAGCGCCGCTCGCGAAAGATAAAAGCGACAAAAAAATCGTCAAAGGGATGAGAATTAAATTGAGATTAAAATCCATAAATTAGTTTTATGTCATTCCGGAAAATTTCGGAGTGGAACGGAGAAATTTATCCGGAATCTAAATCTATTGTCATTCCGGAATTTTCCGCAGTGACAGCGGAGGAAAATATCCGGAATCTACGCCTTCAATTATCTCACGCTTAGGATTCTAACAATCCTAGATTCCGGATATTTTTTCTTCCACTTCGTTTCAGAAAAAATTCCGGAATGACAAATGAGAAACAAAACATGTTGTAAAATTCAATATCTAAATCAGTCCCTTTTCCACTAACGCTTTGTGAAATTCATCCGCCAGCAGTTTGTCATGAAACATATCCAGCGTGTAATTGTCTTCCAGATGCTTAGCCACTTTTACCGCGTAGACCACTCCTTTATTTAAAGCTAAATCTGTCAGATGCCGGATTTGACTTTCAGCGTCTGTTTTTTGAGAGGCTGTTTCAGCGTCAGTTTGAATTTCATCATCCGATCCCGCTTGTTTTACCGGCTGCTTTTTTACTTTGGATAAAATTTTGCCGTAAGCGCTGTCTTTCTCAGCCGGATTAATTTCGCCGACTGTTTCTTTTTCAATTTTCAAGGGAGCCGCTTCCGTTTTTTTTATTTTTTCTGCTTCCTTCTCCGGAGAAGGACTGCTCCCAGCTCCCCCAAATTTTTCTTTTAAATCCAAATCGCTTTCTTCCACTGGTTCTAAATTTGTATTCATAAATCCCTAATCCACACTAATTCAATCACAAATAATCTCTAATTTTGTGGTTAAAAAAGCGCTTGTTTAATTATTTTATTTTCCTCTTAATATTCTTTTATAAATCAAACCGCTTCTCCCGAAACAAGCAAGAATGCCTAAGTCTAATTCTTTTGCCTTTAAATAACCGAGGACTTGCCTTACATCTCTATAATAAAATTTTGAAGCTGCTTTTATCTCTAAAATTATTTTATTTTCAATAAAGAAATCCAAATAATACCTTCCAATATCGCTCTCTTTGTATTTTAAATTCACTGGTAATTGTTTCCTGAATTTTATTTTTCTGCCACTGAATTCTTTAGCTAGCGCTCTTTGATAATATTTTTCCTGATACCCGCCACCTATTGAATTGTAAACTTCATATAAAGCGCCAACTATTTCATAACTTAATTTCGGATGAACAAGTTTAGCCATACAACAAATAAAAAATAAAATTGGGGATTATTAGAGCTAAATTCGATTCAGATTAGGGATTAACTGCTTTCAGCTCCTCCTTCAACTCCCCCACGATTTTCTCCAAAACTTTATCGTAATCGGGAATTTTCACTTTCAAAAATTCCTCAATTTCTTCCGGCGTCCTTTTTTCTTCCAGCATTTTTTCAAAATGTTTTCGTCCGTCTTCGTCCAGCTTTTCCACGGTTTTCAGAAACATTTTTTTTAAAATCACTTCGCCCATTTTGGCAATCAGCTCTTCCTGCTTTTCTTGGGGCAATTTTTCCAGCCCCAATTCCTTCATTATGGCCTCCCGTATTTTACCCGCGTTTTGATTTTGATTGTTCATTTTTTTATGTTTTTAAGAAATTATAGCTTACTACTTATAATTTACTATTTACGATTTATTGCTAATGATTCTTCTCTCAAATTAGCGCTTTTAAAAATCTCGGGGAGGAAGTGGAATAAGTCGCTTGTGATTTATAGCCGATATTTGCTCTCTTAATTCATCCAGTATTCCTCTTTTATACGCTTCTTTTGTGATTTTTATCATCCAGTTTTCCACTGTGTCGCTATCTGAATATTTAGCTGCGCCCTCCGGCAGCACTTTTGACACAGCCGTTTTAATATTTTCCACTATTTCATTTTGACCGGAGTTAACCACTAGCGCGTTTTTTATATTATTCCAACTTTCAATATTGCCGGCGCAAGTTTTTATGGTTTCCGCCGTTTCCTGCTGTAAAACTCCTGCCAAATATTTTGCGCCGTCTTCAAAAGAAAAATGTTTGGACATTACGGCTGAATCCGATGGCAAACTTTCTAGGTCAACTTTCATTAAAAATTCTTTGACGGACAAACGATCGCCTTCGGGAACATTATTTAACTGGCTTTTAATAAATTCCGCCAACCGAGCATGGCCGTATCTTTCCGAATTTCCATAAATTCCATCGTGAGGCAAATCAGGAATATATTTTTTGGCTCCAAGCTCTTGAAATTTATCCATCTCGCTTAACAATTTACCTACACCGGTGTTGTTAATGGCGCTGTATTCGCGCGGATTCAATCCGAGCGCGTAAGCAATTTTCATTTCCGCCAACAGCCGGTTTTGCATTTCTATTTCGGACGCTGCTTCCGCGGCGGGCGCTTCCGTTGAAGTTTCCGCTACCGGCGTTTCGGCGCTGGCCGTTTCTGTTCCATGCAGTGAAGATTCTCCCGCTAAATTACGAGTAATATTCTCTATATCGCTTCTCCCTAAAGATTCCGCCTTATCAATTATATTCTCAATGTCATTTTTATTTTCAAAAATGCTGGAGAAATCAATTTTCTGCCCGACCTGGATTTTATCAGCGTTAACCAATCCGAAATCTTTTGGATTTTCCGCTACCTTGTCTTTGATAGCGTCAATTAAATAAGTCTTTTTAGCTAAAATTTCTTCAGGCGTGCCGGTTAATCCTTTAAAATATCCTCTGTTTTCCAATTGATGTTCCGCCATTTTCCAAATAGAATCTCCGCTCTTGGCTATTTCAACCCCGCTTACTGCTTCAGTATTCAACTCCAAACTACCTGCTGCTTCGGCGCCCGGCGCGGTTTCTCCCAGCGTGTCAAATTTTGGATTATGCAAAGCTTGCTCTACCTGCTCTTTTATAGCCTCGCTATTCACGCCGGACTCTCCCAATGTATCAAATTTTGGATCGTGCAACGCGCCTGTTGTGCCTGCCTTTATCGCTTTGCTATTTACCAAAGGATCAGAACCATCTTCAAAATCGGGCGAAATATGCATTATATTTTTTACTTCTGAAGCTTCGCCTTGAAAATGTTCGGCGATTTCTTTTCCTAGATACCGGCCTAGCATGCTCATTCCAATACCCGCGCCAACTCCCATATATTTGCGCCATACTTTCCACTGCTTCCCTTTTTGAATTCTGTTGTTTACTTCTTCTATATTTTTATCCAGCGCTTCTTTTAATTTTTCATAGCTTGCTTCTATTCCTAATTCCAATCCTTCAAATCCGGAGTCTTTAATCTTTTCCACTTCTTTCTCCGCTTTTTTACTTCTCCACTTTTGCGCCGCCGTTTTAAACATACTGTTAAAACCAACAGAAGAAACACCTATAGAGAAAACGCGATAGCCCCCAACGGCTAACGCTCCGCCTGAAGTCAGCGCTTTACCTAATGCTGCTGCTCCACCCGCCGCCGCCATTCCCCCCGCAACAGATAAGCCAAATCCCAGCCCAGCCACGCTAGCGCCGATTAAAAGTTTTTGCTTAAAAGAAAGTTTTCTGTATCTTTCAGTTAATCTATTAAATCCTTTTACCAATGTTTTAGACCATCCTTTTTCTCCAGCTTCCAGATCCGCGCGAATGCTTTCCCTGTTTAAATTTTCCCCGATTATAAACCCGCGCGCCGCAATTTCCATATCCTCCTTATCTTCCACATGCTCCGAATCAATCACCGCGTCCTTGTATTTTTTTAACGCTTCCTCGTAATTATTTTTGTATTCTTCCATTTCTTCTTTAAAATTTCCCAGTCCCGCCCTGAAACCAAACATCTTCGCGAATTTATTGCTTTTTTTATCCATCTCGTAATCCTTCTTTACGTATTCTCTTCTCGCTTTTTCTAATTCTTTGCTCAACGCTTCCAATTTCTCATCGGATGATTCTTTTTTTTCTCCTTTTTTTTCTTCAGAACTAACTTTTTTCTCACTTTCTCTTTCAATTTTATCCGCCAATTCTAAATCACTTTCTTCGTCCAATTCTTCCTGTGATGTTTCTTTCTCTCTTTCCATTTTATCCGCCAGTTCTAACTCACCTGCCTCACCAATTTCTTCCGTTTTTTTCTGCTTTTCCTTTTCTCTAATATCATCAGCCCATTTTCCTTCACCCCTCGCTTCCATTTTTTTCAAAATCTCTTCCTTTTTTTCTTCATTGCTTAATTCTTTATCTCTGCTTTCTGCTTCCTGCCCGCTACTTACTTCGCCATCTCCCATCACTTTCTTCAAATTCTTATCAAACTCATCATTAAGATCCGCTCTGATTTTTTCCGCTGTTTTTATTGGATCCATTTTTTCCATATTTTTTTATTTTATCTTTTCTAAAACCATCTTAGAAACTTCATCTGCTTTTCCCGCGAATAATTTTTTTTCTTTCATTTTTAGATTAACAGAAACCGCAGTTTGTATTTCAAGAGTATCATTTTTTTGCTTGTCTGAATACCCTGTCCAATCCGCTTCCGCTTCCAACTTCTCTTGAAATTTTTTCGCGTATTCCACAAGTACTCCAATTACTTCTCTCTCCTTTTCCGTAAATTTCTGTTCTTTTGTCTCAGTTTGTTTTTCTTTTTCCAAATATTCCTTTAATTTGCCTCTTGGCTCAAATTTGCCATTAGTCATTTCTTTAAGAATCTCTCCTAATTTTATATTTGATAGCTTTTCTTCATTTGCCGGTTTGACCCACATTGTTTTTCTAACATTTATCCCTTGCCTGAATTTATTGCGCAACGGCTTTCCTCTTAAATCAGAAATAAAAAAACTATCGCTTTCAGGATTCCATAAAACAATAGCGCCGCATCCGAAGGCTTTGGCTCCGTCTATCCCAGTCGGGATTCTTCCGCCTATGTTAATTGCTATCTTTCCATAATAATCTGAATCAATGATAAATCCTTCTTTTTCCATATTCTGAAGTTCTTCCAGGGATCTTTCTACTCTTTTTTTGTGACTTTCACTTTTGTTAAATTCTTTTTTGCCTTTTTTGTATATAAATCCGAATTTTTTTAAAAGTCCATCAGTAAGAGGTTCGGCGGGTGAAAGTTTTTTCCCGCTTTTATATTTTCTGTATTTGAAAAAGTTTATTAAATTATCCGCACTAGCCATTCTATATAACCCTAAAAGAGTCCTCCACGAATTTTCAAAATAATTTTTGAAATACTTTTTTTCTTCCGGATATTTAAAATTATCAACTTGAGTAACAAAATTTACCAAATCGTCCAAGTATTTCTTTTTTTCCAAAAGCCCCAATCCGGTTAAGATTTCATACGTAAATTTCGCGGCAGAAACATTATTGTCTGATCCCGGCCCATGATGGTCAATAAAAACCGTCCCGTCCTTAAGAATAACTATTCCGTCTTTGCCGCCTGTGTCTATATGGAATTTTCCCGGTTCCTTGCTTTGTCCGCCTGGCGCTACATATTCAATATTTTTTTCGTCAACATCAAACCCCGCCATATTCAGCAGTTTTATGGAAATTTTTCCATCTAAATCGGTGTGATTTTCAATTATGGGCTCGCCCGTTTTTTTATCAAACCTTAATCTTCCATGAGTAACAAAATTTTTCCATAGTTCGCGGCTCTTTTGTTTGAATTTCTCGTCTCCCTCTTTCTCCGTATCCGCGTTAAGCTCTTCCCATTTTTTAATTTTGTTCAGTGTAATTTCAGCCGCTTGGCGAATTGATTTATATTTTTCCTTATCTTCTTCTATCTTAAGCTCCTCGTTTAGTTCTTCCTTCTCGCTAGTCATTTTTTTCCTCTCTTCTCTAAACATTTCAAACACCTTATACTTTCCGCTTTCTTTGATTCTTCTAAGCGCTTTTGGAGGAATCAGCGTATATGAACGCTTGCCGCCTTTTTTTATTAAAATAACATTTAACAATTTCTTATCTTTATCATCAAAACCCTGGACGATAAAATCAAAATAGCTCCCGTCCTTTTTTTTATTTTCATCCGCTTTCCAGATTTTTCCAAGCTGAAATTCTTCTTTTAATTTTTCTTTGTCCGCTCGTTCCGGTTCGCGCCGATATTGTTTCTTGTTTTCTTTTCCTCTTTTTTCTCTTTTGCCGGTTAAAGACAATTTCTTTTCTTTTTTGCCTAATTCAGCCATAGCTTCCGCCAGCGCGTCCAGCAAATCTTTATTGGGATATTTTTTCTCGTCTTTTTCATTTTTATCAACTCCGTCGTTAACCTTGCCGATTATGGAATCTATTTCTTCTTCAAACGCTAACGCGTCTTTTTCTGGCATTTGCTTATTATCCATTTTTGCTTTCAGCGCGTCTTTCAAGACATTGGCCTTTTTCCCCAGATCGTCCAAAAAATTTCCAATGAAGCAGTCTTCAAAAGCGCGCAATAACTTCGGCAACCGCGGTTTTCTATTCCGCAAATAATCAACCGCTACAAACCAACGCTTGTTTTCATCCAAAGATCCTTCTTGCCGCTCCTGGAAATTCCTTATTTCCTTGATTATTTCTTCTTGGCATTTTTTTAAATTTTGTTCTTTCCTTTCCCTATCTTTTCCCTTGCTGCTCCCGATATATTCTATGGCTACCGCTTCCGGAAAACTAAAACGGCTTTGCTCTTTTTCCAGTTTTTTAAAAACATCTTTTTGCGTGTTGTGTTTAACTAATTCCTTCATTGGGACTTTTAAATTTTCAGAACGAGAATCCATAATTTTAATTTAATGTTTAGCCGGCATTTATTAAACAGCCGTTTTTCTAAAAAAATTATACCACAACTTTACCAAAAAACAAAAACTGTTATAATATAAATTACAAATCAACACTAATTTAATCTCGAACAATCTCTAATTTAGTTTTAAATTATTCGTGGTAATTGACGGGTGAGTTTGCGTTAATTAGCGATTTATATCATCATGCAAAATAAAAAAACAACTTATTGGCTTTTATTAGCCGTCGTAATCGCCGCCGCTTTTCTTTTGCGCGCCTATAATATTGAAAACATTCCAGCGGGGATTTATCCTGATGAAGCCGTTAACGGAACTGACGCGTTGTTAGCCAATGAAACCGGAAATTACCGCTGGTTTTACACTAATAATTTCGGGCGGGAAGGATTATTCATCAATTTAATCGCCGGCGCTTTTAAAATTTTCGGTGTTTCTATTTTCGCTTTAAAATTTTGGCCGATTATTTTCGGGACGCTCACGGTATTGGGCGTCTTTCTTTTAAGTTTTGAATTATTTCGCGGATGGCCCGCCTTTGCTAAAGCTGCGGCGGGCAAGCGCGCCGCGTTAATCGCCGCTTATTTAACCGCCTTTTCATTTTGGGCGATTAATTTTTCCCGCATCGCTTTCCGCGCTGTGATGATGCTGCCTGTTTTGGTTTTTTCTTTTTATTTTATTTTCCGAGGATTGAGAACTGAAAAATACCGCGACTTTATTCTGGCCGGACTTATTTTTGGGCTGGGCTTCCATACCTATATCGCTTTCCGCATTGCGCCGCTTATTTTAATAATTTTATTGCTGGCGATTTTAATCAGCCAAAGAAATGTTTTCCGGCGGTTTTGGAAAAAAATTATTGTTTTTGCGATTTGCGTTTTTATTTCCGCTTCTCCTCTTTTATTTGATTTTTATCAACATCCGGAATATCTCCAATCACGCACAGGCGCTATTTCCGTTTTCTCTCCCGAAGTTAATCAAGGACATTTAATAAAAACTTTATCCCAAAGCGTTGGATTAAGTCTGGTAAAATTTAATTTCTGGGGAGACCAAAACTGGCGGCACAATTACCCGCCTTATCCCGTTTTAAATCCTGTCGTGGGTATTTTATTTTTAATCGGATTGATTTATTTAATTGCCGAATTTTTCCATCTTTTATTTTTGCGATTCAAGAAAAAAACGCGGGACAGAAAATTCATAATTTATTCATTTTTATTAAGCTGGTTTTTTGCACTGCTCATCCCCGAATTTTTAACTGCCGAAGGATTGCCGCACTGCCTCCGTTCTATTGGAACGCTTCCGGTTGTTTACATTATTTCCGCCATTCCCTTCGCTTGGATATTAGGAAAATTTACTAACCTACAACCTACAACTCATAACTTACAACCCATAAAGATTGCTCTTTTGATTATTTTCGCGGCGGTTTTTGCTTTTGTCGGAATTTTTAATACCGCTAAATATTTTGTGTTCTGGGCGGAAAAACCGCAGCAGCATGGAACTTTTAGCGAAAATTTTAAAAATATAGCGCTTTATCTTAATTCCCTTCCCGATGAAGTTAATAAATATGTCGCGGCTAACGGCGGCGGCAGAATTATGGAAGACGGGCTTCCCGTAAGCGCCCAGCCAGTAAAACTTTTAACTTACCAAAAAACTGAAAACCTAAAATTTCTCCAGCAAGGGCAAGACTGCCCGCTGGAAACTCCGATGGTTATAATTTTAATGAATTACGACCAATATATTATTGACCGCGTTAAATTATTTTACCCCCAAGCTCAAGTGGAAAAAATTGATTTAAATCCGGGATATGGGTCCGATTTCGTTTCAATAGTAGTTGAATAAAAACTTCTTCGCCATTTTTCCATATGTCATTCCGGAAAATTTCGGAGTAGCAACGGAGAAATTTATCCGGAATCTACGCTTTCATTTATCTCATGTTTAAAGATTTTAATTAACCTAGATTCCGGATATTTTTTCTTCCGCTGTCGCTCCAGAAAAAATTCCGGAATGACATAAGAATTTAACTATTTAACAATTTAATCATTTAACAATTTAACAAAAAATCCTATGTTAAAAAAATATTCGTCAGTCATCGTCGCTTTAATTCTCATCGCTTTTTTCGCTGTTTCTCTTATTGTCTCCTTGCAGGAATCAACCACTATGGACGAGAAAGCGCATATTCCGTCCGCCTATTCTTATGTCAAATACAATGATATGCGGCTTAATCCTGAACACCCTCCGCTTCTTAAGGATTTAGCCGGGCTTCCTTTATTATTTTTCAATCCGCGGTTTCCTGCCGACGATCCCCTTTGGACCGAGGGCGTAAACGAGCAGTGGGAATTAGGCGACAAATTTATTCACTCCAATGACGCCGACCAGATTACTTTTTGGTCGCGCCTGCCTATTACTTTGATCGCTCTCCTTTTAGGATTTTTTATTTTTAAGTGGACGAAAGAACTGGCCGGAGCCGCCGCCGGAATTTTCGCTTTGATTCTATACGCTTTTGATCCCAACATTTTGGGGCACAGCCATTATGTCACCACTGACATTGGCATCGCCGCCTTCATTTTCATTTCCTTTTACTATTTTATTAAATTCCTTAAATATCCCAGTTGGAAAAACACTATTTTAGCGGGAATATTTTTAGGGCTGGCCGAACTGGCTAAATTCTCCTCCGTGATTCTTTTTCCTTTTTTCGGGCTTATTCTGGTTATTTACGCTTTAGCCAAAAGAAGCAAGCCGCCTAAAACGCCGCTTGGGAATCTTTCAGAATATATGGGAAAATATGTTCTAATCGTCTTTATCTGCTTCGCCGTAATCTGGATTTTGTATTTTTACAATACTTTTAATATGCCGGCGGAAAAAATCCAGGACATTGCTAATACCGTCTTCGGAAATGAAGGTATGGGAGAACTGGCTAAGTCAACCGTCATTGGTATGAGCACTATGCCGGTTCTTAAATATTTAAGCGAATATTTTTTGGGCGTTTTTATGGTTTTTACCAGAGTGGCCGGAGGGAACACTTATTATTTCCTCGGCACCGTTTCCAACCATGCCACTCCTTTTTATTTCCCGGTTGTTTTTCTGCTTAAAGAAACTCTGCCTTTCTTGTTTCTCATTCTAGCCGCTTCCGTATACGCTTTCGCGGAAATGATAAAGAAAGCGCTTTCCGCGAGATTGAAAGAAAATTGGAAAAAGTTTTTAGGATACTTGCAAAGCGGGGTGGCGCAATATTCTATGTTGGGATTTATAATTTTTTATTCCTTTTTAAGCATTACCGGAAATTTAAATATAGGATTTCGCCATCTTTTCCCCATTCTGCCTTTCGTTTATGTTTTAGTGGCTAAAAAAGTTACTGACTTCATTAAAAGCTGTGAGGGCAAGAAAATTAAAACCACAGTTAAAGCAACACTGGCGATACTTGTAGCTTGGATTATTCTTGAGCCGATTATATTTTTCCCCAGCTATCTTTCTTACTTCAACGAACTGGCGGGCGGTCCCAAAAACGGATATAAATATGTCACCGATTCCAACTACGATTGGGGGCAGGATTTAAAAAGATTAAGCCGCTGGGTAGATAAATACAACAGTTGCGCTTTAAGCAAAAACCCTGAAGTTTGTATAGATCCAAACCGCGCAATTCCAATCAAGCCTAATCAGCCCATTAAAAAAATCCGCGTTGATTATTTCGGCGGATCTAATCCGGAATATTATTTGAAGGATAAATTTATTCCTTGGCATTCTTACAATAATCCCGAACCGGGATGGTATGCTATTTCAATCGGATTTTTGCAGGAAAGCATTCATAAAGAAAAACAGCCCGGAGAAAAAAGCTACGAATGGCTCCGCGGTTACCAGCCCATTACCAAAGCAGGAGATTCCATTTTCGTTTATTATGTGGAATAGTTCCAAATAAAAGAATCCCTGAATAAATTCAGGGATTCTTTTTATGAAAAGCTTAAAAACTAAAAAAACACCGGACTAAATTCCGGTGTTTTTTATAAATTTTCTCTCATCTGAATCTGCTAAAAATATTTTGGTAGACTCGGATAAGAGGGCAGAAGACAAGTATTGCTTGTCTTCTGCCCCAGAGCCTAGAAAATGGCAAACTGCGGATCTGCCATTCCTAAGACCCTGTGGTTAGTGCCCATATGAATAGATGGGGCACCAACGAAATCAAGCCGGGAGTTGTTTTTAATTTTTCTGACCGCTGCCCCAGCTGAAATAGGTAAAACTTTCAGAAATTCTGTGCAGTCATCCATGACACATGAGTGACGTTGCACTTTTCTAATAAATAGGTATTCATCCTCGCCCGGTGTATGCTTCACTAAAACGAATCTTCTACATTCTCCTTGATACTGAATCTCTGGTTGATCTATGTAACCGTTGAAAAATGTCATTACTCCCTCCTTTTCTTCTGGGATTTTTTGGTTGTGGTTAAACGATATATTTAACCTAAATCCCCTAATCGGGGCAAAGGACAATTTTTTCTAACTGCCTCATCTAAAACAACAACATATTTTGCTGTCTCAAATAAGGCAATTAGAATTTTTTCAAAGAACAATTTCCCTCTTTCAAAACTTTCTCATCTGACTTACCAGCTTAGCATATTATGAAAGGCTTGTCAAGCAGCAAAAATCGTAAATCAAAAATCGTAAATCGTAAAAATGGCTAAAATAAGCCATTTTTGATTGAAAAAACAAGTTAAACTAAACGCTTTTTAATCTTTATTTGTCATTTATGGGCGATCGCTTATAAATGACAAAGCGTTAGACTAAATTAATTATATACCATTTTGTTGCGACCGCATAAAAATGGTATCATTGTTTTCTAATCTTCTTAATTACTGTCTGTGCTAACTTGAGTTCCTTCATCCTGATCGTCCTCATCCTAATCATTCTTATTCTCCCCTAAATCCTTAAATTTATAATAAACTTTATTTTCCACTCTTAAATCTACATATTCTAAATTTTTTCTTTTTTCTTCACCCATCTCTTTTTCTAGGAAAGTTTTTAAAGTTCTGGCTGATTGCTTCGCGGGAACTTTGCTACTGAAATAAATATCCCATCCCGCGGCCGTTTTGATTCTAACATCTTCCGCTGCCCGGCAAGCGGTTTGATATTCGCCGGAAATATCAGCCAGCGCTTCTTTTTTTATTTCTTCCGTAAGCTCTAAAATAAAATTAATATAATCTTCGCCTAAAACTTTCTCTCCCAAATTAACCGGCTTGGCGCTGGCGTCCTCCAGCCTAATTAAATTATTTTCTTTGATTTCCGGTGATTCAAAATCAGCTCCGCTGTAAGCGCGCCCTTTCTCGTCAATAATATAGCACGGCCCGCCCGAACACCATAATAATAAAGATTTTCTTTCTACAATTCTCACCTTAACTGTGTCGGGAAATTTTTTTTCTACCTCAACTTCGCTGATCTTTTTAAATTTTTCCGTCAGATGATTTTTAATTTTTCTTTCAGAAATTAAAATAAAATTATTTCTTGAAATAAAACCGAGATACTTCCCATCTAACAAGCAGCTCAATTCTTTTGAAACTTTTTCATATTCAAGTTCCTCCACTCCTCTCAATTCAACATAATTAATCTGGAGAAAGGGCGAGAACATAAAAATATACACGGTTACTCCCGCGAAAGCGATTAGAAGAAAATAAAAAGCCATTCTAAAAAAAACGGAGCGTTTCTCCTTTTCCTTTTTTCTTTTTCTATTTTCCACCCAACTCTGCCGACCTTTTTTTACCCGCATAATTCTACAAATTCATTATCAAATTTTCCAGCGCCAACCGTCCGTTAGCGTTGGTGTTTTTAAGTTTTTCCATACTATCTTCCAGTTTTTCAATAATTTTAAAAAAACGCGAAGCATTCTTAAAATCTTTTATCGCGCCTGAATGCATAATCCAAACCCAAAACTCCAGTTTTTTAATTGCCTCCGGAATATTTTTGGAAAATTTCTCCGCCATCTCCATTCTCTGGGCGATATTCATAGCGGAAATCTTTTTCAATTCTTTCAGCGCGCTCTCGCGCGAATGAAGCTCTTTCTTATTCCGCGCTATTTTAACCGCCCAGCCCGGGCGGCCGGCTGAAAAAGATATAATTTTATCCTTGGAAATTAAATCTTTGGACAAAAATTCCGGATCATTTAAAAGCTCCTCAATCTCGCCATCCGCCACTAAATTAAACCTGATTTTCTGGCAGCGCGATTTTACCGTGGGAAGCAGTTTGCCTTCCTCGTGAGTTACCAAAATAATAATAGAAGTTTCATTAGTCTCTTCAATAGTTTTAAGCAAAGCGTTCTGAGACGCCTTGTTCATTTTATGAGCGTTGTCAATTATAAGCGCGCGGTAATTTCCTTGAGACGGAAAAAGCGACATTTCTTTTTGGACTTCTCTAATCCTTTCAATTTTTATTTCCCTTTCTTTCGTTACTTCTTTTTTTTCTTCAACCTCAGGCTTTAAAATAATTAAATCTGATAAAAACTTTTTATTCTCGCCACGCTTGCCCGCGCTTTCGTCTTTTACCATATTATGTAATATGGTAAATTTTTTCCCACTTATTAAACTTTTGGCAAATTTTTCCGCCAGCGTAAATTTTCCCACTCCCTCCGGACCGGAAAAAAGATAAGCCTGGGCAACTTTATTTTTCTCAATGCTCCGACTTAGCAATTTAATAATTTTTTGATGGCCGACCATAATAGAATAGTGATTGGTAACTAGCTATTGTCATTCCGGAATTTTTTGAGCGATAGCGAGAAAAATATCCGGAATCTAAAATTGTTAAAATCTTTAAGCTTGAGATAATTGGAAGCGTAGATTCCGGATAAATTTCTCCGTTTCTCTCCGAAATTTTCCGGAATGACATAAAGTAAGACTGTAAATAATACTAGAAATTCTTATTTATCACTTCTTTCACAATTTCCATAAAACTATCTTTAAATCTTTCTTCTGAAAATTTTTCCGCGGATTTTTTAATAATTTCTTTATTATATTTATTTTCATTTTCCATAAATCTTCTTACTCCGTCAGCCAAAACTTCCGGGGTTTGCGCGTTAAAAAATTCACCGTTAATTCCCTCCCGGATTATTTCCTTCGCTCCGCCTTTTTGAAAAGCGATAACCGGAACGCCATAACTCATCGCTTCAACCATAGTCAAGCCGAAATCATCTTCGCAAGGAAAAATAAAAGCGCGGGCGCGGGCGTAATATTCGGCCAGCTTTTCATCGCTCTGCCAGCCTAAAATTCTAATATTTTTTCCGGCGATTTTCTTAAGGCGCTTTTCCTGCTCTCCCTCGCCGACAACAATCAGCGGAAGCCCTAACTTGTTAAACGCTTCCACCGCCAAACTGACTTTTTTATAAGCGGATAGACGAGAAACGATGAGAAAGTAGCTTGCAGCTTGCAGCTTGCAGCTTGCAGCTTTATTTGCAGAGATTCCCGGATAAATTACTTTACTTTCTCTCCTATAATATTTCTTTATCCTCTCTCGCGTGTATTCCGAATTAGCGATTAAATAATCCGGGCGATCGGCCGCCTGCCGATCCCAAACACGAATATAGTTAAGTATAGCCCTTGCGAAAAAACAAATTCTCTTCTTTCCAATTTCGTTTATGTATCTTTCATTATAATCCCAGGCAAAGCGCATAGGCGAATGGATATAAGCAATGTGAATTGTATTTAATTTAGTAATAATTCCCTTGCTCCACGCTCCCGAAGAAGAAATGACTAAATCGTATTCCCGCAAATCAAAAGTTTCCGGCGCGGTAGGTATAAAGGGCAAAAGGAATCTTCGGCGATTTCTCAAAAATTTGGGAAATTTTTGGAGAAAAGACGTGTGGATTTCCCGTTGTGTAATTTTCCGGGAAGAATATCTCTCTGCCTCCCCCCCTCTTTGAGGGGGGGATTGAGGGGGGGTGCCATCAGAATAAGCAGCCAGCATCTTTTCCTTGTCATATAATAAAGTATAAATCGGCGCCTTGGGAAACATCTCGCAAAGCGATTCCAAAACTTTCTCCGCGCCGCCGTATTGAACTAAAAAATCATGAACCAGCGCTATCTTTAAATTGTTAAATGGTTTCATTGTTGAATTGTTATTGAATTTTATTTCATTTTATCCGTTAATAATTTAGCAATGGAATTAGCGCATTTTTCCCAGCTAAACCTTTTCATATTTTTATATCCTTTCTTTATTATATCATCTCTCAAATTTTTGTCGCTAATAAGTTTATAAGCGGCTTCGGCGATTTCTTTTGGATTATGCGGATTAACTAGCAGCGCGAAACCTGCTACCTCCGGTATAGACGAATTATCACCGGCTACTACCGGCGTCCCCATACTTTGCGCTTCCAAAATCGGCAAGCCAAACCCTTCATAAAAGGTGGGAAATAAAAAAACATCCGCGTTTTTTAAAAGCTCCCGTTTATTTTCTTCAGAAACATATCCTGTCTTAATTATTTCGCCCTTATACTTACTACTTAATACTAAATACTCAATACTTTCATATCCATATCCGGGCATTCCTGCTAAAACTAATTTATGCGGAATATTGTATTTTTCTTTCAAGATTTCAAAAGCCTTGATAATCCCCGTAATATTTTTCCGTTTCTCTAATCTTCCAATGAATAATAAGTATGGTAAATTTGAAATTTGAAATTTGAAATTTGAATTGAATTTTAAATTTTTTAATTTTAATTTTTTCTCCCTTTGGAAATTACGATTATATCCTTCACAAATCACTCTAATCTTACCAGCCTGAATGCCATATAATTTCACCAAATCTCGTTTCGTGTTTTTGGAAACCGCGATAATCGTTTTTGCCCAGCGGCAGGAATTTTTTATAACCCGCCGCATATAAAATCTTTCCCATCTTGAATACGCTTCGGGGTAAAATTCGTATTCTAACCCGTGAATAACGACTATCGTGTTTTTAGGATGGATAATGGGAACGGTATGCGCCGAAATAAAAAGAATATCCACCGGACGCAAAAGCATTTCCAACGACAAACCTAATTGCGTCCACAGATAGGGAAGCTTGATAGTTTTTACACTCCATTTTTCAGGTAATTCTATATCTCCAAGATACCTTCTTGAGTTACAAGTTGCGAGTTTTGAGTTGCGAGAATATAAAACCACCTCATGGCCATTTAATTTGTCCCTCAGGTTTTTTATCACTTGATACGAATATTCCTCAATGCCGGTGCGATTTTTTACAAACGCGCGGGAAGCGTCAATACCGATAAACATAAATCTGTAACGCAAATCGCAAATTTTATGCAAATACGCGAATATGCGAATAATTTCTAGCCAGAGAATTATAATTCAACGAAGAAATATTATAATCTTACTTAGACATTGCTATTGCCTGTTTGTATGTTTCCAGATTGTCCAGTATTTTGCCCGCTCCCTTAGCTACGCAAAGCAATGGATCATCGGCTGCATAGCAGGGAACATTAATAGTTTTAATAATTAGCTGGTCCAGATTTTTAAGCAAGGCGCCGCCGCCCGAAAGAATCATTCCCTTATCCATAATGTCCGCCGCTAACTCAGGAGGCGTATCTTGTAAAACTTTTTTTATAGCGTTAATAACCGCTCTCAGCTCATCCTGCAGCGCTTCAGTTATTTCATTGGAAGAAACTTTCACTGTTTTAGGCAGCCCTCCCGTCAAATCACGCCCTTTGATTTCCATATATTCTTCTTTTACTTGCGCGATGGCCGAGCCGATTTTGATTTTAATTTCCTCCGCCGTCCTTTCCCCAATCGCCAGGCCATGTTTCCTCTTCATATAATCGGAAATAGCCTGGTCAAATTTATCGCCGCCCACTCTCGCGCTATTAGCCGCCACTACTCCTCCCAACGAAATAACCGCAATCTCTGAAGTCCCTCCCCCGATATTGATAATTGCGTTGCCTTGAGGATTATGAATGGGAATGCCCGCGCCTATAGCCGCCAATAGAGGCTCCTTTACGACATAAGCCTGCTTAGCGCCGGCTTTTATAGTCGCGTCAATTACCGCTCTTTGTTCAGTGGAAGTTACTCCCGCCGGGATAGAAACCATGACTTCCGGACGAACCAGCCTAATTCTTCCGCTGGCTTTGTTGATAAAATATTTAAGCATCGCTTCCGTAATGCGATAGTCGGCAATTACTCCATCCCTAAGCGGACGGCTGGCGAAAATAGTGTCGGGAGTGCGCCCCAGCATTTCCTTGGCTTCATTGCCCACTGCCAGCACTTTATTTTCAGCCAATGAAACCGCCACCACCGACGGCTCGTTTATTATCACGCCTTTCCCGGGAACAAAAACCAGCGTATTAGCCGTGCCTAAATCTATTCCGATTTTGCGAATTAACATACGATTTTTCTCAAAATTTTAATTCATCAAAACTCTTCTCTTGCTTCTTTTATTAAATCTATCCAAAAACATTTTATTAAATTTCAATTTTTCTTTAGCAATTTTCTTTCCCGTTTTCGCATGCATTAAAGAATAAAGCTTCTTATTTTTTATTTCATATTCATAATAAACGCTGTGAAACTTATTATTCTTAATTCTGCCATTTCTTTTGCCTCCCTCTAAATTAAATTTTATATAATCTCGAAGTTTCATCTTGGGAAAAATATTGGCATTATTTCTTCCCAGCCACATACCCGCTCTCATAATCACAATCGCTCCCAATGAATCCAGCTTATCCGCGTCAAATAATATTTTAGCTTCAATAATCTTTGGCTTTTTGTTTGTTTTATATCTATGGGCTAATATGCAGTGCTTGATTTTTTCTATTTTATTTTTATTTTTAAAATTTTCTCGCCCATCTTAGCCAATTCTTCAGTATGGCAAATTTTTCCGGTTGTATCATTATCCTCTTTTATTCTTCCAATATCATGAAGAAGCGTTGCTGTTTTTAAAATATCCAGATCAACTTTGCTTTTCTCCTCTTTAGCCAGTCTTAATGCCATATTATAAACTCGCATCATATGATCAAAATTATGCGCGTTGCACTTTAGCTCTTTTTTTTGCAATTTTAAATATTTTCCTGACAATTTCATTTCATTATTTTGAAATAAGTGCTAGTTAAAACTGTTTGCATTATAGCATTATAGCATTATAGCATTATAGCATACTACCTTATGTAGTTGAATGGTAGTGCTAATAATTTCTTACTTGATAGCTGAACAGTGGCCCATCTGCTAAAATTTGGCGAGAGCAAAAGAATTAAAGCCCAAGTAATTCTTTTAAAAATCTATGCTGGGGATAACGATCCAAAAGACTTCCACTTTCATGACTATTCGTCTTTTTTTTCTTTCTTTTGTCTTTCTCTAACCAGCTTGTCAATATTTTTCTATAAGCTCCTTCTCTGGCATTTAACCACTTTTCCACACCGCTTATTGATTGATAGCTCACTTTTAATTCTTTTCTTATTTCTTCATAACTTTTATCATCTATTAATTTTTTAGCTATTTGGACTCGGCGAGCAAGCATTAAAGATTCACTGGGGGTAAGCAATCCAATAAAAAAATCTATTATTTCTTGTTTCAACCTTAATCCGGAAACTATATCAAAAAAATCTCCAACTTGCCGCATTCTTTCTTTTTTGGATATGGAATAAATTTTTACTTTAGACATGTTTCAATATTTTAATTTTACAGTGATGCTTTCACTATACTACCTTATGTAGTTGAATGGTAGTGTAGTTGTGATTTTGTTATGCTTTTTTTGTTTGGTTTTTTATTTAAATTCCAAAACTCTATATTTTCCATTTTTTAGCTTTTTCTTTTTTCGGTTCATTATTTTTTTGTGCTTTTTCCAAAAAGCTTTGTCAATTTCTTTCGGCGAAACACCCAAACTCACAAAATTACCCAGCACTAAATTCAGTAAATCTATATTTTCCTCTATCACATTCTCGCGAGACTTACCCTTAGTAATAGCTTGAGCTAATTCTCCCAATTCTTCAATCAACAAATTCAGCCGAAAAGTCATATCCTCGTTATTAGTTCCTTTCATCTTGAATTTCCTGTGAAATTTCGCAGTGGCGTCGTAATATTTTTTCATAATAATATGGCAAACTAATAATGCAATCCAATATTTACTTTATTTTCTTATTCTTCATTAATGCTACAATACTACCTTATGTAGTTGAATAGTAGTCTAGTTATAATTTCACCATTCTACGAACAGCGCTTGCGCTACTTTCCATGTCTTACATTTTCCAAATATTTCCCCGCTGATTTTAAAATTCTTTTCGGTCCCCTGTAAGTTATTTTTTTCATAGCCTCTTCGTATTCTAGCCATTCCCAGCCGATATGCTCAAAGGAAATTTTTACTTTTCCTGTTTCGGTTTTAGCCAAATAATAAATAACTTTTTTGAAAATATTAACACTTATTCCTGCCCTCGTTCTTTTTTCCTTCTCCTCTCCCTTGGCTCGGTAAAAATAATAAACATGTTTCTTAAAATCAGGCAAAATTTCCAAATCGCTTATGCTTGTTTCTTCTAAAACTTCCCTTCGCAAAGCCTGTTCTTCACTCTCCCCTTCCTCAATATGCCCCTTGGGAAAATCCCAATGGCCGGATTTGTAATGAAGAAACAGAAAATAAATTTTATTTTTATTCCGCCTAAACACCACGGCGCCGGCAGATTTTTCAAAACAAAACATAATATATAACTTTATTTCCCGCAACATTTTTTATATTTTTTTCCGCTTCCGCACGGGCAAGGATCATTGCGTCCCACTTTATTTTGATTAATGATGGGTTTTGAAGGCGCAGCTTTTTCACTCCCTCCTTGTTCACTAGACTGCGCTTTTTTAATCGCGCCAAATTGTTCCACCTGCCCACCTGATCCCTTGAGCTGCCAACTACTTTCTTCTATCTGTTCAACTGGCTGAGATTCTTGAGAAATATAAGCAACTTTGAATATAGTATGAATAATAGTAGATCTAATATTATCCATCAAGCGAGTAAATAAATTATAGGCTTCCCTCTTGTATTCAACCAGCGGATCTTTTTGCCCATAACCGCGTAATCCGATTCCCTGCCTTAAATAATCAATCTCATCTAAATGATTCATCCAGATAGTATCTATAGTTCGCAACATTATTATTTTTTCAACGCGACGCATATTTTCATATCCTATTTCTTTTTCCTTTTGCGCGTAAGCCTTTTTAGCCAGTCCCGCCAAACATTCAACTAATTTACTCACTTTTTGCGCGTCATCTTCTGATTTATCGGAAGATATCTCTTTTAGATGTCTTCTATCTTTTTCTTCCAAAGGAAATATATTATTAACATTCGCCAAAATTGTTTTCATATCCCATTCGCATCCTTGAACATCGCACCGGACAGAAACAATTTTTTCCAGTTCTTCAATAATATTATTTAAAACTAGATTTTTTGTGTCATGGCTGGATAAAATTTCTTTCCTTTTTTTATACACCACTTCCCTTTGCTTATTCATTACATCGTCATATTCCAAGATATGCTTTCTGACATCAAAGTTAAATCCCTCTATTTTTGACTGGGAACCTTCAATAGTTTTTGAAATAATTTTATTTTGGATCGGCTGGTCTTCCGGCAAACCCAGAGTATTCATCATATTTTTCAGCTTGTCGCCGCCGAATCGCCGCATCAATTCATCTTCCAAAGAAACATAAAACTGCGACATGCCAGGATCTCCCTGCCGTCCCGCGCGCCCGCGCAATTGATTGTCAATGCGCCGAGCCTCATGCCGTTCCGTTCCGATGATATAAAGTCCGCCCAGTTTTTTCACTCCTTCTCCCAGTTTTATGTCAGTCCCTCTTCCCGCCATATTGGTAGCGATAGTCACCGCTCCGCGCTCTCCGGCGCCGGCAATGATAGGCGCTTCTTTCTCATGCTGCTTAGCGTTCAAAACTTCATGCTTAACTCCTTCTCGTTCCAATAAAGCGCTTAGATATTCTGACTTTTCAATAGCTATTGTTCCCACCAAAACCGGTTGTCCCGTATGATTAATTTTTTTTATAGTTTGAGCGATGGCTTTAAATTTTCCTTCCTCGGTTTTATAAATCACATCGGGCAGATCTTTTCTCGTCATCGGCTCATTAGTGGGAATCTCCAGCACTTCCAACTCATACACTTTATTAAATTCTTCCGCGCTGGTGATAGCCGTTCCCGTCATTCCGGAAAGCTTTTTATACATTCTAAAATAATTCTGAAAAGTAATAGTAGCCAAGGTTCTTGACTCCTTTTGCACCGCCACACCCTCCTTAGCTTCTATGGCCTGGTGTAGCCCTTCACTGTAACGCCTTCCCTCCATAAGTCTTCCAGTAAAATCATCCACGATAATAACCTGTCCGTCTTTTACGATGTAGTCGCGTTCTCGTTTGAAAAGGGCGTGGGCTTTGAGCGATTGCTCCAGATGATGCACATAGCTTATTTTTTCCGGATCGTAAATATTTCCCATCCCCAGAGTCTTTTCCACATTGGAAATTCCCTTGTCGGTTAAGGTAATCGCTTTCATTTTTTCATCAATTTCATAATCAATATTCTCTTTGAGCCGCGGGACAATTTGGGCAAATTTTTGGTAAAGCTTGGTTGACTCAGAATCGGGAGCGGAAATAATTAAAGGCGTCCGCGCCTCATCAATTAATATGGAATCCACTTCGTCCACGATGGCAAAATTCAATTCCCGCTGAACCATTTGCTCCAAACTTTGCGCCATATTGTCCCGCAGATAATCAAAGCCGTATTCATTATTAGTCCCGTAAGTTATATCCGCGCTGTAAGCTTCTCGGCGGCTTATTGGAATAAGATTTTCTTCTTCCACGCTCACCTCATCATCATCTATAATTTTAGGCTCATACTTATAAGATATGTCGTGCAAAATACAAGCGGTGCTTAATCCCAGAAAATGAAAGATTGATCCCATCCAATTGCAATCTCTTTTAGCTAAATAATCATTGACGGTTATTATATGCGCTCCCTTGCCTTCCAAAGCGTTAAGGTAAATCGGCAAAGTAGATGTCAATGTCTTTCCTTCTCCCGTTTTCATTTCGGCGATTTTTCCCTGATGTAAAACTATGCCGCCTAACAACTGGACATCATAGTGCCGTTCGCCAATGACTCTCTTGGCCGCTTCCCGCGCCACGGCAAAAGCCTCTGGCAAAATGTCATCCGGAGATTCTCCTTTTTTTAAGCGGTTTTTAAAATCTTCTGTTTTATTTTTCAGTTCACTGTCTGAAAGTTTGGATATTTCACTTTCAAGAGAATTTATTTCTTTTACGATTGGTTGAAGTTTTTTAATTTCTCTTTCATTGGAACCAAAAAGTTTTTTAAGCAATTGCATAGTAAAAAGTGTTATTTTACAGTATTGTTTACGATTTTTTATTGCCTACTCCTTGTCTGTCATTCCGGAATTTTTTCTGTAGCATAGCGAAAGAAAAAATATCCGGAATCTAGGATTGTTAAAATCTCTAGGCTTGAGATAATTAAAAGCGCAGATTCCGGATATTTTCTCCGCTGTCGCTCCGAAAATTCCGGAATGACATAAAGAAAAAGTGTAAACAACGCTTTTGATTCTTATACATAAAGTAATGTCGTAACTAGCGCTGGGGAGTTTCTTGCAAATCAATCTATTTTCTTATCTTTACACCCAATTCTCTTTCTAAATCAGCGGCAATTTTTTCCATCAGCGCGTCCGCTTCTTTACTTTCCAATGTTCTGTCAGCTGATCCAAAAATAATATGAAACGCCAGACTTTTTTCGTTTTCTTTCTCGTTTTCAAAAATATCAAACAAGTCAACATCCAAAACTAAATTCCCTCCGGATGCTTGAATGCTGGATAAAACATCGGATATTTTGACGCTTTTGTCAACAATCATTGAAATATCTCTTACGATGGTCGGATATTTGCTAATAGGCGCGTATTCTCTTTCTGTTTCTGAAATTTTTTTGAGTTCTCCCATATCAAATTCAAACATCGCCACTCTTTGCCGAATGCCAAATTGGGCCAACACGAAAGGATTAATTTCACCTAAATATCCTACGGCCTTTTCGCTGCCTTCAATTTTTATTTCCGCGCTGCGGCTTTCGTGCCAAAGCGTTCGAAAAGTCTCCAGCGGGCTGGAATTAAAATCATCATAGTATTGTCCCATCACTCCCAACCGCGAGAGCAAATGGTCAACATATCCTTTTGCCAAATAAAAACCTTCCGCTCCGCTATTTTCTCCTTTTTTTGAAGAGTTCATAACTACTGCCCCAACTAACACTATTTTTTCCTCCGGTAAAACTTCACTGTTCGGCCAATATACCCGCCCAACCTCAAAAATATTAAATTCCTTGTAATTCCTCAAATTATCCCTGATATTTTTAAGTAAATTAGGAATTAAACTTATCCTCATCAAGGCTTGATTTGGATTCATGGGATTTTTCAGCTCTAAATGTTTTATAGTCCCTAACCCCGCCAATCCGGCGTCTTTAACGCCGTAAAACGAATAATTGCAGACTTCCAAAAATCCGCCGCCAGCTAAAATGTTTTTAACTTCTCTTTCAAACATTTTCTGATCATTGGCTTTGGCCGGCTTTACGGGAGCCAGCGGCGGACGCGGCTTTATTTTTTCATAGCCGTAGATTCGGCCTATTTCTTCAATTAAATCTTCCTGCGTCTTTAAATCAATTCTAAATGTTGGAATCTCTGCCTCAACTCGTGACTCGTGACTCGTGACTCGTAACTCAAGATTTTCTAATATTTTTTTAACAATTTTAGGAGAAATATCCTCTCCCAATAATCTGTTTAAATAAGCCAAATCTAATTTTATCTTCCACGGTAAAACTTTTTTTGGATAAATATCTTTCACGGATTCTAATTTCCCGCCAGCCGTTTCCGAAATTATTTCAATTAACCGCGCCATTCCTTTCTCCGCCAGATTAGGGTCAAGCTCTCTTTCAAAACGGTCGGATGATTCAGTTTTAATTCCCAGCCGCATCCTGGTTTTCCTGATTAACATTGGGTTAAAATTGGCCGCTTCCAAAAATATATTTTTTGTTTTTGGGTTAACTCCGGAATCCAAACCTCCCATAATTCCCGCGATAGCCAGCGCCTTTTCACTGTCCGCGATCACCAGATCATCTTCCATTAATTCCGCGATAGATTCGTCCAGTAATTTTATTTTTTCGCCTTTTTTAGCATTTCTAATAAATATACTAGGAATTTTGGATTTGGGATTTGGGATTTCCATTGTTTTGATTTTTCCAAAATCAAAACAATGGAGCGGCTGTCCCAATTCCAGCATCACATAATTAGCCGCGTCCACCACATTATTAACGGGACTAATTCCGCAAGTTATCAGTCGCGACTTAATCCAACTGGGCGATTCTTTAATTTCAATATTTTTCATAACCGCTCCGATATATCTCGGACATAATTCTTTACTTTGAATTTCAACTTTAATTTTATCAGTTTTCGCGGATGGCATTTTTAATCCTTCGTAATCATAATCAAATTTTTTATTTTCCAGCGCGCAAATTTCCCGCGCTATTCCGATATGGCTTAGCGCGTCATGCCCGCGATTGGACAAAATATCCAAATCTATCATCGCATCGTCAAGTTTCAGGGCTTCAGCTAAATTCATTCCCGGCCTTAATTTTTTATCCAATATTAAAATTCCGCTATGATCGCTTCCTAGTCCTAACTCGTCTTCGGCGCAAAGCATCCCATAAGATTTCACGCCCCTAATTTCCGCTTTTTTTATTTTTAATCCCCCCGGGAGCTTAGCTCCCGCCAGCGCCACCGGCACTTTCTGCCCAATCGCTATGTTATAAGCGCCGCAAACGATATTTAATTTTTTGTTTTTTATATCCACTTTCACAACCTGCAATTTGTCCGCGTCAGGATGCTTTTCAATCCCCACTATCTTCCCGACGACAACTTTATCCAAATTCTTTCCCGTTTTTCTAATCTCCTCCGCTTCAAAAGCGCGCATCGTCAAAAGCTCCGCCAATTTCTCCGGAGATAATTTCGTTCCTGATAATTCTTTAAGCCAATTATAGGAGTAACGCATATGTATTTTATTTAAAACTGATCTATAAACCTCAAATCCCCGGAATAGAATAACCGAATGTCATCAATCTTATACCTCATCATCGCCAGCCTTTCCACGCCAAATCCCCAAGCAAATCCCTGATAACGGTTGCGGGGATAACCAACTGCTTCAAAAACGGCTTGATTAACCATCCCCGCCCCTCCGATTTCCAGCCAGCCTGTTCGGGAGCAAGTGGAACATCCTTTTCCGCCGCACACCACGCAGCTGATGTCAAATTCAAAGCTTGGCTCGGTAAAAGGAAAAAAGCTCGGTCTTAATCTTACCTTCAACTCTTTTTTGAAAAACCGCGAAAAAAATTCTTGTCCGATATATTTAAAATGCCCCGCGTTAATATCGTCGCCCGCCACTAAAGCTTCAAACTGGTTAAAAGTATGTTCATGGGACGAATCAGTGGCTTCATTGCGGAAACATCTCCCGGGAGCGATAATCCTGAAAGGCGGCTTGTGTTTTTGCATATAACGCGCCTGCACCGGCGAAGTATGCGGGCGCAACAGAATCTTTTCTCTTAAATTTTGATCTTTGATTTTTGATCTTTGATCTTTGATAAAAAAAGTATCCCACGCGTCCCTGGCTGGATGATTTTTGGGAATATTCAAAGCGTCAAAGGCGTAAAATTCCGTTTCCACTTCCGGACCGTCGGCGATTTCAAATCCCATGGAAGTAAAAATATCTTCAATTTCATTTTGGACAATTGTCAGCGGATGGAGATGCCCGCGCTTAATTTTTTTTCCGGGAGCGGTGATATCAATTTTTTCTTTTTCTAAATCAACTTTTGATCTGATTATTTTTTCCGCCTTTTTAATTTCTTCGTCAATTTCTTTTTTCACGGCGTTAGCCAGCGGTCCGATTTTCTTTTTTTCTTCCAGAGATAAATTTTTCAGGCTTTTTAAAATCTTATTAAACCCGCTTTTCCGTCCCAAATATTTCACGCGCGAATCAAAAAGCTCTTTCTCGCTTTGAGCTTTTTTAATCTCTCCCGCCGCCCGGGTTTTTATATTTAATATTTTTTGCTCTAACATAAATTTAGCCTGTTATCTTTACTATGTCATTCCCGCGCAGGCGGGAATCCAGAGTGATTTCTAAAGCTAGCGACTGCATTCTGGATTCCCGATCAAGTCGGGAATGACAAAATGTGATAGCTATAACAAAAAGGAACTTCATAATTCAATCCCTAAAAAACCGCTTTCACAAAATCCTTCTTCCCGACTTTAATAATAGCCCCGTTATCGCTTTTTTCAATACCGCGCGCCAGTCCGTTTCTTTTTCCCCGTTAATTTCCTCCACTCTAAGAGCATGACTCTATTGTATTAAAAAAGCTATTTAAAGTCAAAATTAGAAGTGGCATTTTAGAAGCGACATCTTTTTATTGGAAGCAATGTCTTTTTAGGCCGCAAAAACAAAGCTGTGAAAAATTACATCATTTAGAAACGATCGTTTCTAAATGATGAAAATGATGAAAACAAAAAATAGTAAAGGATAGCGAAATGAAAAATTTTATAGGGTTAATAAAGTTATAGCGCGAAAGTTTCTAAGTAATTTATTTGTAAAAATTAAAAAACTATTTTCACAAAATCCTTCTTCCCAACCTTGACAACTTTCCCCGAAAAAGAATCATCCAAAATTTTATTTGGATCTGTTATTTTTTCTCCGTCAATTGAAACTCCACCTTGCTCTATTTTTCTGCGAGCATCAGATTTACTTTCAGCTAAGCCAGCACTTATCATATAATCAATGATTGATATTTCAGGCGCAGGACTGGGAAAAGGCGCAACATTATCAGGGATTTTCCTCTCGGAAAAAGTACTAATAAAATATTCCTTGGCCTTTCGCGCTTCCTCTTGTCCGTGGTAAATTTTCACAATTTCTTCCGCCAATTTAATTTTAGCGTCGCGGGGATTTATTTTTTCATCTTTCATTCCATCCTCCATCTTTCTGATTTCGTCCATAGAAATTCGCGTGCAATGGATAAAATATTTGATAATTAGTTCATCGCCCATACTCATAATTTTGCCTAGCATTTCATTGGGTTCGTCCAGTAAATTTACAGTATTGCCCCAACTGGAACTCATTTTTCTGCCGTCCGTTCCTTCTATCAAATTAACCATCAAAATATCCTGCGGTTTTTGTTTATAAGTCCGTTGCATTTCTCTCCCCGATAACAAATTAAAACGCTGGTCAGTTCCGCCAATTTCCAAATCCGCTTCCACGGCGACGCTGTCATATCCTTGCATAAGCGGATATAATAATTCTCTAAGCGATATACGGCTATCATCTTTCAATCTTTTTTTAATATTATCTCTGGCGATAAATTCCGCTAAAGAAAAAATGTCAGCTTGCTTGGAAATTTCCTCATAATCAAGATTTTTTAGCCACTCGGAGTTGCGATGGAATTTCACTTTGTCTACATCCAATATTTTTCCTATTTGATCTTTGTAAGTTTTCAAATTTTTCTCAACAGTTTTCTTTTCAAGTATCGGCCGTTCACTTTCTTTGTCTGAACTATCTCCTATTACCCCCGTAAAATCGCCGATAATAATCACTATTTTATGTCCCAGTTCCTGTAAATCTTTTAATTTAAGCAAAGCAATTGCCCGACCCAAATGCAAATATGGGCTAGTCGGATCAATGCCGAATTTTATTCTAAGCTTTTCACCGCTTAAGAGCCGCTCCTTAAGATGATCTTTTTTGATCACTTCGTTCACTCCCCGCGTCAAAATCTCGTCAATTTTATTTTCCAAATCTTTATTCATAATTTAATCATACCAACAGAAATTACTTTTTGCCAATTTTATATTCATAGCTGCTTACCAGCAGTGCTGACGCCACATAAATTGAGGAGTAAGTTCCGAAAACTATTCCCGCCAGAAGAGCCACAGAGAAAAATTTAATGGTTTCTCCTCCAAAAAATATTACCGCCAGAAGAACAACAACTACGGTTAAGGATGTGTTGATTGATCGCGCCAGCGTTTCGTTAATTGACTTATTGACGATATTTTCAAAATTTTCTTTGGCTCCGGAACGCAAAATATTTTCGCGGATTCTATCATAAACCACAATAGTATCATTGACAGAATATCCTAGAATGGTAAGCAGGGCCGCTATGAAAGGAATGCCTATTTCCACTTCCCAGAAATGTCCCAAGATAACAAATACTCCTAGAGTGATAATAATATCGTGAGCCAGAGCCATCACGGCGCCCAGTCCGTATTGCCATGACGGAATGGGATAAGAAACTTTGCGAAATGCCCAGGCGATATAAAGAGCGATGGCGATTACGGCTAAAATTATTGCCATTAAAGCATTTTCTTTTATTTGTTCGGAAATTGACGCGCCGATAAAATCAACTCTTAACTGCTTCGTGTTTTCGTCAAGCTCTCTAAGATTTTCAACTACTTTTTCATTTAACTCTTCGTCCGAAGCCATATAGCGCAAAATAACTGTGTTATTTTCCGAAAGCTGGACAGTAAGACTATTAAGATTTAATTCCGCAAGTTTATCCTGAATCTCCTGACTAGACGGAATTTGAAATTCTTTTTCCGCTTCTTCCGTCTTATTTGCTCCAAACTGAACTTCCATCAGCGTCCCACCCTTAAAATCAATTCCCAGCTTTAGTCCCCAAATAAATAAAACGGCAACGCTCAAAACAACCAACGCCACTGAAAGAATATAAGTATATTTTCTTTTGCTAATTATCTGCAGCATAAATTATGTATATGTCATTCCCGCGCGGGCGGGAATCCAGAGTAATTTCTGAAAGCCAGCGATTTTATCCTGGATTCCCAGTCAAGCTGGGAATGACACAAAAAACTTATTCTAATTTATTCTTAACTCGCGAATTACTAATTAACCAAAATCTCTTTTCCAGCCATTCTCCTATCACAAATCTCAAAATAGCTTTCACCAAAACAATCGCCGCAAACATTGACATTAAAACTCCGATAACTAAAATGATCGCGAAGCCCTTAACAAATCCCGTCCCCAACCAGATTAAAATAAATGAAGTTATAATGGTAGAAAAATTTCCGTCCCGAATACTGGGCCAGGCCCGGCGAAAACCTTCCTCTATGGCTCCGCTTAAACTGCGGCCATTTTTTAATTCCTCTTTAGTCCTTTCAAAAATTAAAATATTGGCGTCCACCGCCATTCCTACTGACAAAACAAACCCGGCGATTCCCGACAAGGTTAGCGTAATCGGCCACGGAGATAAAAATCCGGACAGTTTAAAAATGGAAACCATCATTCCCGCGTAAATCAAAAGAGCTGCAGCTGCCACTAATCCTAAAAATCTATAATAAGCGATCATAAAAATCATCACCAGCAGAAGCCCCGCCGCGCCGGCTTTTAAACTTTTTTGCAATGACTGCATTCCCAGCGACGCTTCCACGCTTTGCTGGGAAATTAAAGTTATGGGAACGGGCAGCGCGCCTTCATTAAGGCGGCCCGCCAGTTTTTTAGCTTCGTCCAGTTTAAAATTTCCTGTGATGACCGCTTCCCCGTTGGTAATTTCCGACTGCACCGTGGGAGCGCTGATTATCGCGTTATCCAAATAAATGGCTACTGTTTTATTTAAATTCCTCTTGGTGATATCCGCGAAAAGTTTAGATCCTTCCCCGTCAAATTTAAGCGACACTTGCGGTTCGCTTAATCCCTGATCGCGAAAAACCACGCTGGCGCTTTCCAAATTCTTCCCCGTAAGGTCGGTAGATTTATATTTCAACTCCGGGAACATTTCTACGCTGCTTTTGGCAAAAAGAATATGCCGAGCGTGAATTTCTAATTCGCTTTCCTCGCTTTCTAGAGAAAGTTGCTGTTCTTCCACGCTATTTTCTTCTGTTGTTTCTTCTGGCTCTGTCTTATCTTCCGCCTCGCTCATTCTCTCTTCTACTTTTTTAATTATATGCCAGCCAAATTGCGTTTCCACCAATTCCGGATAAATTTCCCCGTCTTTTAAATCGCTTTCAAACAAAACTTTATCAAACTCCGGCACAAAAGTTCCTTTTTTGGCAAAACCCAGATCGCCTCCGTCATCCCTGCTCCCGGGATCCTGGCTGTATTCTTTAGCCAGCTCTTCAAAATTTTCTCCACTCTTGGCTTTTTCCAAAATTTCTTCCGCCTGTTTTTTGGCTTGTTCGTTCATCGGCGCCAGCATTTTTTCCGCTTCTTTCATTTCTTCCTCGCTCTTTTCTTCTTTAAATTCCAAAAAAGGAGTTTCCTTGATTGTTTTCTTGGCATCCTCAATATCTTTTATGCCCGGCAGTTCCACAATAATGCGATGTTCTCCGCCGGACAAAGCTGTTTGCACCAGCGGTTCGCCTACGCCGAAAGCGTTTACCCGCCTTTCAATAACATCCTGCGCCGCTTGCAAAGCCTCACTCACTTTATCGCCGTCAATATTGGAAACATCCGCTTTGTATTCCAGATGGATTCCGCCCTGCAAATCCAGCCCCAGATTTATTTTTAATTTATTCAGCGCGCCATAAACCGGCGGGATGAATTTTACCGTCCGCGGATAAGAAATCAGCCCCGCCGCCAGAGCTAATGCTGCGACCAAAATAAATTTTATTCTCACTTTCTGCCTGATATTCATAATCCTCATTATAGTTTAGCTATCTTAATTTGGCAAACGAGGAATTAGGAAAAATTGACTTGTTTGCCGAAAATAATATACACTAAAAATATGAAACAGCCAGTAAAAAAAATTAAAAAAGAATACGAAAAAATAATTCAACAACTTAGCTCCTCTGAGATTTTTGATGATGCCCAAAAAATGGCGAAGTTGAAAAAAAGGCAGTCGGAGCTGGAAGGAATTATTCAAACTATCAATGATTTGGAAAGAATTGAACGCGAAATAAAAGAAAACGCCCAAATAATTAATACTGAAAAAGATTCGGAAATAAAACAGATGGCTATGAATGAAAATGTAAAACTCTCCGCCAGAAAAGAAAAACTGGAAAAAGATTTGGAAATGGCGCTTATTCCCAAAGATCCCAATGATTCAAAAAATATAATTATGGAAATCAGAGCGGGAGCCGGAGGAGACGAATCAGCGCTTTTTGCCGCCGACCTTTTCAGAATGTATTCCAAATACGCTGAAAAAAACAACTGGAAAATAACGGCACTTAACGCCCACCGCATCGGGATTGGGGGATTTAAGGAAATCATTTTTGAAGTAAACAGCTTATCCGCCAATTCTCCCGTTTATCAAAAAATGAAATACGAATCCGGCGTGCATCGGGTGCAAAGAATTCCCGAAACGGAAAAGTCGGGAAGAATCCATACTTCCACCGCCACTGTCGCCGTGCTTCCCCAAACGGAAGAAACGGAATTTAAAATTGATTCTAAAGACCTCCGCATTGACACTTTCGCCTCTTCGGGACCCGGAGGGCAATCCGTCAACACCACTAACAGCGCGGTAAGGATAACGCACATCCCGACTGGAACAACGGTTTCTTGCCAAGACGAGAAATCCCAATTAAAAAACAAGGATAAAGCTATGAAAGTTCTCCGTTCCCGCCTAGCTCAAGCGGAAAAGGAAAAAAAGATTAAGGAAATCGGCGATACGCGCCGCGGGCAGATTGGCACGGGCGACCGCAGTGAAAAAATCCGCACTTATAATTTTCCCCAGGACCGCGTTACCGACCATCGCATAAAAAAATCCTGGAGCAATTTGGAAAATATTTTGGCAGGAAATTTAGATGATATTATTCAATCGCTTCAAGAAGAGGAATTAAAAAGAAAAACTTCAGAATCTTAATTTTATTGAATTGCAAGATTCTCTTTATGTCATTCCCGCGAAAGCGGGAATCTAGAGTAATTTCTAACACTAGCGATTTTATCCTGGATTCCCGCCTGCGCGGGAATGACATAAAAGCAAAGATGATAAAAAAATAATATGCTTCGCAATTCAAAGAAAATTAACCATGCCAGCCATTAAAAACATCCAACAAAAATATTTCTCTAAAATATCTCCATCCGACTTGGAGATTTTAATTTCTCACGCCATAAAAAAGCCCAAGGAATTTATCTTAGCTCATCCGGAATATAAGCTATCGCCGAATCAAGAATTAAGAATTAAGAATTACGCGAAGAGAAGAATTAAGCGTGAGCCAATTGCTTATATTACTAAGCATAAAGAATTTTACGGGCTGGATTTTAAAGTCAACAAAAATGTTTTAATCCCCCGTCCGGAGACGGAAGCTCTGCCAGAGCTTGCAATTAGTAATTTGCCTGCCTACTTGCCTTGCCGGCAGGCAGACCGGACAGGCAGGCAACTCGTAGTTTGGAAAAATAAAAAAATAGTGATTGCGGATATTGGCACAGGATCCGGAAACATTATTATTTCTGTTGCGAAAAATCTAGATTCCCTGCCTCGCCGGCCCGCTTCGCCGAATCGAGGCGAGCAGGCAGGCCGCCTGCGCGGGAATGACAATATTAAATTTTACGCTTCTGATATTTCTAAAAAAGCTCTGCAACTCGCCTGCCAAAACGCCAAGAAACATAAAGTGGATAAAAAAATAAAATTCCTGCAAGGCAACTTATTAAAACCCCTTATGGATAAAAAAATATTGTTCATTGATCATTGTTCATTGATTATTGTTGCCAACCTTCCCTATCTCTCAAAAAAAATTTACGATTCCGCTCCCGCCGACATAAAAAAATACGAACCCAAATCCGCGCTCTACAGTTCTGAGGAAGGATTGAAGCATTACAAAAAACTATTTCAGCAAATTAAATCCCTAGTTACTAATTACCAGTTACCGGTTACTGTATTCCTAGAATTCAGTCCGGAGCAAAAAAATAAACTGGCTAAACTAATCAGAAATTATTTTCCCCAGTCAAAAACGATATTCCATAAAGATTTGGCCGGAAAATGGAGAGTATGCGTAATTAACATTACGCTTGAAAAACGGGCATTTGTCTAGTTGACGCTTAAAAATAGTCGCGGTAAAATTATAAAATAATACGGATCGGCTTCAACGAAAGCAGTCCTTTAACAATTAAAAACCCTCGCTTTAAAAAGCGCGGTCTAGAAAGGAAGGTGACATTAAATGGAAGACGATTTAAATGAAAATCAGGAAAGCGGAACAGATGCCGTAAAAAAGTGGATACAGGATAATCTTCGCATTATTATCAGCGTCGTTATCGTAATTGTTATCGCCGGCGGGATTTATTCTTATTCCAAGAGATCCGAAACTCCGGCGGAAGTCGCTGATATGCAAGCCAGCGATTTGGAGCAGCTGATAGAAGAGGAAGATTCTATGGAAGATGGAGAAACCGAAACAACAGAAACAGACGGTGAAGAAGAAACCACGGATGAAGAAGAAATCGCTGAAACTGAAAAAGCCGGAGAGGCCGGAGAAAAAGTTGAAGCGGAGAAAGAGCAAGTTACTTCCGTTGCCACCAGCAAAGAGACTGAAAAATCTTTTATTGAAAGCGCCCAAAAAGGAGAAGGCGTTACTCATCTGGCTCGCCGAGCGCTATCCGATTATTTGGAAAAAAGCGCTGACTCCGAGCTTACAGCGGAACATAAAATCTATATAGAGGATTACCTTCGCAAGAAAGTGGATTTTAACGAAAGAGTCTTTGTTGGAACAACGGTAGAATTTTCCAAAGATTTAGTCAAAGAAGCTATCGCCGAATCCAAAAATCTTAATGACGCTCAACTCAAGAATCTTCACAAATACGCCATCCTAGTCCCATCTCTGTCATAGAACGGATATTCTATATCCCATAAACACAAATAAAATTCTACTGTTCTTTTATATAACAAACTCCCGCCATAACAATGGCGGGAGTTTGTGTTTTAAATATTTTAAGGCTTTCGTAATTACGGGCGTAATTACACTTTGAAAGCTGCGCCTCTTATTTTTTCAATAAAAAAATTTATCTACCATTAAGTCACGATCGTGAGCTAGTGGTATATAAAAATGCGAAATAAAAAAAGCCCAGACATTAAAGTCCGAGCTATCGTAATTTTCACAAGAAAGCGAAAAGAGCTTGTGGCAATAATTCCTGGACAACCATTCGCAACTGTTCTAGCTTAAATGGCTTTTTCAAAAACCTGTCGGCTCCAGCCTCTTTAGCTATTCTTTCTGCGACTTTTTCTCCGCTCATCATTATAACCTTAATTTCCGGATATTCTCCCTTTACTTTTTCTAACAGAGTTCTTCCGTCCATTTTAGGCATTTCGAGATCTGTTATTAAAAGATCTATTATTGACCCACACTCCTCCATGAATTGCCACGCAATCTCTCCATCCTCAAAAGCTACTATTACTATTTCATAATTATCATATTCCTCCTCCCCTAAAAAATCAGCTATGAGTTTTCTAATATCATTATCATCATCAACCACAACTATACCTCTTACTTCCATTGAACTATCCTCCTTCAAAGTTTTTTGTTTAATAAGAAATTTTGTCTCCTTTTTTAATCCCGCATTTTTTTGCCGTTCCGGCGTTGAGTTCCAATACCTTGTCAGCTAAAACATGAGAATTTATTTCTCCTTTAAAATTGCAAGGAACATCCTTAATAACTGAAACCACATTATCATCTGAAATCCAAATAATGCCAAGGGGGAATTTCATATCACGCATACAAAAAGGGTATTCGCCTTTTTCATGAAATTCAAAAAGCATTCCGCAGTTTTGGCATATCTTTTCCCTTTTTCCCAGCCCTAAAAATCTTTCTTGCGGAGTATCGGCTATTTCCACTTTGAATTTGCAGTTGTTTATGCGAATATAATTCACGCTATTGTCAGAAGTACTTTGCCTATTAAAAAAATATAAAGCGGTTATAAAAAACAAGATTATAATTAGCATAACCGCTACGGACAGACTGGATTTGGATTTGTAAAACATCTTAATCTTATTATTAATACTTCACATAAAACATAAAAAAACTCCCTCAAATTAAAGCTAAGAAGTTATCTGCAATTTATAATAGTTTTCTTAAGTGTCCTTTTGTTATTTCCGCTTGCCTTAAAATACTAAACAAGGTGCCTTTTTTCAATTCTTTAGCGTGCATAGGCACTGGAACAATTTTATTATTATCAGGATTGCTTAAAATCAAATGGCTGCCAGTCTGGCGACGTTCAATAAATCCAAGTTTTCTCAAAACTTTAACTATTTGTTTTGGCTTAACTGCCGGCAATTCTTGAGACATATTAAATGGTTTTTACTCTTCCTGCGGAATTTTCAGCAAATATTTCCGAAATTATCACACCCTGCCTTTCTATCGGGATTTCCTGCCTGCTTTTTCTTAAGACGCTCAAATAGCCAACCACGACATCTTTTGCCATTTGCTGCGCCTCTTCAAACGATTCGCCTTGAGTAACACAACCCGGCAAAGCGGGAATATAAACCACATACCCGCCTTTTTCCGCCGGTTCAAAAATAGCTGTGTACTTATAAACTTTTTTCTTGATCATATTTTAGATTATTTAAGAATTAGCTTTCTATTCCCACTCTATCACAATTTATATTTCCCAGTCAAACCCTGAATTTATGAAGCCCGAGCTTTACTTTTAACATTAGATGAAAGTTTTTTATTGATAATAATCAGCGCTGTGACCATAATAACAGCCACCAAAACTATGGTTATTAACTTTCCGATGGTTCTGGTATTGAGAGCCACGACAGCGATTGAAAAAGTAACGGCGTAAAAAAATAAGGCGATTTTTCTCTGTGTCCAGCCCAGCTCCATCAGCTTGCGGTGCAAGTGGCGGGTATCCGACTTGAATATTGGGTTGCCCGCTTTAATTCTCTCTCCTATTACCCAAAAAACATCAATAACGGGTATAGCCATAATTAGCAAAGCGGTGGCTATTTTAGTTCCGGCAAAAATAGCCAGCGCCGCCAGAGCAAAACCCATAAACATCGCTCCGCTGGTGCCCGCCATAATTCTGGCCGGATAAAAATTAAAAATTAAAAAACCCAGCGCCGCCCCCGCTAATATCACAGCGATTATTCCCACCGGCGGCTGGTTGACTTCCGGGCTAAGACTCAAAAAAAATATGGTGAGGGCGCCGATAAAAGCCATTCCTCCGCTCAATCCGTCAATACCATCCAGCCAATTCATAGCATTCATCATAATTACCAGCCAAGCGATAACGAACAATAAGCTGGGAATAAGATATTTCCCCAAATTTAGAAAAACGACTCCGCCCAAAGGATTGGTAATATATTCTACTTGAACTCCCATAATAAAAACGGAGATAGCGGCGCAAATTTGAAAAAACAACTGAGTTTTCCATTCAAGTTTCCAAAAATCATCCCAAAGTCCCACTGCCAGAATAAATAGTGATGCGGCAATTATTCCATAAAGCTGAGTAGTTATCACTAAATTCTGATCTGTTAAAATGGAAATTAAAAAAGCGGAAATTATCGCCGCCCCTCCCAGCCGGGAAACTTTTTTGGAATGAATATGCCGAGAAGATTTTCTCTTTCTGGTTTTTATTTTTTCGGAAAGTAAAATAAGCGCCAGTGACAACCCGGCCGCTACTAAAAAAGATTTTAAAAACGGAATGATAAATAAATTGTAGTCCATGGTTTTTTACTTGTCATTCCGGAATTTTCCGCAGCGATAGCGGAGGAAAATATCCGGAATCTAGGATTAAGTTGTAGCGACATTTAAGTTAGTTGGTTATTTCATTACGCGTAGATTCCGGATATTTTTTCTTACGCTTCGCTTCAGAAAAAATTCCGGAATGACACATAGTTTAATCCTTCAGACAAATTTCTTTTTCCCTTCTTTCCCTAGTTACCAATTACTAATTACCGATTACTGATCACTGATTACTGATCACTTCTTCATCTTCTCTGTCACCCAAAATTCTCCGAAATATTTTTTAATTAAAATTCTGGTCTGTGAATCAATAGCTGGCATCGCTCCTAAAAACGGAGAGATAATCGGGACCAGAAACCACTGGAAAAACATATAGATATATTTTTTGCGCGAATATTTTTTAGGGCGGGGAGGCAAAAGAAAAAAACTTAAAAACATAGAGATAATAAGCCCGGTCATAGCCAGAGTCATAAGATACCTGGTGACAAAAGGAAGATTATGCGCCAGAACACTTTCATTAAATATCGTTCCGCCGAAAATCAAAGGAAGCCATCCTAAAATCGCCAGAATAAAAGGAGCGGTCGCCCAGGAATGATGGCCTTCCAGCATTTCAACAGCTATTTTTATTTTACTGAAAAATTTTATTTTCTTGTCCGGCCAAATAGCGCGCATAATAACAGGAAAATTTTCTATTCCGTAAGCCCAGCGTCTTTTTTGTTTGTATTGATTTTTTATCGTTTTCCAATAAGTTTCCGCCAAAACCGCGTCCAGAGAAATAGGAAGATAAATAGGTTTCACTTTATAATCCCCATGAAAATATGAAAAACATTTCCAATAAATAATTGAGTCTTCGCTTATCATATTAATCGGCCAGAAATTCACTTTCACCAAAGTGTCAAACGGCTCGCTGTGGGAAGAAAAGGTCACCATTTCCTTTCGCGTGCTCTGAAACATATGCCAAAAAGATGAGCTGGTGACAATCACTCTCACAAAAGCGTTAGTATCCCAGATGTTATTATGATACATTGGCAGAGGCTGATAGGATCTTTGCAAACGCTTGGGGTCGCTAGCATAAGCGTAGGTGAGCGCGGCAAAATACTGGGGATGGCAAACGCTGTCGCAATCAAAGTTGGAAAAAATAACTTTTTTATAATCAATGTTTTTTTCGTCTAAATACTCCATTAATTTTTTAGCGGCAAAAGTGGCGTTGGAAGCTTTGCATTTCATTTCTCCCGTTTTTACTTTATGCGTGGTCACTAAAAAATCTTTAAATATCCCATCAAATTTATTTTTTAAATATTTAACTTTCTTTAAGCGATGTTTTTTATTCTCTCGCTCTTCTGTCGCCAAAAGAATTATGATTTGCTTATTGGGAAAATTACTGTCCGCTATCGCTTGAATAGACGGCTCTATAATTTCCGCCGCTTCCCCCGCCGTGGGAAGCAGTATCACATGAGTAATTTCTTTCCAGTCTAAAATTCGGCTCTTTTCTTTTTTTAGCAATCGGCAACGCTTCCACCAATCAATCTTTTTTCCTTTTTTAAGGCGGTGATAAGCGGCGATAGAATAAGAAGATATGAATATTGTTCGGCAAATCCAATAAATATCAAAAACGATAACAAAAACCGCCACCCAGACCGGCAGTAAAAAAGAAAAAAGAGGCATTCCAATAAGAGTAGCCCAAGTTAAGGCTCCCGGAATAATTTCCAAAATTCTTTGCCTTTTTTTCTCTTGAGGATTTTTAGTTTTGGGATTAGGAAAAGTAAACATAAAATTCTAACCTTCCTCTCCCCCTTTACTAAGGGGGGGGGATCCGCCCCGGGCGGAGAGGGGGTTTTTTAATTCAGGCTGGAGCTAAAAATTTACGCGCTCAATTATTTAACGCTTTTCAAATCCCCCTGCTTCGCTGCGCTTGCTTTCCCCCTTTTCCAAAGGGGGAGTTTCAAATTATTAATAATTTATCAATATTACGCTGGCTACCGCTATGGCGGAACTTAATTGGATCATAATGGAAGCTATCAATAAAATATAAGAAGCGACTCTTTCTTTTTTCTCGTAAAACCTCCGGGCTAAAAAAATATTCAGCAATGTGAGCGCTGTTGCCACCGCCGGCGCCAAATAAGCTTGCTGCCACTCTCCGACAAGATCCACCCCGAAATAAACATTGTAATGCAAAATTATGGAATAAGAACGGCTGCTATTAATAAAAACGGCTATTGCGATCCAATTAACTATATCCAAAACAGCCAGCGCTATTAAAATACAGCGAATAATATTATTTCCGAGAAATCCCCGGTTAAAAAAAGACCTGACTTTAAATTTCAGGCTAATGTTTTTTTGGTCTTTCTTTTTGTTTTTTAGAAAAATTTTAAATATTGAAATTTTGAACATTGGAATTTATTTAGAACACTTCCCGCTTCTCATATTTTAAACCCTTTAATTTTAATTTTATTAACAATTTCATTATGAGGATCTTTAATGAAATCAAGTATAAAACGATCCATCATATTAACGCGGTATTTTAATTCCTCGCTGCTCATTAGGACATATCTTATTTCCTTCCCCAGTTCCGCCTCAAGATTGCTTATTAAATTTTTAAGTTTCCGGCGATTGACATTATCCACCGCTAAAATCAAATCTGCCTTGCTTTTGGGATAATTCAAAAAAATTCCGCTAACCACCGCCAACTTAACATTTCCAACACTTTTTATTTTTTTTAAAATTTTGCATTGGGGATAGGTATTGGATTTCGCCACCAAGCTTTTGAGTTCCGGTTGAAAAATAAAATCGGGATTTAAGCGATAGAATTTTTTTCTTTTTTTAGTTTTTTCAATAATAAATTTTATCTTTTTAAAATTTTTTATTTCCCGCTTGGCATCAGTAACTTTAAGCATATTTTTCTTAGCCGCTTCCGCTATTGAATATTCTTGATCGGGATTAAGCAAAAAAAAGCGAAGCATTCTTGCTTTGGATTTTGACCCAAATAAACTTTCTAATATTTCAGCCATATTTTTAATTTATCTTTAAGGAAAGTGTAATACTAAAGCCGTGAAAAGTAAACCCCATTAGAAAAATGATGGCTAGTCAAATTGCCGAGAGGTATTCCTTTGCATGGTTCTTTATTACAGCTTCTGATTATTTCTTCAATGATATTTAGAAGTTTGGCGTCTTTTATTTTTTCCCTAATCAGTGACAGTAAAATCTCATGGTCAATAGAATCAAAGAATTTTTTAACATCGCATTTCAGTGCCCAAGCGGTTCTGGTTTTATTCCTTGTTAGCGTTAAGCAAAATTTTTTCAGCCGTTTTATAGCTTAGTCCAGTGAGGTCACGCTAAAAAAGCCCGCCAAATTTAGGCGGATCAAAGACTGCGAGCCTGTCCGTCGAAGCAAGCTTGTGATTTTATACAGGCTTTGTGAAACTAGCGAAGGCGGGAAAAAGCAACGCCAAGGTCGTCATTGGAATAGTCAGGCCTGTCGCTGTACACCAACACACCGTCCGAATCAAAAGACCCGACATGCACAAGCTGGCCACCCGAATCACGGCCGGCAGTCCAGGAATACATATTTTTAAACAGTCTTTCTTCATTATTCTTAAAATAAGCTAGAATATCATACATAAACTCCACTGGTGATTGTCTTGTGAGTCTGGTAATTTGCAACCCCTCCAGCATTTTTGTTGCCTCCTGCCAATTATCGTCCATAAGCTTTCCGATTTTTCCTTTCTGCTCGGCAAATTCTTTAATAGCTTCCTGAAATTCTTTCGGGATAGTTTTACCCTCAAAAACTTGCTCTTTGAGGTAATTAACAATGCTTTCCGTTTGTTCCAGATAATTTTTACTATTGGAATCGGGAATTATTTCCTTGCTGGTTAATGCCCAAGAAAGCTTTGGAGAATTATCAGTGAAAAATTCTTCTTCTTTATGCCAATCCGTATCCCAGAAAATTTTTCCGTGTCCGTCTTTTTCAAAATCTTCAGAAAGCAGTTCTTGCATTTTTTTCATGGACAAAACTGTTCCGTCTTTCGCTTTATCCACCCTTAAAATCAAGAATTGCCCCAGCTCCTTGGCTTTTTCTAATTCTTCTTTGGAAAACAGGATTTTCGGAATATCTTCCGCTTTCAGTTTTATGTTAAACGCTTTTTCAATTTCATCGGGACCCAAAACATCTTGCTTGCCTAAAATTTCCTTGGCATTTTTAATTTGCTCTGAAAGTTCTCCGCTTAAACCCTCTTTTTTTTCTTCAAAAAATCCCTCAGGAACTTTTCCGCTTTCCTCTATCCTCTTCCTTATTTTTTCTATTTCAACCAAAGTCTTTTCTTTTTCCAATTCTTCAGGCGTGGCCGCTTTGCTTTCGCGTTCAATACCTTTTCGTTTTGATTCTATGGGTTGCGCATATTCAATCGCGTTAATAAGCTCAAACAACTTTTGCCTGTCCGCCTCGTCTTCCAGTTTGTTCACATAAAAATATTTCAGAGCTTCCTTCCAAACCGCGTTTATATCACCCCGATAAAAATTCTGGATGAACTTGAGAACTCGTTGCGGTTCCATGCGGTCATCATACATGAATGTCTGCGGTTGGTCTTGAGCAATCTTCCTGTTTTTCAGAAGCTCTTTGGCGGCATAATGAAACTCTTTGTATTTTTCCACTAATTCTTTCATGCCTGGAATTTCCCGAAGCTCTTCGATGGGAATTTCCGTTTCATTTGAAGTCAAAAACTTTTCAGGAACCGCTTCCTTTGTTTCTGGCTTCAAACGAAACATCATATCCACTGAACCTGAAAAAGTGTCTTTTGGCAATTCGGTAACCTCTTTTTGATATACCCATCGGCGAAGCTGGGCGGGGTCAAGCGGCTGGCGGTCCAGAAACCCTTTGCCCGGAGGATTGGTTAGAGCGATAATCTTCGTGCGAGACCTGTCTACTTTCACTCTTTCAGAAGCGTCTTCCGCTAAAACAACTTCTCCGTTCTTTTCCAATTCGTCCAAAACTTCGTGGAGACGAATAATGATGTTTGGATTGGCAGAGTTGTATTCATCCAAAATTATGACTCTGATTTTTTCATCGTCTTGGCGAAGACCTTGAGTCACAGGGCCATCCGCCCATTTGTATTCCGGGTCATTGGCCGTTTTTCTTTCAGGGTTAGGGATATATCTGCCCATCATATCTTCCACATCAGTCGTTCCGTTCAGGTTTTTATAATACACTTCCCAGCCCAGCTCGGCGCACATTTTTCTGACTGTCGTGGTTTTCCCGATGCTGGTTCCGCCCTCAATAAGAATCGGCTGGTTAAGCTTGAAAGCGGTAGCGATTTTTTTCTGAAGTTCCAGGGAGAAGTCGTCGTTTATATAAATTTTGTCATAAGTTTCTTTTTTAGGGCAAAATTCTCCACCCTTTCCTTTGGGAAGCTCCACACCCAAATAAGCCACTGAATTTTCTGTTTCCGCAATGGGAGTATCTTTTTTCTTGTCAAAACCGCCCGCATTGAATTTTGCCGATTCGTTTTTCATATTTATTTTCTCCATGTTAAACCAATCAGTTTCAGCAAACTTTTATTGCTTTTTTCAATCTGATTAAGATTTTCCTCCGTAATTAAAATTAAAACTGCTCCCGTTTGATAATTGGGATTAGCCACCAAATTATCATTGCCGTCATACGCGTTAATTTGTCCTGTCGGATATTGGGCAAGAATGTTATAGATATTGTTTCCCAGTTCATTTTTCAGAACAAAGTAAGCCTTGTCGCCGCTTCTTACGGCATTGAATATCTCCCTGACATTTTGGGTTTTCTGAAAACCAAATTCGGATGCTTTGTTTTCCAATTTTTCCAATTCTTTCTCATTGCCAGCTATCGCTAAACTAGCTTCTTTTGAAGAAATTGCCAGCTGTAAGAATTTTTTTATTTCATTTTGCATCTATTTTATACTTTCAAAATAATTATTTAATGTTTTTCTTATATAATTTCTTCCCCGGCCGGTTTTTAAATATCTCTCCCTTTTCATTGCATCCTTCTTATTCAGATATGCCTCATAATAAATTAATTTCCATGGAATTCCAAATTTTGTAAATTTGCTTTTTTCCTTCATTGTGTTCCAATAATCTTTTTCTTAAATCATTTGTAAGTCCTGTGTATAATTTTTCTATTTTTTTGCTTTGCAGAATATAGACATAGTACATATATTTTCATGCGTCAAATTATCAAATAGTCAAATCTCAAAGACTGCGGGAGAAAGCGACACCAAGGTCGCCAAGGGAATAGCCAGACCTGAACCTACCTTCACACCATCCAAATTAAAACCACCGACATACACAAGCCTGCCATCCAAAGCACGGCGGGCAGTCCAACTATATCTATTCTCCAATATCCGTTCGCCTTTGTTTTGAAAATAAATTGCGATGTCATATAAAACTTCGGCTGGATTTTGTCTGGTTAATTAGTTTATTTTTAGATTGCTTAGTTTTTCGGCTGCCTCTTTCCAGTCTGAAAACATCAATTTTTCTATTTCGCCTTTCTCTTTTTCAAATTCGTCTATTGCCTCTTGATAAATTACCGGTATTTCTCCTTTTCCGCCCAAGGCGGATCCGCCCCGGGCGGAAAAAACTTGGTTCTTGAGATAATTTAACATTTCTTCCGTTTGCTGGAGATAATTTTTGCCGGTTGAATTCGGAATCACTTCTTTGCTAACTAGCGCCCAAGACAATCTTGGAGTTTCATCTTTGATAAAATCCTCACTTTTATACCACGCATCGCTTTTGATTTCCCCTTTGCCGTCGTCTGAATATAGGAGCTTGCTTCCATCGGAAACTTTACCCTTGAGAATTTCATTTATTTTTTGAAGTGTAAGCGGTTTTCCGTCTGGCGCTTTATCAGACCGCAGAACTAAAAACTGGCTTAACTCTTTCGCTCTTTCCAATTCCTCCCTGGAAAATGGAATCTCCGGAACATCTTCGGGACTGATTCTTATTCCGAAGGCTTTTTCCACTTCCTGAAATCCAAAAAATTCTTCACCCATAACTTCCTTTGCCATGTCCGTTTGCTCCTGCGCGGTTCCTTCAATCTTCTTTTCTGATGAAATACCCAAAGACATTTCAATCTGCTTGTATTTGTTTAGAACTTCTTTTAATTCGAAAATCTCCAAGCTCTCAAGGCCTCTGCCTATGGTAATTTCGCCTATTTCTTTCTTTAGTTCGGCAGCTTTTTGAAGTTCGAAAACTTCTTCCATCTCTTTCTCTGGACTGGCAGGCATTTTATCGTCTTTTTTTCCACCGAACAAAGCTTCAAATTTTTCCATACTTTAATTATACTAAAAATTTTGATAATTTACAATCATTTCCTTTATGACACCCGCCAATTTTTCCGCCATCTCTTTAACATCAATATCAGCCAGGCTGTTAGGATAAAATTCCTTCACATGCCTCGTTCCACTGCCGATTCCAAGACCGATGAGTTTTTGGTCTGTTTCCTGCATTATCCTATTTACTATTCTGCCCAAGTCAAATTCCGGTCCGCTATGAGCGGAAGATTCCTCTGGCAGTCCGTCCGAAAGAACTATAGCGAATTTCTCGTTTGCCCGCTGTTTTGCCAGCCTTTTTGAAGTCTCCTGAAGCGCCCAGCCGTCATCATTATAATCCGCTCTTCCGCCCTGATGATTATTGACTTCTTTTAATACTCCGCCCATATTTTCCCTGATTTCCCGCGACAGATTTTCCCCGAATGTCTGGTATTCATAAAGCCTATCGTTAAAACCAAGAATTTCTGTTTTTATAGAAAGTTTGTTTAATACTTCCGCCAAAACAATCAATGCTTTGAATGTTTCTCTTATCTTCCGCCCCGACATAGAACCGGACAAATCCACTAAAATGGAAATGGCATAGTCTTTTTCCGTTGGCAGTTCCCGCTTCTGCCAAGCCTTGCTTTCCACGACGGAAACGCCTTTGGCCTTTTCCTGAATTCTGGTTTTAATGTTTATTTTTTTACCGGTCCTGAATCCGCTTTTCCATCGGCTGGCGCGCCTTGCCACGAAAATTTCCCGCAAATCATTTTCCAGCTTCTCAATTATCGGCAAAACTTCTTTTCGGTATTCCTCATAGACATTGGCGTCTTTCTCTAATGATTTTTCCAAAATATCTTTGTATTTTTGCAAATCGCTCTGCCGTTGCTTTTCTCTTTCTTTGTCCAAGTCGGTTTCTGACTTTTCTTCTTCCGGCTTTTCTATTTCTTCTTTTGTTTTTTCACCATCAATTCTTTCTTGTTTTTTTTCCAGATTATCAGAAAGCTTTCCCTCAATCTCTTCATTGATTTCTTTTTCCAGTCCCTTGATTTCTTTTTCCGCATTATCTTGAAGCTCTTTCTTTTTATCGGCTGGCAAAGAATCTATATAGCCCTTAATTTTTTGCTTGAGCCCTTCCGAAAGAGAATCCAAATCAATCGGCCTGCCTTTTGGCTCGCCTTCCCGTGGTTTCTTCTCGATCATTTCTCCCGCTTGCGATTCACTTTCTTTTTCTTTTTCTTTTTCTTCTTTTCCTTTTTCGCCCTTTTGCTTTTCTTGCCTGTCCGCTGTAGCTTTAGCGGAGGCGGATTCTTTTTTTGCCTCTTCAATAGCTTTGTCAATCGCTTCTTCCAGCTCTTTTTGTTCTTCCGGAGTTGAATTATCTTTTAATTCTTGGGGTATCGGCTGTCCTTGCCCTTCTCCCTGTCCTTTCTGCATATCTTTCATTAGCTCCTGCATCTCTTGGTCTTTCATATCTTCCTCAACTAATTTTTTAAACTCAGGCCATATTTCATCCCTGTTTATTTCATAAGAAACCTGGGCGTATTTTCGGATAAGTTCTTCGCTTTCATCAGCTTCTTTTTTAGATGGGTAACGCCACCAGGAATCTTTAGCCGATTCCAGCGTTTCCTTAACTGTTTTCCTGACATCTTCCGGCAGATCCGCGTTGATTACATTTTCTTCCCCTTGTGTCTCTTTATACCACTGCTTGATATATTCAAAGCCGGCTTGCATAAATTTCGGCTGATAGCCCAGCTTTTTCTCTGCTTTTTCTTTGGCTTTTTGCTCAGTATCCAAATCGCGCCGGTAGGCCAGCTTCATTTGTTCTTTGAATTTGGGATAATTTTCCGCCACGAAATTATTGTCCCTCGGGTCTTCAATAGCGTTCATCATAAAAGAAAAGCCTGCCTGTTTCCAAATCTCCAACGGAATAAAGTCGGTCCGGGAGATTCTTCTGTGCCCTCCTTCATGAGAAATGACAAAGCGAAGATAGTCCATAGGTTTTTCCAGCAGGTCTTTCGGGTCAATTCTGATTTTATTTGCTTTAAAATCCCAGTGCCAGCCAGCCCCGGGCTTATTAAGCTCTACGGGAATTTCAAAATCTTTTCCAATAAAATATGCCAGCGAAGACAGTACTTTTTGTTTGTATTTTATTTCTTTCTGCTCTTTTTTTGAAAATGAAGAAAGAATATCTTTTTCAAGATTCTTTTCTGATTTTTCATCTTTCCTCAAGGATTCAAATTGTCGGCTAGCTATTTTCATTTTTTCCATATCTACAATATATAGCAAAGTAGAATAAAAATCCACTTCTTTATTCTTTAAAGTGACGCGGTTCAGATTAGAATTTAAGAAAGTTTAATTGCCGATTCGGGTTATTTATTGTATGATAAACAAAGATACATAGTCTCTCCCCCTTTTCAAGGGGGAGATTGAGAGGAGGTTTCTTATTTATGCCCGGAAAAAAGACAAAAAAAATAACACCGCCAAAAAAAGAGCTGGGAAAAACGGTCTCGGAAATTTTGGTTGCCAATGAAAAAGATTTGCGTCCCTACATTGAAATTCTGAATTTCACTCCGGAAAACATCATCCAGTCCCAAATGGGCAGCTTGTTGGCGGTTTTTGAAATAAAAAGCGATGATGAAAGTTCGGCTTACATCGTAAATTTTTTGTCTTCCGTAGCAAAAAAAGAATATTTTGCCAACCCTAAAAAAACTTCGGAAGAGAGTTTTGAATCAGCCTTGAATAAAATAAATTTGGCGCTTTCCGAAATCGCCAAACATGGAAACACCCAATGGCTGGGAAAAACCGATATAGCCATTTGCGCCATAGAAAAAAACAATATCTACTTTAGCGTGACTGGGAGCGCTAAAATTATTCTAGCCCGAAATGGTACGCTTACCGACATAACACAAGGCCTTGCTCCCAAAGGAGAGCCTTATCCGCTCAGGACATTTACCGATACTGCCGGCGGGAAATTGAAAGATGGAGATAAACTGATAATAACTACCGGCGATATTTTTCACATTCTTCCTTTATCTGAAATTGAAAAGAAAGCGTTTTCTTTTTCTAAAAAGAAGTTCGCGCAATTTTTAAAAACCGCTTTAATTAACGAGCTGGAAATTGCCGGAACTATAGTCGCGGATATTTATGAAAATTCCGTTTGCGAACCCAAGATGGCAATCAAAAAGAAAACACGAAAAGAAAAGCCATTGAAAGATTTTAACGCTTTCAGTGAAAAAACCTTTAAGGAAGCTTCTATTATCTCTCCGCCTTCCGGCAAGAAACTGATTGAAAAAGCGGAGCAAGAAAAAGAGCCTAAAAAGAAAGAGATAGCGCGGAAAGAATATACCGACAAAAAAACCGGGCATATTTATGTCCGGGGAGGAAATGAACGGCAAGATTTTCAGAATAATTTAATTTCCCGATTTTCATGGCTTTTTTTGGCAAAAGAAAAAATAGCCGGCGTTTTTAATCAGGTAAAGAATGAGCTAAAAAACAAAGCTTATGGCAAAACTGATGAAATAATTTTAATTATCAAAGATTTTAAAAACTTTTTATGGAACAATTTTCTTCGCGTTAAAAATAATTTTCTGTCCGCCGAGAAAAAACCGACTATTCAAAAAATAGAAATAAATAAAAAATCGCGGACAAAACTGCTCCCGGATTTTTCTAAAATTAAAGAAATATTTTTACGAATGGATTATCAGCAAAAAGTTTACGCTTTTTTAATCTTAGCTGTTATAATAATTCTGCCCTTGATAATAATAAAGATTGAAGATAAAACCGATTCGCCTTATCTGGCAAATAATCCGGCTATTCAAGAAAAAGTTTTTGACAATGAAAATTTGGTTAATGAAAAAAATATTGAGTTTGTTGAAATTTATTCGCTTTATTCCCATACGGATTTAATAGGGCAGGTCCTAACTAATGAAAAACTGCTAGCCGTCACCAAGCGAAAAATTATTGAAGTAAAAGAAAACCAAGAAACAAAAGAATTTCCGCTGCCGCCGAAGTTGGGTAATATTGTTTCGTTCGCTTTAATGAAAGATTTGAATTTGCTTTTTCTGCTTACCGACAAGCAAAAAATCGTAAGCTTTAGCCCTCTTTCGCGAAAATTTAAAGAAAATAATATCCAGCTTCCTGAAAATTCCAAAGTTTCCGCCATAGCTACTTATCTTACTTATATTTACCTGGCAGATTCCAAAAATAATCAAATTTATCGCTATCCCCGCGCGGAAGGAGGATTTGGAGAAAAAGCTGACTGGCTTAAGGAAAATTTTGATTTAAAAAATGTTTCCGATATGGCTATTGACGGAAATATTTATCTCACCGATGAAAATTCTATATTGAAATTTTCCGGCGGGAAAAAGCAGGAATTTAATTTTGAAGAATCAGCCACTCCCATAAATTTCCATAAAATCTTCACCGACAATAGAACAGAGCATATTTATATTTTGGATAGCCTTAATGGACGCGTGGTAAAATTCAGCCAAGATGGAAAAATAAATTCTCAATACAGCCATGCGAGCATAAAAGAAGCTAAAAGCTTTTTCGTGAACGAAAAAAGCGGCAAGGTTTATCTTACCACTAAAAAAAACGAATTAGCTTCTTTTGGTTTGTAATTCAGCCAATTTCTCTCTTTTTTTATCCAAGATAATGTCTGGATGTCCTTATGTGGTTATGAGGACATCTTGATTTTAATTGCAAAAAACAAAAAAACGGTGGAAAATATTTTAATACTACCTTATGTAGTTGAATGATAGTATTAAGAAAACAAAAAAACGGCAAATACTTTAGCGATACATATCGCCGAAGTATTTGCCGAAAAAAATAGAATGCATCAGCGAACTGATAGTTTTAAATGCTTTTCCACTCTCACTAATCTTATCTCAAGTTTTTTAACATAATCCAAGTCAACTTTTTTTGTTAAAATATTCTTTAAACTTTCAATTTCACTTCTTATTGACAAAACTTCCGCCTCAATTCTGTCAAGGCGATTATTCATTCACTACATTCAAACATGAAAGCCCCTTTTTGATATACTAGAGCGTTAACTTTTAAA
>JAGGSH010000014.1 GCA_021159185.1 bacterium
TTTTAACCCTTTAGTTTAACATAAGGGGTGTCCAATATGTATCTCATCTTATGCAATCAATTGCAATTTTGTATATCTTTTTCAATACTTCACCCGCTCCAAACTCTCAACCAATAATTCTTTAGCTCTTGGCTTGATTAGCTTATCCGATTTTCTGTTAATGTATTTGATAGTTCTGTCAATATACTGATTGGTTTTCTTTTGGATGAATTTAATTATTTTATCTTTTCTTTTTTCTGAAATCTTTTTGCTGTTTTGTATTTTCTGAATTAGTTTTTCCGCCTTTTTTAAGTTTTTAACCGCTTTGGTTAGAATTCTTTTTTCTTTATTTCTTTTGATTAGTTTTAGTTTATGGTAATGCTTTATATTTTCTATTAAAGCGCCTAAGCTGGTATCTGTTTGAAAAATTATTGTTTCTTCGCTTTTATTTTCCGCTTCGTCTCGGGCGATTATTTTTATTTTATGCTCTCCTAAGTTTTGTAAAGCTAAATCAATAGTTTTGTTTTCTAGAATTTGATTGTCTAGATATGCTTTTGTTTGAATGTCTTCCGGTTCTGTTTGATCGTCTTCAGCTGTAAATTTTACATTTAGAATTTGATTATTGAGATAAGTTTTGTTTTGGGGAGAGGTTATAGTTATTGTTGGAGGGGTAGTGTCTTCGTTTTTATCTATTACTTCGCCATCTTTGATTTCAATATTTAATTCGTCTTCTTCTCCTAAAACAGCTATACCTTCTATGGAAACGGTTGATTCGATAACTTTTCCGTTTTCATCTTCCGCTATTTTAGCGGCTTCAATTTTGTATTTTCCATCGCCTGTTCCTTGAGTGAGAATTTTATACTCTCCGTCTTGAGGGTTGGGAATGGTGAGGAATTCTGAATTAGTTTCGTATCCGGTGTAATAAGCTCCTTCAATCTCATTCAGTATTTTACCTGTTTGGAAATCTTTGCCAGATCTATTTCCTTGAGAATCTATCACTTGAATGTCTACGGGAGAAAAGACAATAACTATAAATACAGTATCCACATTTTGAACAGAGACTTCTTCTGCGGGAAGATATCCAGTTATGGTTTGGTAAGCGATATTAGCGGCTTTTTTGGGCAGTTTATTGTGGGAAGAATCAATTTCTATTTGAGTGTCGGAGATAATATTTTGAGCGGAAGATAATGGAACAGTTTCATCTCCTTCTCCGTATTCCAATCCATGATCGCCGAATATGGAATTATATCCTTCCGGATAGCCGTGCTCCCACATTGGCTTTAAATCTTCGGGAGTTTCTTCTAGTCTTATTTGAGTTATGGTGCTTTCATTATTATCTGTCTTTCCGATAATGTTGGTGAATTCTACTTGGTTTAATTTGGCTAAATTTTCCTGTAAGTTTAAATTTTCCAAAAATGGATTGGTTGGATAATTTTCAGAATAAATTCTTAATTCTTCCACGTCTTTGTCTTTGAGATAATTGTAAGTGGGAAGAAGTTCGCGAATGGATTCTATGGAACAGTTGCGAACATAATCAAAAATGGAGGAATAGCCGTTTTCATGGGCTTCTTGCTGAAAAGCTTTTTCTGCAAATTTACCCCAAATATCAAATATCTTATAACTTATTTCTCCTCCTTCCCATGCCAAATAATCTTTCGGCGCTCCATTATGCGGAGTTCCCAAAGTTATCAATTGGTCAATGTCATTTTGATAGTCACCCGATTCAATGTATTCTCTAGTCAACAAACCACCCATAGAGTGAGCTACAATATCCACTTTGGGCCAATTAGTTGCTTGTTTGATTTCTTGAATTTTATCTTTTAATAATTGCGCGCTGTGAATATTACTGCCACGCCAGTTATATGGGAAAGTAAATAAATCTTCTCCCGGTTTATAGTTATTCTCATCAAAAGTATCGTAAAGTTTTTCGTATTTATGAAAAATCGGATCCAGCTTCCATTCACTTTCATTTGTCCATTTCCATGATCCCATCATCCCCGGAACAATAATCACCGGATCGTGAAAGTTTTCTTTTTTCGCCCAAGGGGAATAATCAATAGAATCAACATAATTAATATCATTAATATAGTCAATACCGCCTTTTATTCTTCCTTCTTCAGGTCCGTCTTCACTTCCCCACCAATTATATTGAAAATCGCAATATTCATCAGATTCACTCATAACATCAAAGTGTCCATTATTGCTAAACTTGGAACGGTTAACTTTAATATTATTTCCTCCTACTTGAATTCCCGCTTTGTTATCATGAATACTGCAGTTTTCCATTTCCAATTTTTGGGGATTATAGGCTGTAATAACTCCTTGGTAAAATTGGTACGCGTAAGCTTTTTTCAGAAAGTTTTTACTGTTATGAATTAAATACCAGGAATTATACACTCCTCCTCCCGAAATATCAGCACTGCGCATAATTATTTCTCCTGAATTGAAAGCCGTGATTGAATAATTAGCGTTGTTGTTTTCTCCTCTGAATTTTATGGGATTTTTAACCATTCCTTTAGCGATTAATTTTCCATTTATTTTCAGAGAGGTATTGTCTTTGAAAGTTATGGTTGTTCCTTTTTTAATGGTCAGTACCGCGTTTGAACTTATTGTAATAGGATTCTCAATTGTTTTGTTCTCATTCCATGTTATATCTTCAGTTATTTCTTCTATGGATTGGGCTTGAGAATATAGAACTAGACTCTGAAAATCTAAAGGAGATAAAATAAAAACAAAGACTAGAAAAAAAGTTAAGATTTTTTTAGCTAGAGTCATTGGTTTATTTTTTGAATTTTTTAAATAGGTAACTCGCCGCCGTAAATATCGCCAGCAAACTAATAAATGCTCGCACATAAATTAAATCAAGGAAATAAAATAATATAGCTGTTATTAGAACTACCCAAACGAAAGTAAATTTTTTGTTAATAATTTTTCCCAAGATTGCACTTAATATCAAACTTATCAACAAATAAGTGACAAACATTAACAATCCAACACCAGCATAATAAGTAAACATACTTTTTCTCACAACTCCCAATGGAGTTTTTTTCAAAAACTCCTGCGGAAATTGTTTTTGGTTAAAAAATTAATTAAAAATTAAGAAACTCAAATATTAATAATCGCTTTATTTACAAAATGCTTCACTTGCGCGCGATCGGAGCTAAGTGAAGCTTTTTAGCAAATACCATTTTGGCAAATGCGCTAAATATAAAACGCGATAAAAAAATAAAAAGAAATTTATTTTTCCTTTTCCATCTTTATCGCTTTGAACGGGCATACTTGCGCGCACACTCCGCAACCCTTGCAAAAACTATAATCAATTTCCGCCACTTTCTTGGATAATTTGCCGTTTTTTTTCAGTTCCTCCTTGCTCCTGTCTCTTAATTTTATAATTCCTTCCGGGCAATGCTTCACGCAAGTTCCGCATCCCGCGCACTTGTCTTTGTCTATCACCGGTTTCAAATACCGCCAACTGCCGGTGTCCGCCGCTTTTTTAATATTATGTTTTATAACCGCTCCTTTTTCCATACGACATAAATTATCTATTTATAACATTCGCGAAAAATTAAACGCTCATTTACAAACTATTATAACCTTTCCTGATAGCCAGCGCGTTTCTCTCCGTTAAATCGCTTCCGATCTTAAGCGCAAAAATTTTTCTAAATTCTTCCACGACGCTTTCTAGCTCTACCGCTTCCGTCACTTGAATAAGCTTTCCCAAAATAACCGAATTGGGACGCGGCTGTCCGATAACTTCCATAGCTATTCCCGCCGCGTCAATAGCGTGTATTTTCCCTTTGAAATTTTTGACTTTCTCGGCTATTTCCTTTTCCGCCTTAGCAGTATTGATAATAAAAGATTCATCACGGCTTAATTTTTTCACCGTATCCTCGCTTTTCAATAAAGTTTCATCTAAAACCACCACTGTGTCCGGATCAACTATAGGCTCATGGATTCTGATGGGCTTGTCGGAAATACGGACATAAGCTTTGGTGGGCGCTCCGCTTCTTTCTGGGCCAAAATAGGGAAAAGCCTGCACATGCTTTCCCTCGCTAATCGCCGCCTGGGCGATTATTTCCGCGGCGGTTTTAGCTCCCTGCCCCGCCCGGGCAAAAAAAATAATTTCAAAAATGTCTTTATTGAGTTTCATATTTTTTATTATAGCATAAATTATAAGAATCACTAGCGTTATTTACATTTTCTTTCTATGTCATTCCGGAATTTTTTCTGAAGCATAGCGGAAGAAAAAATATCCGGAATCCAGGTTAATTAAATTTTTTTAAGCGTGAGATAATTGAAAGCGTAGATTCCGGATATTTTCTCCAGTGTCGCTGCGGAAAATTCCGGAATGACAATAGGTCTAGATTCCAGATATTTTCTCCGTCCTGCCTGCCGGCAGGCAGGTGCTACTCCGAAAATTCCGGAATGACATATAGTTTCGCTCCGAAATTTTCCGGAATGACATAAAGAGAGAACGTAAACAACGCTTTTGATTTCTACAAGCGAGGTAAGTCCCTTATGTGGTTATATGGACATCTCAGTTGCCTTCCCGCCAATATTAAGCTAAGATTATTAACAAAGAAAGCTCCCCCTCTCCCCCTTTACTAAGGGGGAGATGTCCGCAGGACAGAGGGGGTTTCTTGAGTTGTAAGTTGTAAGTTGTGAGTTAATCTATGCGCATATCATATTCAGCTTTAAATACCTATCAAACCTGTCCGCTTAAATATAAGTTCCAGAATGTTGATAAAATCAAAGAGCCCAAATCCAAAGAAGCGGTTTTTGGAACGATCATCCACGCCGTTATGAATTTTATCCACACGCCCGGCATTCTCTCCCCCACCTTAGAGCAAGCGTTGGATTATTTTTCCAAAAACTGGAACAGCGATATTTTTGAATCTGAAATTGAAGAACGGGCGGCTTTTTCCCAAGGCGTGGAAATGATCAGAAAGTATTACCAGCAGAATGACATTTCCAAAGCTAACATAGTCGCGCTGGAAAAACGATTTCAGATTGACTTGGAAGAACACACTATTTCCGGCATTATTGACCGCATTGACAAAACCGAGGACGGCTATGAAGTTATTGATTACAAAACCGCTAAAAAAATGCCGTCCCAAGAAGATGTGGACAACAACCTCCAGCTTTCCATTTACCTGCAAGCATTTTTAAATCTTTACCCCAAGGAAATAAAGAATTTGGACAAAATAAAAGTAAGCCTTTATTTTCTCAAGCACGGGGTAAAATTGGATTCAACTAGAACGAAAAAACAGCTGGAAAATATCGGGCAGGTTTTTTTGGATGTTATCAAACAAATTGAAGAAGAAAAATTTGAGCCTAAGGTAACTCCCCTTTGCGGCTGGTGCGGATACCAGGACCGCTGTCCGATGTGGAAGCATAAATTCAAAGAGCAAAGAAAAATTGACACGGAAGAAATAAACCAGGCTATCGCGGAATACATCCGCCTTAAATCGGAAATGAAAAGCCAAAAATTCCAACTGGCCGAACTGCAGGAAAAAATCTCCCAATATATGGATCAAGAAGGCGTGGAGCGGGTTTTCAGCGAAGAAGGCGTTATCGCCAGAACGCTCCGCCAAACTTTTAAATACGACGAGAAGAAATTGCGGGAAATTCTTGAACCTTTGAATAAGTGGGAAGATATTTTAAAAATTAACGGAACCGCGCTGAAAAACATTATCGGCGCCCTTCCTTATGAAGCAAGAAAAAAAATTGAAAAAGCAAAAACGCTTAACAGGGAATCAAAAACCTTCAGCGTGAAGAAAAAATAAATTTATTGGTTATCAGAAACTATATTATGTCATTCCTGTCCGCCGCGGCGGACGTTACAGAAAAAATTCTGGAATAACAATAGCCCAAATTCTTTTTCCCCTTTTCCCATAATACATACTACTTACTACATCCTACCTAATCACTGTTCCCTTAAATTCATCTCCTTCAAAAATCTTTTCCAAGTTTTTGATATTCTTTCCCTCCGCGATGACAATTTTAAGCCTTAACTTTTGAGCGTGCTTGGAAGCTACCGGATCAAACGGCGCGTTAAGTCCCGGATTCCATTTATTCCCCACTATTTGGCGAAAGCTTTTCCACGAAATTTCTTCAATCTTTTTGGCGTCTTTGTATTTTTTAGGATCTTTATCATAAGCGTATTTAATATTGGAAAGGTTGATGATAGTTTTCGCTTTAAGACGTTCGGCTAGAATCGTAGCGACATAATCCGTTGACCAGCCGGGACGCCAGCCGGCAGCCACCATAATTTTTTCTCCGCCTGTAAAATGTTCCCGCAAATCGGCTTTTGTGCGCGGATTTTTATTGATGCGGGGATGCGCGTATTTTCTAAAAATAGTTTTAATCAGATGGGCGTTAAGCCGCGTTGAATGAATGCCGATCCAGTCCATATCATCGCGGGTTAATTTAATCACTCTGCCAGCGGCCTTTTGATATTTCCGCGCCGTATTTCCTCCCCCCGTAATAATCACAAACCGCTTGCCTTTTTTGATTTGCTTAATAATCAGCTCGCGAAACTTTTTTAAAAACCTCCAATCAACTTCTTCCGGAACAATTAATGAACCGCCCAAAGAAATAACAATAGTTTTTTTGTCGTTTAACTTCATTTATTTAAAATTAAATTATTAGATTTATAAAAATCCCCATATGTCATTCCCGTTCCGCTTAGCGGAAGAAATTTAATTTACTTTTATAATACTTTTTTACCGCCAAAAATCAAATCCCTGTACAAGTACAAGGACGGTCATTGCAGTTCATTTCTTCCCCACACAACATCCGGCGGGGACATAGCCTTTATTTTTGGCATCTTCTTCGTCAGAAAAGCAGACTATGTTTTTCGGTTTTATGCGCTTGGCATAACTGCAATCGGGCGAATGATATTTATTAGAATTTTTGCTTCCCACGAAAGCGCAATCTTTTTTGGCAACATCACTGGCGCCCGCAATGTTGGTATTTGAATTTTCCGCGGCTGAATTGGAAGATTTAGCATCATTATTCTGCGCGTCGGCAATTTTTAGCATAGAACTTTCCGCCACTTTTTCAATAATCAAAGGTTCTTGCCGCCAATTTTGCCCTTTTAGAGCGCCGGCTTCAAAAGAAATAACTGATACTAAAACAATGCCCGTGGCCATTACTATTTTAATTTCGTATTTTTCCCAAAATTTTTTAGTTTTTAATTTTACTTTCTTTATTCGCTCTTTTAGTTCAACTTTGTCCCTTTTTTTATTTTTAATTGACATTTTGTTTTAAATTGCTATACTAAACATCGCATTAGATAATTTTTTATTTTGCGTTGTCATTTTGCTCTTTGCATTTTGATATTTGCATTTTTTATATGGCGCACAGAAAAGCCGGGGGCTCAACAAGATTAGGACGAGATTCTATTTCCAAAAGACTGGGAGTCAAAATTTTTGGCGGCCAGAAAGTTGAAATTGGAAATGTTATCATTCGCCAGCGCGGAACAAAATTTCATCCGGGAAAAAATGTCAAGCAAGGCGCGGACGATACTCTTTTCGCGCTAAAAAACGGACTGGTTAAATTCACTTTCAGAAAAGTAAAAAACTTCACGGGAAAATTGGTAAAGCGAAGATTCGTAAGCGTAGAATGAATATTTAGCCATTTTTATTCTATATGTCATTCCCGCGCAGGCGGGAATCTACACTTCCCCTTATCTCACGCGTAAGATTCTAATGATTCTGGATTCCGGATATTTTTCCCTCCATTGCATTTCGGAAAAAATTCCGGAATGACAGTTAAACTTATTTCCTAGCTGCTTTGGCAAATTCAAGAAATAGAGGATGAGGTTTTAAAGGAGAAGATTTAAATTCCGGATGAAACTGAGCAGCTAAAAAGAAAGGATGAACTTTTTTAGAAAGCTCTATTATTTCCATTAATCGTTTATCCGGCGATTCGCCTGAAAATATTAGACCGCTTTTTTCCAGTTTTTCAATATAATCCGGATTAACTTCCCAGCGATGGCGATGCCGTTCAGATATTTTTGATTTCCCATAAGCTTTGAAAGCAATTGTACTTTTTTTTAAAATCGCCGAGTAAGCTCCTAATCGCATGGTGGCTCCGTAATTTTTTTCTTTCAGATTTTTCTTCTGCTCCGGCATTATGTCAATAACCGGATGTTTTGCATTTCTTTTTATCTCCGTTGTGTGAGAGTCTTTCAATTTTAGAACATTGCGGGCAAACTCAATTACCGCCAATTGCATTCCGTAGCAAAGCCCCAAAAAAGGAATTTTATTTTTCCGGCAAAAACTTATAGCTTTTATCTTTCCTTCCACTCCCCTTGAGCCAAAACCGCCGGGAATTATTATTCCATCATATTTTTTAAGTTCCTTTATTTTCCCTGGTTCTTTTTCAAAAGACTCGCTGTTCAACCAGCTGATTTCCGGCTTCGCGCCTATCTTATAACCAGCATGTTTTATGGCTTCAATAACACTGATGTATGAATCGCTTAAAGTGAAATCTCCCGTTCCAAAATATTTGCCGACTATGCCTATTTTTATTTTCTTCTTGGCGTTCTTTATGTCTCGGTTTAATTTCTTCCAATCTTTCAAATTTTTTCCATTAGGCTTTAATCCCAACTTCTGAATAATTCTTACGCTCAAGCCGTCCTTTTCAAAATTAATCGGCACTTCGTAAATAGATTCAATGTCCGGCGCGGAAATAACATCTTCTTTTTTCACATTGCAAAAAAGCGCGATTTTTTCTTTTCTTTTTAGGTCAATGGGAACCTCGCTGCGGGCAATGATAATATCCGGCTGAATTCCGGAGGCGTTTAATTCTCTTACCGCCTGCTGAGTAGGCTTGGTTTTCATTTCGCCGATTTTGGGAGGGCAAGGAAGATAACTTATCATTACGAATAAAACATCTTTCGGATTTTTTAACTTCATCTGTCGAGCCGCTTCCATAAAAAGCGCGTTTTCATAATCTCCCGCCGTGCCGCCTATTTCCGTAATTACGACATCCGCTTTGTTCGCTTTTCCGGCATTTTTAATAGCGCCGATAACTTCATTTGTTGCATGAGGAATTATCTGAACACATTTCCCTTCGTATTCTAAATTCCTTTCTCTGTGAATGACTTTTTGATACACGCTTCCGGTAGTCATATAATTTTCCGGCGGCAAAACAATTTCCATAAACCTTTCATAATTTCCCATATCCTGATCACATTCCAGCCCACTATCCAGCACAAAAACTTCGCCATGCTCGGTAGGATTCATGGTGCCGGCATCCACATTGACATAAGGATCAATTTTAATGGCGGTCACGCCCAGTCCTCTGGCTTTCAAAAGCGCGCCGATGGATGAAGTGGCTATCCCTTTGCCTATTCCGCTCATTACCCCCCCTATGACAAAAATATATTTTCTATTTTTCATAATGATATTAAACCCTAATCTACACTAATCTACTCCCTAATTTTCCCTAATTTATTCGGGATTATTCGGGATAAAATTCGAGTAGATTAGTGATTTACATTTTCACTCTTTTTCCACCACAACTTTAACTTTCGCTTCCACTCCCCCGCCCAATTTCACCTTAACTTCTTTCTCTCCGATTTCTTTGATAGGTTTTTCCATAACTATGGATTTTTCCGATATTTCTAATCCCATTTTTTTCAAGCCGGCGGCAATTTCTTTAGCGCCAATAGAACCGAAAAGTTTTCCGCCTTTTTCTTTAGCCTTAATCACTACCGCTTTACCTTTTAATTTTTCGGCTAATTTCCGCGTTTCGGCCAACTTTTCTTTTTCTCCGCGCGATTTTTTCTTCGCTAGATCTTCCGCTTTTTTAATGGCGCTTTCCGTGGCAGGCTCGGCTAATTTTTGAGGCAGCAAGAAATTGCGGGCATACCCGTCAGCCACTTTTTTAATGTCTCCGACTTTGCCCAATCCCTTAATGTTTTTTATAAGAATTATTTCCATTTTTTTATTATAGTCACAGAAAACCAAAATAGCAAGATTTAATCATCACTTTAATCATCACTTTTTAAAATCTCCAGCGCTTTTTCCAGCTGCGGATCGCGGTCATTTTCAAAATCTTCGTAAGTTAATTCCACCTCAATATCCGGCTTGATTCCCTTTTCATTAATTTGTTCACCTTTGGGCGTAAGCCACTTGGAAACAGTTATTTTCGCTGCCGTTCCTTGGGGAAGGTTTATAAATTCCTGAACTGATCCCTTGCCGTAAGACGTTTCTCCCACGACTGTCACATTATCCCTGTTTTCCCGCAGCGCTCCCGCCAAAATTTCCGAGGCGCTGGCGCTTCCCACATTAATTAGAATAACTGTATCCATCCGGCTTAAAACATCCCCTCCCTTGGCATATATCTTTTCTTGTTCACCCCGGCTATTCTCTTCAATAACCACGATATTTCCCTTGGAGATCATTTTACCGGCTATATTGACAGCCGCATCTAAATACCCTCCCGGATTATTGCGCATATCTAAAATCACTTTTTTCGCGCCCCGTGAAAGCGCTCTTTTCACGGCTAAACTGAATTCTTTATCGGTTTCTTCGCCAAATTTAATAATTTTAAAATAAGCGATATTATCTTCTTTTAATTCAAATTTCACGCTCTTCACATTGATAATTTCTCTGGTAATTTCAATTTCTCGCGCTTCCGCGTCTCCATTCCTGAAGACGGTGAGCTTCACTTTAGTCCCTTTCGGCCCTCTTATTTTATCCACTGCTTCGTCAATGCTTATTTCCGCCGCGGTCTCTCCGTCAATCTTTATTATCTTATCTCCCGCCCTTAACCCCGATTTCTCCGCGGGAGAATCTTCCAAAGGAGCGATTACCGTTAAAATTTTATTTTTAATTCCCAGTTCCGCGCCGATTCCTTCAAATCTTCCGGTGATGTCTTCGTTAAATTCCTTATTTTCTTCGGGGTCTAAAAAAGCGGTGTAGGGATCGCCAGTCGCCTGCATCATTCCTTTAATAGAACCGTAGAAAAGTTTTTTGGAATCCAGTTGGCTTGAATCAACATATTTTTCCTTTAAAGTATCCCAGACTTTCCAAAACAATGAAAAGTCAACGCTTTCGGCTTCTTCTTTTTTTTGGTCAACCGCTTCAAAAACCACCGGCTGATTCTTTCTCTCTTTTTCAACCCCGATCCAAAATCCCAAAGATGCGAAAAATACCGCAAAAAACAACCAGGCGCAGCCTTTCCAAATCCTTCTTCCTTTTTTATTTTCCAAAACAGCCGATTCCATAATATTGTTTATAATTTTACCGCCTGCTCTCTTTCGGAACAGGCCTCCCCCAATACTTTCTGAAATATTTTACGGCGCTTGTTATGTGAATCCAAGTAAGCCGATTAGACAAAAGTGAACGGAAAAAGCCCCCCTTAGCGCTTCCCTTCCCGTGATAATGGTACATTTCCGCATAGGGATAATAAACGACTTTAAGCCCTTTTTCCCAAAATCGGCGGCACCAATCCACATCCTCCATATACATAAAAAAGCGGGAATCCATTGGACCGACTTTTTTAACCGCCTTTTTGGATGTCATCAAAACCGATCCCATCAGCCAATCAACTTCTTTGGGTTCTTTATGGTTGTAATCTTTCATTAAAAACCAGTCTAGATGCTTTTGGGCAAATTTGAATTTTTTTAAAAAAGTGCGGCGGTAAATAATAGTGATAGGCCTATAAAAATGGAAACAGGAATATTGCAGCTTTCCGTTAAAATCTAAAAGTTTAGGGCCGGCTATCCCAACGGCGGGATTGTTTTTAATGAAACTGAATAATTTCTCAATCGCTCCTTTAGTTGCTAAAATATCCCCATTAAGAAGCAATAGATACTCCCCTTGGCTTTCTTTAATTCCTTTTTTGAGCAAAACCTGAAAGCCCACATTTTTTTTAAAAGGGAAAAATTTAACATCGGGATAATCCTCCCGCATCATCATTTCCGTGTCCTCCTCCGTAGCGCTGTCAGCTGCTATAATCTCATACTCAATGCCGCCCGCGTTATCTCTTATTGAATCAATGCAAAGCTTTAAAAGTTCGGGATTCTTATAACTGTTAATGATAATTGAAAGTTCCACTTTTTTGTATGTCATTCCGGAATTTTTTCTAGAACGCCCGCCTTTGGCGAAAAGTGGAAGAAAAAATATCCGGAATCTAGAATTATTAAAATCTTAAGCGTGAGAAAAAAGAAAGTATAGATTCCGGATAAATTTCTCCGTTTCTCTCCGAAATTTTCCGGAATGACATAAAAACAAGGAGATAAAACAATAAACAACAACTGAGAATTCTTGTATTTTATTCATTAAATATATTCTCAAACATCTCCTTAATCCTATCATAATTATCCCCCCTTGGAAGCAGAATATACCCTTGTTCCGGCGAAGTTATTTCCGGGGAATAAAGCAATCCTTCCTCGGAATTCTCCAGAACTTTTTGGTAAATTTTTACTTCTCCCATTGCCTGATATATTTCAAACATTCTTTTCATTTCCCAAAGCTGCATATCGGTTCTGACATTATCACCCAAACTATTCAACATAGCGTTTATTTTTCCGAAGTTGGCCAGCACTCCCAGACTTAAAGATTTTTCTTTTATTTTTTGCAGGACTTTCTGTTGCCTTCTGGCTCGGTCAAAATCGCTGGAAGTTACTCGGGAACGGACATAGCAAAGGGCTTTTTCCCCGTCCAAAGTAATATCGCCCGCCGGAAGTTCAAAAATTCCTCCGCATTCCAAATCCTTGTTGTAGCACAAAGGATATTTAGCTACCACCTTTCCCTTTTTATTTTTCTTCTCTTCAAAATTTCCCGAAGGAACGGTATAGACATTTTCATCGCAAACATGCTCTTCATGGAACTGCAAAGGCTCTATGAAAGGCTTATCCAAATGCAATTCAACTCCGCCTAAATGGTCTATCAATTCAGTAAACCCTTTGAAATTTATGCTGGCGGAATAATGGATTGGCATCCCCGCGATCTCGCTTACAATCGTTTTCATATCTTCCAATCCCTGCTCTTTTTTCTTTTGCTCGCCGTAATAGTAAACGGCGTTTATTTTTTGCCGGGAATCGGTTTCCGGAACAGTCACATACAAATCGCGCGGAATGGAAACAAGAGCAACTTTATTTTCCGCCGGTTTAACGCTGGCAACCATTATGGTATCCGCCAAAAGCCCGCCGCCCGGAACGTTTTCTCCGCGCATACCCAAAAGCAAAATGTTAATTCTCCCTTCGCTTTCCCCTCTTATTTCATTTTTCATCCCCGGAATAATATGAGTCAGATTGCTGAAAATATTTCCCCGCGTGGAAACCTTGTTTAAAATATGCCCCGTTTTCCACGCGGAAATTCCGCCCGCTAAAATCAAGAGTGAAGCTAAAAATAGAAGCGTTTTTTTCCATCCTTGAATTTTACCGGACTTTTTGCTTCCGTCTTTCGGATTATAATTATACGAGAAATCAGCTTCTAGAGCGCTTCCTTTATTTCTTTTTCCAAAAAATTCCATCGTTTTTTCGCTTATTTTTTACGCATCCTCCTTTATTCCCTTCTTTCATCCAGCAAATTATAAATTTCCAACATCCTTTTCGCCGATTTTTCCCAAGAAAAAAATTTAACTCTGGATTGCCCCAGATTTATTAATTTTCTCCTTAAGTTTTCATCTACACAAGCAGTATATAACTTTTCCGCTATTTCATCAAGGTCGCGGGGATTGAATTTCGCGTAAGCGTTTCCGCCGACTTCTTCCAGGCTGGGAATATCCGATGCCGCCACTGGAACGTTTTGGCTCATGGCTTCCAAAATAGGAATGCCAAAACCCTCGTAAAGCGAAGGAAAAACAAACAGCCGCGCGCCAGCGATAATGTCCATTTTATCCTCCTCGTCAATAAAACCGGGAAAAATAATATCAGCTTGTAGCTTGTAGCTTGTAGCTTGTAGCTTTTTATCCATATTATGCGCATCCCTATTTCCCGCCACCACCAACTTTATCCCGGGAATTTTATTCTTTATTTTCGCATACGCCTTAATTAGCATCGGAATATTTTTTCTCGGCTGCAAAGTGCCGAGATATAAAATATATTTTTCCGGGAGATTGTATTTTTTCCTAATTTCCAATTTCTTGGACAAAGGCTGACCAGCTTCTGGCTGACAATTTCCAATTTCCAATAATTTTTTAATACCAAATTTTTTAAATTTGTTTTGCAATTTGTGATTTGAATTTTGAATTTGTTTGGGATTTGGGATTTGGGATTTGGGATTTCCAAAACTCACTGCATTGTAAACTACCTCCACCTTTTCTCTTAATTCCCTTTTTTTGCAAAGGAGCATAAAGAGAGATCTGGAATAATATTTTATTATTTCATTTTTAGTGAATTTTGACACGGCGATTATTTTATCCGCGCGCCGAATGCTTATTGGAATTAAAACGCTTAAAAACAGCAAGTCGCTCCATTTGATAAACCGCTTATAAACCTTAAAAGAAACATCGTGAATGTGGGTAATAATTTTTATTTTACGCGAAACAAAAAACGGCGTAATGTATTGCGTATGGTAAACATCCACCGGATGCTTCCGCAAATACCTTGGCAATGCCCATAAATTCCAGATAAACTTATTTTTAGATTTCAAGGAAACAATCTCAAAATCCTTCCTGTCTTCAATTCTCAAGTCCTTCTTTATATCTTTTAAAATTTCTCCATCTGTTATATCAGTAAAAAGTAAAAATTTGCAATTATATCTCCTTTCGCGTTTTATGTTACGCGTTATGCGTTCCAAGTTTTTCACTAGCTCAAAAAACACCACTTCATCGCCGGTTCTTTTTTTGCCGATATTGCGTATATCAATGCCAACTTTAAAATTGTTAAATTGTTTCATTGTTAAATTGTTTCATTTGCGCAATTCCCAACCACACCCACAAAAATCCCAGCATGATTCCGGCGTTGAATAAATTGGGAATGAGAATAGCGAAAAAGGAAAGGAGCAAAAATAAATTAAAATTCGTAATTCGTAATTCGTAATTCGTAATTCCTTTTTGAAGATAATAAATACTTCTAATCAATATATTGAGCAATATAAAAATAAAGGACGCCAATCCCAACACTCCTGCTCCCAGCCAAACTTCAAGGAATATATTACTGGAATTTAATCCCGCGCCTCTCTCGTCCATCCCTAAAATTTCTGAAATATTCCCCCAGCCAATCCCCCTGACGGGGCGCTTTTTAATTTCTCCCCAGGATTTCCGGTAAATTTCCGAGCGAGCGTTAACATTGGGATCATCGCGATAGATTTCCGCTACCGCATTCCCCGCCGCTTTTTCTTTTTCTATTTCTTCAAGATTTATATGCCAACAAGAAAAATGTTCTAGCTGTTCTAAATGTTCTATTTGCTGAAGCTGTTGCAATTCTTTCGCCTGCTGTTTGTCCGCGCAAGCCACGGTAATTTTCTGCAGCCCTGATCCGGCGCTCTGCAAGCGATTTCCCAGTTCAAAGTTGGTTAAATTGAAAACCGCGACAATTCCAAGCGCGGATGCGAATGTCATTCCCGCGAAAGCGGAAATCCAGAGTAATCTGACATTTTTACTTTTCAAAAAATACATAATACATAATACATAATACATAATGCTAATCATAATCGCCCCCAGCCAAGCGGATCGGCTCACGGTTAAAATAAGCAGTATGTAGCATGCGGTAAGCAATAAGCATAATAAAAAATTTGAAATTTGAAATTTGAAATTTGAAATCAATTTTAAATTAAATAATTTAGAAATTGAAAATTCATTGAAAATTGAAAATTGAAAATTGAAAATTCCAGACCTTTGATTATCTGCAAACTTATAAGAATGAAAAAGCAAACTATAAACTATAGCTAATAAAAAAACAAGGAATGTTCCCAGCCAGTCCGCTTCCGCGAAAGTCGCGTTAGGCCGTCCAGGCATTGTTTCAAAACTTTCTAAGCCGCTCATAAACCTCGCATTCTGCCAAATTCCATAGAGTATCACGACGGCGGACGAACTTAGAAAGAACGGCAGGATCTTTTTTATGTCATCTATATTTTGAATAAATAATCTGACTAAAAAATAAAGCGCCGCGAAAGAAAGAATAATTACGGAATATTTCAAACCCAAGCTCTTATTTGCCGCTCCCAAAACACTTACGAATCCCGCTGCGGCAAAAACAATAATGGCTTTATCCGACCAGTTCATTTTCGGCAGATTAAAATTCAATCGCTTTGAAACCAAACGGATTAAAACCGCGATGATTGTTAACGCGCCGAGAAACTGGTAAGGGCGGACATTTATTCCCAAACTTTCCGGCGCCAAGTTTATATTTTCCAGCATTATCGTCCCAATAAAAAACAAAAACGCCCAGCCCGGCCGATAAAGCGCGAAAATAAAAGTTACCGCCGCGAAAAAACCAAAATCTCCCCAATTTTTAAACGGCAAAACTTCAGTATTGGAAAGCAGGATTAAAAAGAAAACCAGCAAGATGTTGGCTAGAATAAGCCACTTTCCGATCCCCTTCTCCCCTTGGGAGAGGACTGGGGCAAGAGTTTTGCCAATAAGCGGCTTCAGCCCCCTGACAATTTTTTGCAAAAACGATAGCATAAGCAGTTAATCAAGTTATTTGACAATTATCGCTCTGGTGTTGTTATTCTAACATCAGAGCGCAAAAAATTCAAAAGGGGGAAGGAGACAAAAAATGAAAATCGCAGAAAGTGACAAAAAGGAATTTTTTTATGATGAAAAAACTGGAGACATATATTCCCTTCCTAAAAGGGGGCCGCGCCCCCTCCCCTTGCCACTGGTAAGTTTAAATTTACCGGCGTCTAAAAAACTGATAAGAAAAACTTGCACTTGCACTAGTGGCTTACTTACCCTCACCCTCGTTTTTGAAAAGGTAAATGTCGTTATTAATCTTGACACAGAGGAAGTAAATATATCATAAACATACATACACTCTTTCTTCTGACGGAGAAAAATCTCCGTCTTTTTTATTTTATTTTTTACCAACAAAAATCCTCGTGCGTGGTGAAATTAAAAATTTTTCTTAACAGAAATGGTTAACCCTACTAAAAGTTTTTTTGTTCAAGATAGACTGGTAATTTTCAAATTTCCCTATCCCTTCTCTACTACAATATAATGTTATATTGTAGTAGATGAGCCTATAACTTGATTAAACCTCTTACTGCGCTATACTTGGCCGTTCTTCATAACATTATATTGTAGTGAATGTCCGTAACCTGTCCTAACTTGATTTGATTTGATTTGATTTAACCTAACTTAATTTAACTTGATTTGATTAAGCTTCCTACTATAATAAACTGTTTTTTTCTCTATTACAATATAATGTTATATTGTAATAAAGAACCGTTGCTTGATTCAGCTTATTTTTTGCTTCTTACAAACTTCACTTTTTATAAGCCAAGTATGTCTTTTAAAATCCGATGTCCCGGATATCTGTCAAGTATGCTATCGTAATACCTACCCTCTTCGCTTTCTTTTTTATTTCTTCGCGACTTTCTTTTCATATGGTTCTGAATCTGTTCATGAAAATGCTCATTTTTTCCGTAGAGCCACCTAGCAATGTTCGTAATTGTTGAGTGTCCAACGCCTAATTCTTCGCGAATACTCTCATAACTCTTTTTACTTAAAATCATTTGCGCAATTTGGATTCGCCGAGCAAGCATCAACGCTTCACTGGATGTGAGAAGTCCCATAAAAAAACCGACTACCTCATTTTTTGATTTCAAATGCGTTACGATATCATAAAAATCTCCAATCATGCGATAGCGCGTGTTTTTATCAACTTTTTGAGTTTGTACTTTTGCCATAGAAATTCTTATTTTATTTATTTTATTATCCGACCTTTATTTACATACTATCACAAATCAAACCGTACTACAATATAATGTTATATTGTAACGAGTGGCGTAATCTTCTTCGTAAATTTGCTCCATGAAAACTTTTCGGCTTGCTTTTTGCCTTTCGTAGAAAGTTTGTTTCGCAAATTATTATCATTCAAGACTTTTTTCATTTTTTCAGCCAACTCTTTTTCATCTTTTGGATTGAAATATTCCACCGCTTCCCCGCCCACTTCCGGCAATGACGAAGCGTTGGAACAAATCACCGCCGTTCCGCAATTCATGGCTTCCAAAACCGGCAAGCCGAATCCTTCATACAACGACGGATAAACGAATATGCCGGCGTTTTTGTAAAGCGCCGGCAAATCTTCCCGCGGAACAAAATCCAGTAATTTGACTTTATCCTGTAATCCTAAATCCTTAACCAATTTTTCCGTGTCCGTAACCAACGGCGCCAATTTCGGCATTAGTTTTCCGGAAATAACTAGGTCGGGAATTTTGAATTTTGAATTTTGAATTTTGAATGAATTTTTAATGTTTATTTTTGAATTATTAATTTCTTTTTTTTCATTAGAAATTTGGTCATTGATATTTGAATCGAAATTCGAAATTCGAAATTCGAAATTCTTCAATAACAGTTTATACGCTTTCAACAACCTTGCCGCATTTTTTCTTTTTTCCAGTCCCCCGCCGAAATAAATATAGCCTTTTTTCAAATTATATTTTTTCAAAACTCGTTTGCTTTCATCTTCGCTAATTTCTTTTTTGTAAATCGGATCGACATCAACATAATTTACGCTTATTTTTTTCGGCGCAATATTTAAATATTGCGTTAAATCTTTTTTGGTATGCTCCGAAATAGAGATAATTTTATCTGCTTTTTTAATAGCTCTCTTGGTTAAATTCCAATATATTTTTTTTCGCCAATTATTCAGATATTCCGGAAAAATCTCCGGAATAATATCATGCGCAATCATAATATGCTTTACTACCATATTACGTAATATGGTAGTATTTTGATATAAGCTGATAAACGCTTCGCAACCGTCTTCTTTAACTTTTTTAGGAAGCAAAAATTTTTCCCACCAAATTTTGCGGATAAGATCATCCCGCTTCCACAACGGCAAAAATACTCGTTTCTTAAAATTGCTCGGCAAATCCAAGCTAATATCCTCCTCTAAATATAAAACGAACTCAATATCTTGCTTGATACTTAATACATTATACTTGCTGCTTTCCTTCAACTTTTGCAAAAAGTTGAAGGAAACTTGCCCTATTCCCGTATTCGGTTTCCTAATAAAAGACGCGTTTATTCCAATTCTCATAATTTTCTACCCCATCCCTAAAATTCCAATTATCACTCCTATGATGGAGGTAATGATGGTAAAAATCCAAGCGCGCATAGTGATTTTAGGTTCCGGCCATCCGATCGCCTCAAAATGGTGGTGAAGCGGAGCGGCCAAGAATACTTTTCTCTTAAAAAACCTTTTGCTGAAAAGCTGAATGGCTACGCTGGAAGACTCCATAACATAAACGAAAACGATAATGAATAAAACTAAAGCGGAATTGGTAAGCATAGCGATTATCCCCAAAGTGGCGCCTAAAGACATCGCTCCGGTATCTCCCATAAAAAATCGGGCGGGATAGATATTAAACCAAAGAAACGCTAAAAGCGCTCCGGAAACAGCGGCGCAAAAAGAAGCCAGATCAACTTTATTTTGCAGAAAAGCGATAATCGTAAAAGAAGAAAACGCCATAAACAACATCCCTCCGTTTAGGCCGTCCAGTCCGTCCGTCTCATTGGAAGAAATCGCCGTAAAAAGAATAACAAAAATAAAGAGAGGAATATACCAGAACCCGATGGAAAAATCGCCCACGGCTGGAATATGCAACTGGTCCCATCCCAGTTTGTAAAAAAACCACCAGCTTCCCAAAGCCGCGATAGCCAACAGCCACCAAAACCTCATAGCAAACCTCATTCCCCCGCCTTTATTTTTTCCCCAGCCGCGAACGCTCATAACATCGTCAAAAAGCCCTAAAATTCCTGAAGCGGTTAAAACAAAAAGCGGCAGCCACACTTGGGAACGGCTTAAAAAATCCAGCCGGGCGATAAAATCGGTATTAAACCATTCGGCGACAGCAGGAAAAATATAATGCGACGCAAAAACTAAAATTAAAATGGAGAACCATATTATTGCTCCGCCCATCGTTGGCGTTCCAGATTTTTTAGCGTGGAGTTTATTTATATAAGTTAATTTTTGGCCGTCAACCGATCGGCTCTTTATTTTAATTCCGAATTTGTATTTATATAAAATATGCGTCCAAAAAGGAGTAATTAAAAAAGCCAGCAAAAAAGCCAGCGCTCCCGTCGTTAAAACTTTAAGCACGTTAACTATTTCAGGAATAGTTTGTATTTGCGCGATATGCATAAGAATGTAAATACTCGCCAATGTTAAAAGCCTGAAGAAAACAAACAAAATATATTTTTCTACTCTGGCCGTAGCCAATACTTTAAGCGTGTCAGATGGATATAATCAATCTGTTATTTAAACAAAATTCTCTGGATTTTACAAAGAGGGCCTTTGGAGAAAAATATATTTTGTTTGTTTTCTGGAATACTGATGATGAACTTTCTAAGTGCAAACTTCACACCTATCTCCATTCGTATGATTCAAACGCCCAACTCGCCATCATTTGAACATCTTGCCAGCGATAAGGATCATCCAAAACCACCATTATGATTTTATGTTTTCCGGTTGGATCAGCTACTGCCGTAATCAGTGATCGGCCCGCCAAAGGAGTAAATCCTGTTTTGCCGCCCAGGCAATTTGGCAGTTGATCCAATAAACGATCAGTGTTCATAATCTGGTGAGTGTATTTTCCGTCCGTTGAAATAATTTCCGCTTCGGGTAAGCGTAAAATCTTCCAAATAATTTCATATTGCATTGAATAAGCGGTAACGCGGGCAATATCGTAAGCGCTAGAATAACATTCGTCCTCTCGTCCGTCAATTTCCAATCCGGAAGGCGTGCAGAAGTGGGAATCCCTAAGTCCTAGCTCTTTTGCTTTTTCATTCATTAGTTCCGCAAATTTTTCCTGCGATCCGCTTATGTGTTCCGCTAAAACAATGGCTGCGTCATTAGCGCTATTCATCAACATAGCTTTAAGCAAAGATTTAACGGAAAGTTTTTCTCCCACTTTCAACCTTTCGCCTACGCAATATCCTGATCGCGGGCATCCGACTTTTGTTCCTTCCGCGTAAACCGCTTTCCCGCTAACCACCGCGTCTTCATCAAGATTAGAAATTTCTTCTATCACGATTACAGCAGTCATTAATTTAGTAAGCGACGCAATTTGCCGCCGCTCTTTTCCCTTGTAGGAATGCAGAATGGTTCCGGAATCCGCATCTAAAATTAATGAGGCATGCGCGTTGGGAACAGCTAAATCACAGGTTTCTTTTTTTATTATAGGCTGGATCTGCGCAATAGGAAAAGCGACTTTTTTTAAAGAAATGCTTTTTTTCTTTTGGCTTTCCACGCCCTTTACTTTTTCCTCAAACGCAATGGAAGAAATAGAATCACCTTGATTTTCTTGGTTTAAGAACGCGGAGAAACAATTGTCTTTCTGAAAAAACCAAAAAGAGCTTGCTAAAATAAATCCGCCGGCGATAATGCTTAAAAAATATTTCATTGGATAAATTGTTAAATTTTTATAATGCTATTTGCAGTTTTCGCCACTCACTCTCTATTTGTCATTCCGGAATTTTTTCTGGAACGTCTGCCTGCCAGTAGGCAGGGAGTGGAAGAAAAAATATCCGGAATCTAGGTTAATTAAAATTTTTTAAGCGTGAGATAATTGAAAGCGTAGATTCCGGATATTTTCTCCGTTACTACTCCGAAAATTCCGGAATGACATAAAGTAAAGCTGTAAATAACGCTATTGCTTAACCGAATCCACTCTCTCGTCTTTAGAAACTTTTTCATAGTCCGGCAATTCTTTTACACTGCTCAATCCCAGCTTTTTCAAAAAATCAAAGGAAATCCTGAAAAGATATTGTCTCTTATTTTTAGAATTCTCCACTCGCTCTATCAGACCGCGCATTAGCAAATTCCGCAAAGTAAAACTGGAATTAACACCCCGCACCGCTTCAATATCCGATCGGGTAATCGGTCCTCTGTAAGCTATCACCGACAAAACCTCCAATGAAACTCGGCTCAAAGACTCTTTTAACTCGCTTTCCACTAACTTACCGGAGTACAAAGAATTATCCGGACTGGTTGCTAACTGGACTTCATTATCTTTCTTGATAATTACTATCCCCCTTTTTTTGCCCAGATATTCTCCCGATAATTCCATTATAGCATTTTCTATGCTTGGCGCCGGCGCTTGAGTAATTTTTGCCAGCTTGGAAATTTTTACCGGCTCCCCGCTAACAAATAACAAGCTTTCAATTACTGATTTTAATTTTTTATGGTCCATATTTTAATATCTTCAAATAATTTTCCTTGCTCCGCTTGAATTATTTTTCTCTTCACCATCTCCAACATGGCCAGAAAAGACATGATAATTTCCACTTTGCTTTGAGTGTCGGAAACCGTTTCTAAAAAAGAAGCCTCAGCTTTCTTCTCCAGCTGGCCGTAAAGATGCTTAATCTTTTCCTCTAAAGTGACTATTTCCCCAATTACTTCTTGCTCTAATTTTTCAGCCGTCGGAATCTCGCTTAATATTTCAACGAAAGTTTTCTTTAAATCAAAGACATTAATATTTTTCGGAGGATGAAAAAATCCTTTAACTCCCCAAAATCCTTCGCGAGAAAAAATAATTATGGACGAATCGTACAACTTCCCGATTTTTTTGGAAAGATCTTTAAATTTTTTGTATTCCGCCAACTGATATTCCAAGTCTTTAATTTCTTCTTCCTCCTCTTCGCTGAATTTTAACAGAGGAAGCAAGGCTCTGGATTTTATCAAAATCAGCCTAGAAGCGACGGAAAGAAAACTGGCCAAATTATCCAAAGTAATATTTTCTCTGTCCTCAATATAGCTTAAGTATTCATCCGCCACTTTAGTCAAGCTAAGATTGGTAATATCCAGCTTTTCTTTTTCAATGAGTTCCAGCAATAAATCCAGCGGCCCCTCAAATTGTTTTAGTTTTACTTTATATGGCATACAGCTATTTTTTCTGGCTAAAGCTTCCTGCAATTAAATTCTCTTTTTTTAGATATTGGCTGGCATTAAGTTTAATGGAAATATTGTATTCGCCTGATCCCAGATAAATTTTTCTATTTTTTAAAAGTAGTTTGTCGGCGAAAATATTTACTTTAAGCAACCCGCTAAAAGACGGTGTAGCGCCTACTTTGCCTAAAATATTTTTTTTCATCCAGGCTTCTTTAGCAAAATTAACTTTCTTGGCGCATTTTTCTCCCGCCTTTTTTCTTTGAATATTGAACAATTTTAGAAATTTCTTTTTGTCCAGATTTCTATCAGCCGGAATTACAGCTATCGCGTAATCCCTATCAACTTTCATCATCAGCGATTTCGCCACTTCTCTGGGCTTTACTTTTTCAGTTTGGGAAACATCCCAGGCTGTGTAAGTGGTGCGATGTTTAATTATTTCATAACGGTATTTATTTTTGTCCAGATAATTTGTGATTTTTTTAGAAATAGCCATAAATATGCAGTAAGCGGCAAGCGGCAAGCATTATGCGACAAGCGCTTTGTTATTAAATTTATTAGCAATTTACGGATTGGCATTTATTGGCAGATTAGCACAACATCATAATACTACTATTTTTCAATCTAATTAGCAATTTTTCCGTTTATTATTTCTTCCTCGCTTTTATTATCCACCAGCCGAAAAGCGGGGTAAAGCGCCGAGAAAACTATGATCGAAACAAGCAGAAATATAGCTTTCATTGGAAAGAAGAATAAAATCAGAGTAGATAAAATGGCGGCTGATATATAAGCTACCGGCCTTGAGGTTCTAAAAAAGTCAATTATGTCAACATCATGCCCGTCAATTCTTTTATAAAAATAAGAGTCGCGCAAAATTTCTATCAGAGCCGCGCCAATTCTGGTAATCAGTAAAATTAATGTCCAAATAACAATACTGGGAGTGTTGGCGCAATAAAAAATAAAAGTGGAAATTCCCATTACAAAAATCGCCAGAATTAAAAACTCTTTCTCTCCTGTTTTTTTGTCAGCCAAAACGCCCATCGGGTATTGGATTAGCACAAATGGAATTAACATAATGGTAAAAATTATTCCCAGCTGATGCCACGAATAGCCTAAACTTAGAAGATAGAGAGGGGTGAAAATAACCATCAGAGCGTAAAAGAAATCCAGCGTAAAAGAAATATAATAAATTCTCATCACATTTTTTCTTTTAATCACTTTTTTTATAAGATCTTTTACGGCCAGTTTGCCCCTGAATTTATAGCTGGCTCTTTTTAATCCTATTAAGCCAACCGAAAAAATAACGGAATGAATGAGAAGAGAAATAAAAAATATTCCCACAAACCCGACTTCTTCTAAAATTTTGGAGGAAATAAAGGGGCCTAAAACAATCCCGGCATTCATAATTGTAAGATTGATACCCCTTATCTTTCCGGAGCTTTTGTCTTCCGAAAAAGATTCCAATATAGTATCCAAACTTACCCAAACCAGAGCCCCTGCAATAATATAAACTACCAAAGAAATAATTCCCCACACCGAAAAAGGCAAAAAAATCAGCGCTGTAATGGTAATTAATTTTAAAATGAAAGCTAGATAAAAAACACAAACTTTACCGAATTTTTTGACCAGCTTATGCAAGTTCAACAAAGTAACTAAAATTGTTGCATAGGATAGCAGATAAAAAATTCCAACATTATCCGTTCCGGCAGATTGTTTAAAATAAAAAGACATCACATAAAGCAACAACGATCCGGAAAATCCCAACATAAAAGAAATAAAACCCACTAGCATTACTTTGCCGGAATTTAATTTTTCATCATGAATAAGATGGCGTTTTATGGACATATTTAAATATTTAGAGTAACTTTCTTATGTCATCCTCATCCGTTGCAGCGGGCATAAGTTTAGACAGATGTCATTCCCGCGAAAGCGGGAATCCAGAGTATTTTTTTAAGCTAGCGATTTTATTCTGGATTCCCGTCCGCCGCGGCGGACGGGAATGACACAAAGGACCTCTGTTTGCCGCCAGACAAGCTTGTCCGCTTTTGATGGGAAGTCGGAAATGACAGATGAGAGCTTGAATTTGAGATAATTATAGTCTACTCTACGGCGCCAGCCTTTTTACATCCCGTGGAAATAAAACAGCTTCTTTAATGCTTTTAAGCCCTAGTATTTTCTGAAGAATTCTCTCGCTTCCCAGTCCCCATCCTCCGTGGGGAGGCATGCCATAACGGAAAATATCCAGATAGCTTTTAAAATCTTTAGGATTAAGCTTATGTTTTTTAATGCTTTCTACAAGTTTATTTAAATTATGAATTCTCTGCCCTCCGGTCGCGATTTCTACTCCTTTAAATAATAAGTCAAAGCTTTCCGTATATTGCGGATCGGCGCCGGGCATTGTGTAAAAAGGGCGAATGCTGGAAGGATAATGGGTCAGGAAAATCAAATCAGAATTATATTTTTTCTTAGCCCATTCACAAATCATTCTCTCTCCTTCCGGATCAATATCAATTTTTTCCGTTTTTTTGCCAAATTCTTTTTCCAATACAGCCAGCGCTTCAGTAAGTTTTATTCTGGGAATAGTTTGAAAATCGGAAATTTCAGCGCCATATTTTTCCAATTCCTTTTTACAATTTTTACTTACTGAGTCAAGCATAAAAGCCGCTGTTTTTTCCAGTTGATTCATTATATCCTCAAAGCTGTCAATAAAGCCCATTTCAGCGTCCAAACTAACATATTCATTAACATGGCGCGTGGTAAAATGCGGCTCGGCCCGAAAAACGGTTCCCACTTCAAAAACTCTTTCAAAAATTCCCACCCCGGCTTGTTTGTAAAACTGCGGACTCTGCGCCAAATAAGCGTCGCGGTCAAAATATTTTATTTTAAAAAAGTTAGCGCCCCCTTCCGTCGCCGCGCTTAAAATCTTGGGAGTTTTAATTTCCAAAAACTCCTCTTTTCTCATAAATTCATTGTAAGAATTTATTATTTCCGAATAAACCTTGAAAATTGAATTTATTTTTTCATTGCGGAGGGTAAGCGAGCGGTAATTTAAAAGAGTTTCCAGATTAAGCTTCATTTCTTTTTCCGAAACATCAATGGGAAGCCCGTCCTCAACTTTGGAAAGAATTTTAATTCCTTCTGCTTCCATTTCCACTTCGCCGATTGTACTTTTTTCATTGGCAGCCCCAGAAGGACGCTCCTTTACAAATCCCTCCATTTCAATAACAAACTCATTGCGAACTTTTTTAGCCGTTTCATAAACATCCTCTTTATCCGGAATAATAATCGTTTGAATAATTCCGCTACGGTCCCGCAGGTCAATAAAAATAAGCTTGCCATGATCGCGGCGAGCGTTAACCCACCCCGCAATTTTAATTTTCTTTCCGATAAATTCAGGAGTTTTGCTAATAAGAATCCGATTCATAATTATTTTTTTAAATTCTTCAAACACTTAATCACATCTTTTATCACCCAATCGGGAGACGAGGCTCCGGCAGTAACTCCTATCTTTCGGCAATTTTTAAACCATTCTTTTTTAATGTCCTCCGCCCGTTCAATGAAATGCGATTTGGGATTTATTTTTTTAGATATTTCCCACAATCTGGCAGAATTAGCGCTAGTCGGAGAACCGACGATAATTACCGCGTCACTATTTTTAGCTAGCTTTCTCGCTTCATTTTGCCTGTTTTGAGTAGCCATGCAAATGGTGTCCACCGTTTCAACTTTATCATATTTTTTTTTAATAAATTCAAAAATTTTATCTACACTTTTTTTATCCTGAGTAGTCTGGGATATTACGACAATCTTTTCAAGAGAATTTAGTTTAATATTTTTTAAATCTTTTTTATTTTCCGCCACAATCGCTTTCCCATTAGCCCATTCGCAAATTCCTTCCACTTCCTTGTGTCCGCGGTCTCCGATCACAATCAGTTGGCAAGAAGATTCAGATTCGGAAAAATTTTTCGCCAGCCTTTGGACTCTTATAACTTTAGGACAAGTAGTGTCAATCAAATTTACTCCTTTCTCTTTGGCAAGCTTGTAAATTTTCGGCCCCATCCCGTGAGCGGTGATAACCAAGGTTCCGATTTTTTCAGTAATATTATTAAAAAGAGCTTCTAACTTTCGGGGAATCTCTATTTTTTTAACTCCCAATTTCCCGATATTTTCAACCACATCTTTATTATGCACTAAATCTCCCAGCACAAAAATCGGCTTTTTAACTTCGGAATCAGCCGCTGCTTTTCTGATCATATTATACGCCCGGTTCACTCCTCCGCAAAAACCGGCGTGCCGGCTCAATATTATTTCCATATTCTTCATTTTACCTCATTTTATAGCGAAATACAAGCCAGAAAAAACGCGCCCTATGTTTAAATTTTGGCGTTTTAAGTTTATGAGCTTATACTTATGGTTGTCATTCCGAAATTTTCGGAGAAAATATCCGGAATCTATATGCTAGACCCAGACTTCCCACCCAGTGAAAAATGTTCCTCCTTAAAATCTTCTCTGATTTTATCTTTGTCTATAAAATTACCATCCAGTTTTTCAAGTTCTTCTTCTAAATCTTCCTGGATTATATTCCCTTGCTCCCATTCATTGAAAAATCTAAAATAAGCGATTTTGCCGGCGCCAGCGGGATATTTTTCGGCAAAAAAATAATCGCTAAACTTTTCCAGATAACCATACTTACTGGACAGTTCTATTTTCAATTTTTCTCTATCATCACAAATAGCTTTGACATAGTATGACATTTTTCCGAGAGAACCTCTTAATCTGTCAAGAAATTTTTTTAATTTATTTAAATTTTCCTCATTCCTAGCTTCATATTCTTTCTTGCCAATTTTTCCTTCCACTAGACCTTTTCTTACTGTTTGCTTTGTATTTTTTATTCGTCTCATGACAAGTTTCAAATCCATCATCGTAGAATTTCCCACAATATCCGCTAAACTGTTGTCCTCTGCTAAATACATTTCTTTATCAACTACTAAACTATTAACATCTTCAGCAAGGCTAATTAAATTTTTTTCCACAATATTTTCCGCCACTGAATATTCAAAGCCGTACTTCAACATTAATTTTTTCGCGGTTTCAGTTTCATTCAAAAAATCTATATAATGCTGGATCTTATCCAAAATGTCATCCCGCCGCCTCTTAGCTTCTTTCTTGTCTTGCTCTTTTTCCTTTTGCTCCGATTGGCCAGGTGAAAATTTTTCAAATCCATTTTCCATATTTTTGTTGATAAATTTTTAAATTTTGTTCTTTGATTTTATTAAAATCAAATGCATCACATCCCCTTCCTTTCCTTCCCTGTCTAATTCCTCAATTTCAAATTCAATTCCCAAATCTTTACTGATTTTATCCAATTGCTTAACGATTATCGCGTAGCTGGTTTTTTCTCTGACTTCAGCTAAAATTGGAATAAAATTATTTTTATTTTTATTCTAACGCCCACTTATAAACGCTTTTTATTTCTATTATTTTACCATCCTCTTTAACTTTACCTTCTTGATCTTTGGTTAAAATCAACCCTTTTTTTAATTTAAATTCATTCATCGCCTCCAATAATCCTCCGACTTCCCTTTCTCTATTATTTTCGTCCATATAAACAGAAACCTGTATTACTTGTGTTATTTTATTTTTTTCCTTTATAATAAAATCACATTCTTTTTTATTTTTGTAATAATAAATCTCTTGTCCCCTCATTTTTAATTCAATAAATACTAAATTTTCCAACATTTTTCCAAGGTCTTTGGAAAAATAAAATGCCACTGTATTTCTCATTCCATTATCAATCACATAAATTTTTTTATCAGACACATATTGCTTTTTTAAGGAATAATCGTATTTATATAACTCAAAAACCAAAAAACTTTCTTCCATAAATTCAATATAATTCCTCACTGTCATTACGCTTTTAAATCCTAATATTTTTTTTAATGAATTATAGCTGATTTCTCCCGCAAGATTGGTAAAAAGAAAATTAGCCAATTGTTTGAAAGATTTAACTTCTCTTATATTAAAACGAGTCAGCAGATCGCGATAAAGCACATCTTCATATATTCTTTTGACAAACTCTTTGTCCTTATATTTTACAAATTCGGGAAAACCACCATTTTTTAAATAATTGTCAAAAATTTTTAATATTTTAGCCCGAATCTCCGCGCCTTTCTCTTTATAATCTACTTTTTTATAATGCAAAAATTCCTTAAAAGAAAAAGGATATAATTCTATCTTAAAATAACGCCCCGTTAAATGAGTTCCTAATTCCGAACTCAACAATTTGGCGTTAGAACCTGTTAAAAATATTTTATATCCTTCATCATAAATTCTTCTAATAAATTTTTCCCATTTTTCTATATCTTGAATTTCATCCAAAAATATAACTTTGGACGGATAGATCTTGCGAAAAATAACCATTAAATCATTAAAATTATTCACGCTAAAATCAAGCAATCTTTCATCATCAAAATTAATGTAATAAAAATTTTTAAATCTTTTGGAAAATTGCGCCAATAAAGTTGATTTTCCGCTTCTGCGAATTCCGGATATAACCGTAATTTGTTTTGTCTTTAAATATTTATTAAAATCAATATTTCTAATTATGCCTATATCCCTTTTTTGAAAATTTTTCAATTGATCAGCGACAATATCTTCTAACTTGGTTAAATTCATAATAAATTATTTATACTAGTATTATATATAATATTAAATTATTTACATTAGTACTATATATAATTTAAAATATACTGTCAAGAGTTTATTCTGCTATTTTAAAATAATCTTGAAATTTTGCCCCATAAACCTGTAAAAAAATCAAACCGCCGCCAATTCCTAAAAAAAGATTTGCCAGAGAAAGAAACAAGCAGAAAGGAGCGTATCGGTAATATTTTCAAACAACGGCTCCGACAAACTATGCTTCAAACACTGCTCAATAATTCTATTTGTTTCGGTTCCTTCGCAAATCCGCCCATCCTATTTTATCTTGCCAATATTTTTTGCAAACTCAATAACTTCTTCTGAAGCTAATGACTTATTGCGGAACACGGTTCTGTTTAATTAAATCTCTCACTCCTTTCAAATCCACTTCCGCTTTTTTGCGGAGGGGTTTGAATTTTTTGGGAGCGATGTGTTGCATCTGGGAGAAAGTTATCGGTTTTTCTTTGGGAGTATAAACTTTGCGCTCGGCATTTTTAAGGCGTTCACTTTCACTTTCACTTTCACTTTCTCGTTCACTTTCTCGTTCATTTGCTTCAGCTTTCGCTACTTGTTTGGCGCGAACAGAAAATTTCTGCTCATTCTCTTTTTGGTTCTCGCTTTTAGCCGTCGCGCTTTGATAATCTCTTAAACACTCCTTGCAAAAAGTGGGGCGCTGGCTGTCAGGCTTAAACGGCACTTGGATTTTCGCTCCGCAAGTGTCGCAAACCGCATCGTATAATACTTTTTTTTGAATATTATTTTCTCTTTCTCTTTCTGGTTTTCTTTCTCGCTCTTTAACGACTTGTTTAATTTCCGGTTTTTCAAATTCTTGTTTAGCTAAAACATCCGGCGTGATTACTCCGCTCCAGCGAGCAATTTTTTCTTCCACTTCGTCCTTGCTACTGGCATATCGTTCTCTAGAAATATTTATTATTTTCTCTTCATTTTCTTCCGTTCCCGCCATATCCACCGGCGGCAAAGTTATCGCCGAAAAAGCGTCGCCGGCAATTCCATCAATCATTAATTTAAGATAAATATTATACTTGGGCAAATTGACAATATCATTCATCATGAAAACAGGCTCAAATTCTTTTTCTAGATACTCTGCGTCGTCCGCGCCTACCCGAAAAGAAACTATTGTTCCCACATTTCCAAAAACCGCGTCGCATACTGTCGTGTTGCCGTCAAAAATAAGTTGCTTGATATACTGGTGCGCTAAAATTAAATTCAGTCTGTATTTTCTCGCCTCGGATAAAATATTGGCGAAAGATTCCGTGGCAAAATTTTGAAACTCATCCACATGCAGATAAAAATCTTTTCGTTCTTCTTCGGGAATTTCCACCCGCCCCATGGCCGCCAGCTGAATTTTAGTTATAACCATTCCGCCCAATAAGCGCATAGAATCTTCTCCGATTTTTCCTTTGGACAAATTAACAATCAGAATTTTCTGATTATCCATTATGTCTCTCATATCAATAGTGGATTTGGGCTGTCCGACAATATGGCGAATAACCGAAGAAGAAATAAATTGTCCAACTTTATTTTGAATAGCCGCCACCGCTTCTTTTCTAAATCGGTCATCCCATTTGTCAAATTCGTTTATCCAAAACGATTTGACGACCGGATCTTTTATTTTAAGATAGACTCTTTTCCGATAATCCTTGTCGGACATCATTCTATTGACTCCCAGCATTGTTGATCCCGGATAATCCAAAAGGGCCAATATCGTATTGTTGAGAATGTATTCCATTCGGGCGCTCCATACATCCGGCCATATTTTTTTGAAAACTCCCATCATTCCCGAAGCCACCAAATTTTTCTTGTCCTCACTGACAGCTTCCAAAATATTAAAAGCTATCGGAAATTCAGCGTCAGCCGGATTGAAATAGATAACATCGTTAATCCGATTTGAGGGAATGGCTTTCAATAATTTTTCGGATGTGTCTCCGTGAGGATCAATATAGCAAACACCTTGTCCGTTTTTGATATCCTGAATAACCAAATTTTCCAGAAGGTTAGTTTTACCCATTCCGGTTTTACCGACAATATACATATGCCGCCGCCGATCGTCGGTTTTAATCCCAAAAGTTGTTTCTTGATTGCGGAAATTAGTTTTAGCGAAAAAAGTTATATTTGACATAATATGCGAATAGTTTTAAATTTGGAAAATTAATTTTTGTTGTAGGTTATAAGTTGTAAGTTGTAAATTCATCCAACAGGCAAATTAGCCGGCGCGCCGCCTTTTTTGGCTTCCACTTTATGGAGAGCCGGCGCTGTTACTCCCATATCGGGCATATGAAAAACCGTGGCTAACTCTTCCGTGTTTAGAATAAAAGTGGCTCCGTCAAAATCCCGGTCTTTATATCTTCTGAAAATTTTCCGCTGGCGGTAAAGCGTTCTGGCATCCGCGAAAAGATGAAGAGCGTAAGTTTTAGACTGATCATGAATTTTAAAGCTGTTTAAATTCAAATCGGCAAACTGCTTAATGCCTCCCATAAAAGAACTGATGGATGATTTATCAAAATTTTCTCTTTGACCTAGATAAATAAAACGCATTTTTGTTTTAAAAACACTTTTTCCGATTCCGCTCTCCACGGCTTTTAACACATCTTTTTCTCCGGGAGTTAAGCGAAACTCCAAAGGAGCTTCCTCTCCGCCTTCTTCTTTCTTGGCAAATTCTATCGGACCAAACATTCCTCCGAATATTTCTTGAAAAATATCGCCTATGTCCCCCAGTAACCTTTCAAAAAATCCCGGGGACTTTTTATTCCTGCCTGCCAGTTCTTCAACTAATTCTCTCCCCGTATTATACCAAGTATCTTTTTCCGGAGTTACGACAAATTGAAGCCAAATTTTCTGCCCGGGCCCCAATTTTCCAATCGTTTCAATTAAAGAAGCCAGTGGATCTATCATAGTCCCGGTAATGCTTTCTTCAAACCAAGTATAACTTTTAATCGGATACGGATCCGGCTTGGTTAATTCAAAGTCACACCCCCACAAATTCCAGTTTTTATTGGGAATGACTTTGGGAACTTCGTCAACATAATCGGGAATTTCCATTATTTCCGCTTCGGGATATTGGGCGTAAATATGCGCTTCAATCAAATTTCTAAAATCTTTCGGGGTTCTGATATAGAAATGGACGCTCCCTTCATTACTGACAATCTCTAAACTAAACTTAAGAACAAACATGCCTTCAACAAACTCTTCAAAGGCGTTAAACCCCCTCATTATGCCCGTTAAACCGTCATAAATGGATTCCATCGGCTTGGGACTTTTTTCAATGTCCCTGGGCGGAATTATTTCTAGCATCGTCCATTTTATGGATTTCGCGAACTTTTCCTGAGTGAAATCCATCCATAAAATCTTGAATAAATAATAAAAAGCCACCGGCAGAACGATAAACCAAAAAATGGAAAACGCTTGCCAAATGGCTTTAAAAAATTCCCAAATGTCCGCGAAACTGTCAAGTAAAATATTCATTTCTTTTGTTTTTTCCTAGAATCTGTTTTTCTCCCTTTTTCACCAAGAGGGAAGATTTGCTTAGAAAATTTTTCTTAGCTTAAAACGAGTTTTCAAGCAGACTTTTTGACGGTATATTTATTTCCGCCCACCTTTTCAAAAAAATTATTAAGATTAACCACTACCGTAGACGCTTTTACATCCCTCAATGACAACACTTTGCCCACTATTTCTTCGCGTTCCATCGGCTTGCCCTTCTCATTTAAGACTTCTTTTAAAACATCTTTAACTGTTCCTTTTTTGTATCCCCACTCGGCCAGCGCGTATTTTCCCCTGCCCACCAAAACGAACCTGTCATCTTTAATAAGCTCATTATGGACTGTTTGGGGATGAACACTCTTCTCGCTAAGCTTGTATTTTTCAATAAGATTAGCCACTTCTTTATAGTGAAGAGGCTTCCTTATTTCTTTCATAACTAAGAAAGTTTTTTCCCTTATTCCCTTGGGATTAACTTCGCTCCATTGGATTAGCCCCCATTTTCCAAAATTATTTTTCTTAATTTCTTCTGAAACGGAAAGATGGCAAAAAAATTCTTTCTTGTTTATTTTTGCTCCCCTGCTAAAAATTTTCTCAAATAAATGACCGCTCTTAAATACCTTCTTTTCTTCTTCTAATATTAACTTTACTTGTTCTATAATTTCTTTCCAATAGTTAAGATTGAAGCCGGCAACAGTAACAGAATCTTTTAATATCCCTTTCTCCTTTTTAGATTTGACTTCATCCGTGCAGTTCAGCAGAAATTCAACTACGCCCTGCTCTCTTGAATCCTCGCTCAATTTATTTAACAAGCTCTTTCTGCTTATTATACCATTATTTTGAGTAACTGTAAATTTAATTTTCGCGAAAGCCGGCTCCAAAAGGGCGCGCTTTTCTTCATGTCTTATTTTATTTATTATTTCCCTGATAATCTGACGCACTCTTTCCCGGCTAATTTGATAGCGGCCACCTATAGCTTCCAATGTTTGAGGACTTTCTCCGCTTATTCCGAACCTCATTTTAATTATTTCCTGGGAACGTTCGGGAAAACCAGAAATAACTTCCTTTAAAGTACTATAAAAAAGAAGCTTAGCCCCTGCTGAATTTTTTAAATTCTTGTTTTTTTCCATCATCGTCATTTTTCACAATTTAAACACTTCCAGCTAGACTAGCACATATTAATAAATTTTGTCAAGCATTATGCTTGATTTTTGGCTGGATTTAAGCTACTTTGATAAGCGCCATAAAGCGGTTTCAGAAAATTTATTATGAAATATTTTATAAAAACATTCGGCTGCCAAATGAATTACTCGGACAGCGAAAGAATTGCCAGCCTTCTGGAAAAATATAAATTAAAACCGGCTTCCAATATAAACGCGGCTGACTTGGTAATTTTCAACACTTGCGGAGTGCGGCAAACGGCGGAAGACCGCGTTTACGGACAAATTCACAACATTAAAAAAAGTAATCCCCGAATTAAAATTATTATAACCGGTTGCCTGGCGCGCCGCGAAGATGTCCAAAGAAGACTTAAAGGCAAAGCAGATTTGTTCATTGAGATTAAGGATTTTCCTAAAAAAGCGGCAAGTATTATGCGGCAAGCGGCAAGCAATAAAAAACCTCCGCATGCTACATGCTGCATAATACATAATACTTCTCCTAATCATTACTCGTATCTATCCATTACTCCAAAATATAGCGATAACTCCCAGGCCTTCGTTCCCATAATGACTGGCTGCAATAATTTCTGTTCTTACTGCGTCGTGCCTTACGCCCGCGGAAAGGAAATTTCCCGTCCAGCCGGCGATATTTTAAAAGAAATAAAAAGTTTAGCAAAAAAAGACTATAAAGAAATTACGCTTTTGGGACAAAACGTAAATTCTTATTGCGGAATAAGCAAAACAAAAAGTAAGTCAAGAAAAACAAAATTTCCGGAACTTCTTAATTATCTGGCTAAAAAGTTTCCTGAAATAAATTTCAAATTCCTCACATCCCATCCTAAAGATTTTTCAGGCAAGCTAATCGGCGTTATCGCCAAAAATGACAACATTTCCCGTGAAATCCATCTTCCCGTCCAATCTGGCAGTAATAAAATCCTGAAAATGATGAACCGCCCTTACACAAAAAAATATTATTTGGATCTTATTAAAAAAGCGCGCGAAAAAATTCCCGGCGCCGTTTTTACTACCGACGTCATTGTCGGCTTTCCGGGCGAAAGCGAAAAAGATTTCCAAGAAACGATGGAAGTTTTTAAAAAAGTAGGCTATAGCAAAGCTTACATTAACAAATATTCTCCTCGCCCCGGCACCGCCGCGTTTTCTCTGGGCGATCCCATACCATGGAAAGAGAAAAAAAGAAGAGAAAAAATTTTAAGGCAATTAATTAATGAAAGCAAATAACCGCAACAATAAAATAATCGTCATTCTCGGCCCCACCGCCTCCGGAAAATCCAGCGCGGCCATTAAGCTGGCTAAAAAATTCGGCGGGGAAATTATCAGCGCCGACAGCCGCCAAATTTACCGCGGAATGGACATTGGCGCAGGAAAAATCGCAAGCGATTTTTCCGCGCCAAAATCAAAAATCAAAACGCAAAACGCAAAATCACGATTTAAAAATAAAAAATTATCTCCATATTACAGCCAGGGCATAGCGCACCATATGATAGATATTGTTAGCCCCCGCACTGATTATAACGCGGCTAAATTCAAGAAAAAAGCCGAGAAAATAATTCAAGATATTTTAAAAAGAAACAAACTTCCCATAATTTGCGGCGGGACCGGATTTTGGATAAAAGCTGTTGTTGACGATGTCCAATTTCCGGAAGTTAAGCCGAATAAAGCGCTAAGGAAAAAACTGGAAAAATTAAGCGCCGAAAAACTTTTCAAAAAACTAAAGAAATTAGATTTGGCGCGAGCCAAAACGATTGATTCTAAAAATAAAGTCCGTCTCATTCGCGCCATTGAAATTTGCGAAGCGCTGGGAAAAGTCCCCCGATTAAGATTAAGAAAATTAAGAAAAACAAAAAGAACATCTTTCCACGACCGTGAGAAGATGTCCTTTTTGCAAATTGGAATAAAGCATCCTAAAAAAGTTTTGCGGGAAAGAATAAGGAAAAATATAAGCAAAAGGTTTAAGCAAGGAATGATCGCCGAAGTGGAAAAAATGCGGAAAGATAAAAAATTAAGCTGGAAAAAAATCCAAAGCTTCGGACTGGCATACTATTGGATTCCTTTATACCTGCAAAATAAAATATCGCGAAAAGAGCTGGCGAAAAAAATATATCTGGCGGAGAAAAACTACGCTAAACGCCAAATGACCTGGTTTCAAAAAGACAAAAGAATCAAATGGCTGGAGAATTATAAAGAGATTGAAAGAGAAGTGAGAAATTTTTTAAACCATAAATAAAAAGGTTTCACTTGTCTCCGATCGAAGCTAAGTGAAACCTTTTTATTTTTTTAGCATACTGACCGTAAGTTTGAAAACTCTGTAGTTTTATTTTGCGCTTTTACTGTGAAGCTTCTCTCATTTCCCATAAATAATAACTACAGCTTACCAGCCCGATAATGATTACCAAGCAGGGGAACCAGATATTTGTATGGTATTGATCAAACATATTCCATAATAACAGCGCTACGATTAAAGCTAAGTGAAATATTTTTGTTTTTTAGAATGCCGGATATAAATTCAATAAGCTTGCAATCTTTGTAATTTTATTTTTTCCAATCTTTAATGATAATTCTTTTTCTAGCTTTGTCAGTTTCAATTATCATTTTTTGCTTCTCTTTCCAACCAAATAAACGAATGGTATCAATTGGAAGCGTGATGGCGTAAGTAGTTCCTCCGCCAACCTTGGCAAGTTTTCTAACATTTCTATTTTCCACTTTTTTTCTGCCCATATTTTTTTCTTAATTGTATCTACAGAGTTAACTCTGTAGTTTTATATATCAGCTTCAATAACTCTCTTAAATATTTTTCGCATTTTAGGAGTATAGACTAGCAATTTACACAGATTTTAGGCTGAAATTTGTTTTTGCGTGAATTTATCCCATTCCTCTTGCGTTATAATTAGGTCTTGATTCTGCATCATGCTCAAATCTTTATACTTATTTTTGAATTGAGATATTTTTTCTATAACAAGTCCGCCTTTTCTTGCAATATTATACGCGCCATTGGCATCACCATTAAATTCTAATTTGCCTTTACCTTTATATTTTTTATCCAAACTTTTTAAATTTTCTTCCGAATGAAAATGACAAGCAGGGCATTGAATAAAATCTCTATTTTCTTTTTCTGAACTGATTGCGTTACGCAATTGTAAAATCAATCTAATCTGCCAAATTAATGGATCATAAAAATTCTTATTTTCAAAATTTCCATTTTTAATTTGCTCGTTTATATTTTTAGCGACATTAATGTTATTATTTTCAAAAATTTTTAGCAATTCATCATTTGGATATCGCTTGTGTGTTTTCCTATCTTTCCGTGAGTATTGCAATCGTTCGACATTAGAATAAAATATAAAATCATCTCTCAAAACCATATTTTCAAACAATCGAAAACCATTACTCTTTTTAGTTTTTTTATCTATCTTTTCATTATTAACACTGCGACGTTTATATTTAAAGCAAAATCTGTTTTTGTTCTCCTCGTACGAAATATTAAATTGCTCAACAAATTTTTTATTCTTTTCTTTTGTTTCTGTTGGTGTTTGAATATTCTTGCGAAATCCGCACACTGGACAAATTGCCGATGTATAACTTGCTGGGATATAAAACATAAACCCGCACTGTTTATAGATATCTTGAAAATTATCAATTTTTGGTGTAAGTTGATACGCCTTTGTGTGATGACCTTGTTCGTTTTCTTTTTTATCTTTCAAAACAAAATAATTAAGCTTCTTTGCTAATGCTAATTCTAAGTTTTGATACACTTGTTTTTCAATTGCAAATCGTCCACGTTTAAATCCCACATTCAAATCTTCAAAAACAACAATTGCATCATATTTAATCATCAAGTCGCAAATCTTTTTTACAACTTGAGACACGTAACCCTTTTTCATATCTTTGATTCTACCAATTGACTGCCAAGATTTTCTTTGCGCGTCCCTTTCTTTTTCAAGTTTATCCAACACCTTATGATAATCTGTACCGTTGATAGTATTAAAAGAATCCATCTCCAAAATATTTCCGTTACAATCCACAATAGAATAATATGCCAAATGTTTTTCTCCACGATCAATTCCAATAACATTTATCCCAGAACCACTATTGAGGTGTTCTCGGATATTTATATTATAATTTTTTATGTGTGCTTTCTTATTTCTTTCACTAACTTTTTCTTTTCCAAAATTCAAAGTTATTGGACAATGAAATAAAACTTTATTCTCTGTATAGCGTTTATTCTTTATAATTTCGTGTGCATTATCTTTTTTTGTACGCAACTCTTTTTCTTTTTTTAAAGACGCTTTGCGAAAAAATATCTCCGCTTGACCGTTAAGTTTAAATACTGGATTCTCTCTGTTTTTCTCAGAAAAAATTTCTTCCCAGTATAATGTATGCAATTTTTTCTTTCCGTCAGCTTTTTGCGCAAAATCTTTATTGTAGATTTCGAAAAGATATAACTTTTTTATATCATTACCAATTTCAAATTCTCCTTGTTGAAGATAAGAAGCGTCAACTTTTACAAGTGAGATACTATACAGATTCAATTTCGAAATATCCGTAGCAATATTTTTTGGATCAGAATATCCATTTTTAACAATTTTATCGATAATAACCTGTAATTGCGGAAAAGATTCAACTCGTTTTTTTAAAAGTAGACCAATGCGATTCATTAATTCCTTGTCTGATAAATCCAATTTGTCATCAGAATATTTTGTACCAAATTGTCCACCGTACAAAGAGCCATAAATAGTTTTTCCATCTAATTGTTTATAAACCATTTTTTCATACACATCGTTTTTAGATCTATATATTTTTGGATAACGGTTTTTATCCAAGATTCTAGTGTAATCTGTAATCCCAAGAAAATATTTATTATCCTTTTTAAAAATAAAACTCTTATATTGTGTATTACCTTCTGGACTATCAGGCCATCCTCCTAGTAAATTTCCATTTTCAAAATTCAATTTGATTTTATCTTCACTGTACGGTTTTTTTGTTAGATAATTTCTAAATTCATTAAAATACTTCCATGTATCAACATTATTATAATACTCTCCAAATATATTATAAAAATTCGTATCTTCTTCTAATCCCATTGGATTCCAGTGGCGATCCCTGCCACTTTCCAAAGAAAAATATTTCATCATTTGATAAAGCGATAACGATGCATCTGCATATAACTTAATAGTTTCTTTCTGCGCCTCATATTTTATTTTACCGCCATTTTCATTTTTTATATATTTACCTTTATCATTTTTTCTGAAATCTTTTTTGTTTGTATATCTTTTATCAGCTTTGATTATTGTGTAAACAGATTCTAATCCCTTTTTGTAATTCTCTATATTTTCTTCAAATTCTTTTTTCCAAATTTTTAAGAAAATTTTATAATAGTCATCTTCCAATTCATAAATATCTTTATACTTTTTATCAAAAAAATCCTGCTTTTTTATTTCAACGCTTTGCAATTTATCTTTAAGTATTTGCAATGACACAAATTCATCAAACTTCTTTTTGCCTTTTTCTATAAATATACTGCGAATCGTGTTCCAGTCCGCAAAATATTTATTGGATATTGTGTTAATAAATCGTCCTGCAACATAAATTTTTTCTATTTCAAAATCATCACTTGGCTCTAACTGACTTTTGATAAATTTTTCAAATAATTTCTTTGCTTTTGGCAGTTGTTTTTCATTTTCATCAATAAAATCTTGCAGCACAGTAAAAACTTCATCATCGGTTGTAATTTCAATAAAATCTGATTGTTCTGTTTCCTTTTTATTTTCTTCGCCAAGAATTTGCTTAAACAAGGTTTTGAAAAACGGAAAATCATTTTTGTTGTCTGCTTTTTGTCTTTTTTCGTTGATTTTAGATTTTAAACCCGCAATAACATCATTATATTTTTCAATTTGCTCTTGAGACAGGCATTGTTGAAAATACTCCAATGTAAAAATACTTCTTTCATTGGCATTGAAAAAACTATCATGTTTTTTAAAATATTTTCCCTCAAAAAGTTTTTTATTTTCCAAAAATTTTGGCAGATTTTCATTAACAATCCGTGTTGGAATGGCAGTTGAAGTCCCGTCATCTTTATAAAAATTTTGTCGTGTTTGATGAAACCCCGTGAAATATGTGCTAAATTTATTAAAACTATCAAAAATACTTTTTTTATCTATTACGGCTTCAGGATATTTCTTTTTTAGAAATTCAAAAACCTCTACTTTAAACAATAATTCTAATTTCTTTAGTTTTTTAACTTTTTTTCGTAATTTCTCATCTGTAATATTTTTTACATAATTATCTCGCCAAAGCTCTGCTGTCTTTTCAAATTGCGAAACAACTTCATTGCGAATATCTTTTGAAAGTTTATTCAACACATTCCAATTCGTTGTCTTGTTATTTTTATAATTAAAATATGCCTGTTCGTACTCTTGTAGTAATCCTATACTTATTTTTGCGTCATTTAAAGTATTATCAATAAATTCTCTATGTAACTTATCAAACCACTTTTTTGTCTTTTTATAATTTCTTGCCACTTTTTCATCCTTTTCAAAGACCTGATTTTCCTCTAACATTTTTTCTGTAATAGTTATATTTCGCACCTCTCCTGTTTTTTTATCAATATACTCAACTTTTTTTCCCGCTGGTTTCAACTCAAACCGTAAAGTTTTTGAAAATTCATACTGGTTTGTAAATTTTTTAAATATGTTTTTGTCCATAATTTTTTATAATTCAGCTTTAATTTCACTTATTTTTTTGCATTTTAGCACTTTATGTTAATAAAAGCCAATGATCTATGATTGCGATTTGAATTGCGAAAAATATCATTTTATTCTTCGTGAATTCGCGCGTGCTATTGACAAAAAACAGCTTATCTGCCAAGATATGCTGTTTTAGTTTTGAAAATTTTTTCATTGTAAAATATGGAATCTTACATTCAAATTTCAAAAATAAACGATTTTATTTTTTGTCCGATGTCGTTATATTTTCACTCGTTTTATGAAAATTACGACCAAAAAATATATCACGAAAAACCGCAAACAGTGGGAAAAATCGCGCATGAAAACATAGACAAAGGAAAATATTCCACCGCGAAAAAATATCTGCAAGGGCTTCCAATTTATTCAAGCCGGTTTAATTTGATGGGAAAAATAGATATATACGACGCAGATAAAAAATATCTGACAGAAAGAAAATATAAAGTCAAAAGAATTTATGATGGATACATTTTGCAGCTTTACGCCCAGTTTTTCTGCTTGGAAGAAATGGGTCTTCCGGTGAAAAAAATGTTCATCCATTCTTTGGCGGATAATAAAAGATATGAAATCAAAAAGCCGGGCGGAAGAGAGGAATTTGAATTCGGAAGAGTTATTGAAAAAATGAAGTGTTTTAATTTATTGGATTTTAATAAGAATGCCAATCCCAACAAATGCGACAACTGCATTTATCGGGAATTATGCAACCGCTAAAAATTATGATGTCATTGCCCGATTTTATGGAAAAACAAATACTGTTCATTGAAGCAAAATATGGAATTGAAAACAGCCTTCAATTCCAGAATGACAATATTTTATATAAGAAAGACTGGAAAAACAGCAATAGAATATCTTGTTTTAAGGTGTTTGCCATTTTTATAATCGGAAATTTCACTATTACTAGCGTATTAATAAAGAAATGCAGGGAATATGGAATTCCTTTGTTTTTACTGGGCAATAATTTTAAGTGTTACGCCGCTTTAAGCGCGGGGTTTGAAAGTAATTTCATTTTGCGCGACAAGCAATATAAAAAGGAAAATGAACTGGACATGGCGAAAATTTTAATTAAAAATAAAATAACAAATCAGCTTTTGCTCCTTAGGGAGAAAGGATTTCCGATGAACTTTGAAAACAGAATGAAAGAACTGGAAATGAAATTGGATAAAATTGTTGATGATAAAGAACTTCTTGGAATAGAAGGAAATTACAGCAAGGAATTTTTCGGAAATTATTTCAAATCAATAAACTGGATAAGGAGAGCACCAAGAACAAAATTTGATCCAGCTAATGTTCTGCTGGATATCGGTTATACTTTCTTGTTTAATTTCATTGATTCACTGCTTCAGCTTTACGGGTTTGACACTTATAAGGGTTTTTACCACAAATTGTTTTTCCAAAGAAAGTCATTGTCTTGCGATATAACAGAGCCTTTTCGCTGTATAATAGACAGGCAGCTTTTAAAGTCATACAAGCTGCGGCAAGTAAACGAGCGTGATTTTAAGTATAAGAATGGAAAATATGTTTTAGACTTTGAAAAGCAAAGAAAATATCTGGCATTTTTTTCGCAAGCGGTAATGGACAACAAAGAAGAGCTTTTTAATTATGTAAAAGATTTCTATCGTTTTTTCGTGGTTAGCGGAAAAGATTTTCCTGAATTTTTAATAACTAAAAATAGACGATAAAAAAATATGTTTATAGTTTCATATGATATCGCGGACGATAAAGTCAGAACCAAATTTTCTAAATTTCTCAAGCAATATGGCAGGCGGTTGCAATATTCGGTTTATGAAATAAAAAATAGCCAAAGAATTTTGCGAAACATCAAATCCGAAGTGGAACATCGCTACAAAAAAACCTTTACTAATAATGACAGTGTGATAATATATGGGATATGTAGCAGTTGCGAAAAGAAAATTACGCGAATTGGTTATCCGGCGCAAGAGGAGCAAGAAGTGGTATTTTTCGGTTGATGTCTGAACTTTAAAAAATTGATTTAAATGTATAAATCTTCGTGCGGGTATTAAAATTTTGTATTATGCAAAACCTCAGTCTTTATAAAACTGAAAACTTTTATCTAAGCCAAAAAGTCATAGTCGCTATGGTCGCGCTATTTGCATCTTTTTGGCTTAGGTTAGCCATTTTCGCTGTCTAATACCAATACAAGATTTCTACTTTTGTAGATTCCGTTGACTTCTTTAACTAAAATATGCCGTCTAATACCAATACAAGATTTCTACTTTTGTAGATTTACTAATTTTTCTGGCGGGAATTGTAGTCTAATACCAATACAAGATTTCTACTTTTGTAGATAGTATCTCTATTCTGTCTGGCTCGGGTCTAATACCAATACAAGATTTCTACTTTTGTAGATTTACTTATATTGACGATTTTTGCACTTTGGTCTAATACCAATACAAGATTTCTACTTTTGTAGATACGATAGCTCCTAGTATTATCATAGAGGGTCTAATACCAATACAAGATTTCTACTTTTGTAGATTGTCAAGTGTTTGCCTGTGGATAACTCTGGTCTAATACCAATACAAGATTTCTACTTTTGTAGATGAAGCGTTAGAAGGGATTAAGAATACAAGTCTAATACCAATACAAGATTTCTACTTTTGTAGATTAGCGCGGATATTTCCTTTTTCAGCTTCGTCTAATACCAATACAAGATTTCTACTTTTGTAGATGCAGATGATTACAGCGACCACAATCCAACGTCTAATACCAATACAAGATTTCTACTTTTGTAGATACCTTACTTCAACCACTTTCACGGTGTCTAATACCAATACAAGATTTCTACTTTTGTAGATTAATAATGACACGATGGCATCAAGACGGTCTAATACCAATACAAGATTTCTACTTTTGTAGATGAAGATAATTAAGTATCCAAGTGACTGGTCTAATACCAATACAAGATTTCTACTTTTGTAGATTAATATCTCTCTGGCTTTTGCTTTTGGTCTAATACCAATACAAGATTTCTACTTTTGTAGATAAAAAAATTCAGGAGCATGACCGTTGCCATACTCCCATGAAAAATTTAACTGGCTGAAGCTAGCGCGCTGGTACAATACTCGCCCCGGCATACTTCGCAAGATGTAACTTTCTCTATGTGTGTGCCGCTTCGTAATTCCAGCTGTGCTTGCTTTATGACCGGATTATGCAGCGTCCATTCGGGCAGATCTCCCGGAAAATCACTAGCTAATACACGTCCGCATTCCTGGCATACCTTTAAAATCCTCCTTGGTTCTGGTCTAGACATCTCGCCCTCCTTTTTTAAAATTAACTATTTTTAAAAATTAACTAAAAAGAACTAAAAAAAATCGCCCCAACGGGCGGTTTCATAATCGCTTTATTATTTTTATTCTAAAAACTTTTTCCTTATTGCTATATTCCATATTCCTCCAAAATTATAAGCGGTTGTTTAGATTATGTCAATCGGATTGGCTTTTCCCTTCGTTGCCGGTCCGCCAGAGGCGGATCTGGAATTGGAGATTATTTTAATTTTTTCTTTAGCAATTCCATCGCTACCTTCGGGTTGGCTCTTCCCTTCGTTGCCGACATTACTTGTCCTATTAGGAACTGCAAAGCGTTGGTTTTTCCGTTTTTATAATCTTCTACCGATTGGCTATTGCTTTTAACCACTTTTTCAATTGCTTCTTCCAGTTCGCTTTCATCGCTCATTTGGACCAAACCTTTAGTTTCTATTATTTGGGAAGGATCACCGCCAGTTTTATGCATTTCCTCCAAAACGGCTTGCGCGGCGCTGGAATTTATTTTACCGTCCGCCAAAATTCCTATCAGCTCCGCGTAATTTTCCGGCGTAATTTTGACATCTTTTATTTCTTGTCCTTGAGAAGCCAGATACTTCCTAAGTTCGGTAATGATATAATTAGCCGCCAGCCTCAAGGACTTTTTTTCAGCTGAAATAATTTCCCCTGAAACTATTTTTTCTTTTATTTCGCTTATCACTTCTTCAAAATAATCAGCCAGTTCTTTTCGCGATGTTAGAATCTCCGCGTTATCTTCGGATAATTCATATTCTTTTTTGAAGCGGCTTATTTTTTGATCGGGCAGTTCGGGAAGTTTACTTTTAAGAGATTCTATGTAATCTTCGCTAAACTCAAACGGCGGAATGTCCGGCTCGGGAAAATAGCGATAATCATGGGCTGATTCCTTAACTCTTTGCGAAACGGTAGCACCATGATTATTATCCCAGCCTCTTGTTTCTTGAATGACTTTATCGCCTTTTTCTAAAACTTCTTCTTGGCGCTTAATTTCATAATTAATCGCTTTTTCCACAAACTTAAAAGAATTTATATTTTTCACCTCTACTTTAGTTCCGTATAACTCGCTAATATCCGCTAATTCAGCGCGAATATCACTAATGCTAATTTTATCGCCCAATTCTTTTTTTATTCGCGCTATTCGCTTATCATTCGTGTCCATTAGCGAGATATTAGCCTCGCACCGCATATGCCCTTTTTCCATATCCGCGTTTGATATTCCCAAATAACGGCAAATTTGCCGCAACTTTTGGCAAAACAGCCTAGCTTCTTTTCCCGTTTCAATATCAGGTTCCGTCACCAATTCCATAAGAGGAACTCCCGCCCGATTAAAGTCCACTAAACTGTAATCAGCGCCTTTGGGATGAATTAATTTCCCCGTATCTTCTTCCAGGTGAATTCTTGTAATTTTTATTTCCTTTTCCCCAATATTTAAGCTTCCCTTCTCGCACAGCGGCTGGTCATATTGGGAAATTTGGTAGCCCTTTGGCAAATCAGGATAAAAATAATTTTTGCGGTCAAATTTCGTTTTTTTTCTTAATTCACAGTTAAGCGCCAAACCTGCCAACTGGACAAATTCTATGGCTTGCCTATTGGGAACGGGCAAAGTTCCCGGCTGTCCGGAACAAACCGGGCAAATATTAACATTGGGCTGTTTTTCCAGCCCCATTCCGTTTTTGCAACCGCAAAACATCTTAGATTTAGTTCTAAGCTCAACATGCACTTCCATTCCAATGACGGGAATATATTTCATACTCGCAAATACACACTAATTTAGCACAAATTGCACTAATTATAAACTAAATAGAAATGTTTTGTCATTTTATAACTCTTTTATATTCTAACCTGGGATGTTTAAAATTTGCAATTATTGCCAATCTTAATTTTAAAGCGTCTAAATATCTCAAAACCTGCTT